>JAOUNW010000121.1 GCA_029880755.1 Gammaproteobacteria bacterium
CGGCAATGCAATCACTGGCCTGCGCCCTGATCGATAGTTTTGACGTGCCGCTAGTAAGCCGGGAGAATCCCATGGTCCGTGACATCGGCTGGATTACCGTGGAAAGCGAACACGCCACATCAAAATGGCGCCAGGACCCCGATGCCGATGTGCGGTTTTATATTGCAATGAATCCTGACTACGCTAAAGGCCATGGTTTAACCGTTTATGTGCCGCTGACCTTCAGCAATATATTACGGTCGTTTTTTCATTACCTGGTGAAGCGATCGCAGCATCACCGGCCGGGTCGAAAAACCACGGGCGCTCCCCGGCTGTCTCATTGAGCCGAATTCAGGGTTGTGGGAAGCTGGCTCTCCAAACTCGTTTGTGTAACTTTCCCGTTGGATAGCAGCCATGCAGTTAAAATTATTGGAATAAATCTTCTTTATAGGCTGCAAATAGAAGGCTGCTTATTGTTGTTTATTACGGACACAATACTTCTCCACACACACGAGCTCTGCACGTGATGGAAGAGCCGGCACACTAGATGTGTCATAGGATCAACTAGGACATTCTGACAAGGGACACCTATCTGTTAAACTTGTAGATTCAAAAGAGGTACCGGCAAGCAATATGTGATAGCTTTTTTGGCTGGCTGACATCAAGCAACTTCATGTGTACATGGATGAAGCTCGCGATTTGGACGGGTTAGACATCAAAAGAGGGATCAGGAGAATCTGTCATGGTACCCGAACCGTCGCGCCCTGCTGCTAGAGGGATCCCGTTTGCTTGGTTTCATAAAACTGCATGTCAGGCTCTCCCAAGATAAAATCAAACAGCATTTCCGCATCGAGTTCGAATGATGAGAATTCCCAGCTAACGCTGCCATCTCCCGGTGTACTTGGGGCCCAGGCGGCATTCCAATTCGGAAGATGAGTCAGATCTGGAAATGCGAAGTGGTGCACGCCGTTTGGTTCGGGGAAATAGGCATCGGACCACAGAAATCTCCAGTTTACAGAGTCACCTTTTTTTAAGTTCAACGTATAGGTGTTGTGAACAGTTCTTGTCTGCCCCGAGTGATACGCATACCAACTGACATCAAGAACCCCACCTGGTACGAAACTAGGCCTTTCGTAGGCTTTTGGAAAAAAAGTAAAGCTTAATGTTTTGGCCTTTCTCGATATATATCTCAAGGTGCGAGAATTTCCCGGATCGGTAATGTCATCCAGTGTAATACGCGTAACATACCAATCGGGTTTGCTCGTTTGACTTGATTCGGATGCAAGCGCAAGGTAGGAGTGACTCGGGTTGACAGAACCCCCATTTTTCAAGTTTGCAGTTTCTCCCAGTAACGCGTAGGTTTGCCGCGATGGTAACGAAGGCGAGAACTGCGCTTCAAGAATGTAGTTACTGTTAAAAAGAAAGAACGTCGCTGGTTCAGTGTGAAGATAGGTGGTTCCTGAAATTTCTGCCTGCGATAGAATTGTGTTGACAGCGGGAATGGAGTAGCTTTTTCTTGACAAGGAACCTGCCTGATCAAAATCAAGCACCAGTTGTTTGTCGGCGGTCCATCGGGAATAATTGCGAACAACGAGAAATTTGTCTTCGCCATTTCCATTCTTACCGATAATGAAGAGGTCTTTGGAGTCAATATCGGCGAAAAAGCTGAAACCGCCAGTCGTGGGGTCGATCACAATGGATTTATTGCCGTAATACAACGTAGCTTCAGTAAAATCACCGTTAAGGACACCCTCGATTTGAAGCGAGAGTCCATTTTCCCCATGCTGGGGATTGCATAGAATGATTTCCGGGTCTGCAAGCTGAAGTGCGTTGGCTTCCAATATTCGTGATGGGTTTCCCTCAAAATGAACATTTGGAATCGCTATTACCTGGGCTTCAACCTTATCTGTCGTGCTGGGGCAAACGATAATCGCTTCTAGCAGGCTATGCCGTTGACTTTCGGGAATCACATAAAAACCGGAAGTACCGTCTAGTTCAATCCAGTTTCCGTCTCTACCATGCACCGCTACAAAACGCGCATTGGATTTATTCAGCCCGCTGAATACCTGAAAACTTGTTCCCAGATAAGCTTCACCTGTGGTCTCATATTCTTTGATATACCAGTTTGACACATCATCGCTGTTGCCGGACGAGCCCCTGGTATTGTCACTTTCAGAATTCGGTGGCTCTGGTATTAAGGGTGATGAGCATCCGTAAATTGATACCAGCCAAAAACTGGTGACAAGAACACATAAAGCATGACGGTTAAAACAGAAACCCGGTGGCTTCATAAAACAAGCACCTCACAGTCGAACAGGTTGTCTTAAAATTCAATACGTATAAACATAAATTATTTATGATATAAAAACAATGGGTATTATCTTGTACTCCATTTATTTGCATGAAATCAAGGGAGTACACAATGGAAAGTCAGGCGTGAAAGCCAGGACATCCAGCAGCCATCCTAAAGCCAAAAGATCACCCCTGCAAAATTGCACATCTTCCCGAATCTATTGAATCCACGACCTCACATCGGCTACCGGCTATCGGCTATCGGCTATCGGCTGATTCTTCACTAAATACGGAATATTATCGAGAACAACATCATTGTGATGTCTACCACCATAAAGCTTCCATCACTTTACGTGGCGCAACCTCGAACGTGAAATGATATATAAATTCAAACCTTATGATACAAGCTTATGCAGGCATGTTTTCCAACACACCAGTACCGGCCTTCCAGTCTGCAGCGATATGCTCACCCTACGTCAGCCACCACAGCACATTGCGAGTTACCCTATAGCCGACTCCCGTGGCGCAAACTATGTACTTAAGGCGAGCAATCCTTGCCAGCTTTATCTGGAAATTTAATTTGCGCAAACTCTGCAATAGAAGATAGAAACACTGCGTTGAAGCCAGCTGAGAACCGGTGATAATCTATCACTATAAAGAAGTCGTTAAGTCCCAAGGAGGGCGCGTAATATGTTGAATACCTCAAAGATTTTCTTCGCGTTGCTGCTAAGCGCGTTGGTTTTGACTGCCTGCGAAGAGCACAAACCCAACACCCATCTCAAGTTAACCATGGTGAATGATGAAACCCGGGCTCCAGTCAACAACGTCACGGCTATTCTTTATAACCAGGACAACGTAAGTTTCGACGCGGAAAATGTGCGGGTCAGCGGCGACGATGGCGTAGTGGATTTCGGTGACGTGGGCCGAGATACGATTACTATTACCATCTACCACAAGAGTAATTCGCGATGGAACGAATACGAAATCACAAGCTTTGTGGAAGTCGCGCCGTGGGTAGGCGAATATGAATTATATATTTCCGATGATTCGCAAACTTATTGCTATAACGGAAGTGCAGATCCTGCAAGTGGCCAGCTGGCGAAAATTCAGATCGACCTCAGCGGGCTGCCGGTAGAAGCTGATTCAGTGCAGATGCAGACACCGGGCAGTTTTTACCCCGACCTTAGCGGTACGAAGATCTATGACTACTTTGTCTGCCCGGACGATGTGCAGGACGACGGCAAACTCAGCCTCGTAGTGGAAGTACTCGATTATTCAAACGACATCATTGGTTACGCCTTTCTTCTGGATCAGGAAATCATCGATGGCAATACCTATACCCTGGAGTACAGCAATCGCTTCAAAGGGATATCTGCCACCATAACGCCGGATGGAGACATTGTTTACGCGGGGATAGCACTCTACCGCGATCCCGGCTACGTGTGGGGAGACTCAGGCGCGCCGGCCGCAGCAAACAGTTACTGGCACAGCAACCTGATCGACTTCGAGACGAATCCGGGTAGCGTAAACTTTCAGATACCGGACGCCCTGCAGGCTGATAACCGCCTTTTTTACATATACAGCATGATCGATGGCAATGAGAAAGCTAGATGGCTCAGCACCGTCACTCAGCAAAATGTGGATCTGCAATTCTCCGACTTGAGAGTCACTCACTTTAACAATTCTGCAAGGGAGCGCGTTATCCGCTGGGCCGCGTCCGGTAATACCCGCGCAAGCTACTTCGGCTTAGACTACGAAATCCATTATCAAGGATCACCATATTCCGATAATTGGGATTACCATTGGTCAATAAACCTGCCGCCATCCGCAACCTCCTGGAGCATCATGGATCTGCCCATAAATGATCAACTCACCCACGACATCGCCACCGAACTGACCCGGCAACAGAGCGATGCCGAACTTGATCACAGCATCACCGCTAACGTGTTGCCGAAATTACGCTACCGCAAATCCTTGAACCGGGACTATGTATACGACTTAATTTTTGATGAAAATGGCAATATCAACTGGAATACCGAAAGCACCACGAAGGGATTCCGAGTGAACAGCGAAGGAATCACCGCCAACTAGCCGAAATCCACCGCCCGCAGCCAGGGAAGGCGCGCGCGGGATGTTAACCTCCTCCGTTACCACAACTGCGCCGTCATACTTCAGCAAGCCCCTTGGCTGCTCGCCTTCCATGTCCTTTAACGGTAAAAAATAGGCAATATACCAGCACCCCTCCCAACCCGAAGCGCAACATAAGCGGAAACCAAGAATTTTTTACTTTATTTACAATATGTTAGAAATTTTTCCTGTATTAAAGCCGCACATACACTTCAATCATACTTAAGGGTATGATATTGTCATACCCTTAAGTATGATTCACAGGAAATCCATGTCCAAATCCTTGGCCAACGCGACCCGGAAACACGGCGACATTATTGCCGCGGCGACGACGCTGTTCCTGCAACAGGGGTATGGGGCCAGTGGCATGGACCGCATTGCGGAACTTTCGGGGGTCACGAAACAAACCGTTTATCGCTACTTTCCTTCGAAAGAAGAACTGTTCATGGCGGTCATGGCGCATGTCCGGAAAAACCGTTTTGAACCCTATGAATTTGGTGATAGATCCCTTGCCGACGAACTTAATGGTTTTGGCGTGCAAATGCTCGCCTTTCATCTGCAACCGGAGGCACTGGGACTTTATCGCCTCATGTTAAGTGAAGGCGCCCAGGAAAATCTGAATCAGGCGTTTACCAGTACCGGACCGCAACAGGTTATCCAACCTTTGATAACTTTTCTGCAACAACGCTGCGGCACACTGGAGGACATCCCTTTTCATGCCCGGATGTTCGCCACCATGGTACTGGCGCCCCGCAACCAGCAACTGACGGGAGCAGACAATAAAATGCATGATGCCGCGCAACGCAGTCATGTAGAGAAAGTCGTACGGCTTTTTATTCAGGGGATTAATCCTTGAATATGTTTTTAACCTTCTATTGATATAAAC
Organism: Gammaproteobacteria bacterium; assembly: GCA_029880755.1. Taxonomy (GTDB): domain Bacteria; phylum Pseudomonadota; class Gammaproteobacteria; order Acidiferrobacterales; family SZUA-150; genus JAOUNW01. Next base: position 5,285 of record JAOUNW010000121.1, read on the forward strand.
CATTGGAGTCAAGAATGGCAGATTTATTCAGTGACAAAGCAAAAGACTGGGACGTCAACGACATGGTCAAAGCCCTGTCCTCAGGCATCGGTAGCTGTATTCTCAAAAATCTCGAGCTGAATGCAGACATGCATGTGATGGATTTTGGCGCCGGTACCGGTCTGATCACGTCCCAGGTGGCACCCCGCGTGCGCAAGATCACCGCGGTGGATGTTTCCCAAGCGATGCTGGAACAGCTGCTGGCCAAACAAACATTGCGCGACAAAGTGGAAGTGTTATGCCAGGACATCACCGACCAGCCCTTGGACACACGTTTCGATCTGATCATGAGCGCGATGGCGATGCACCACGTGGCGGACACCGATAAAATGGTGCAACGTTTCGCTGAGCATTTGAAACCCGGCGCCAAAGTCGCCCTGGCGGACCTGGACAAGGAAGACGGCAGTTTTCATCCGGCGGATATCAAGGGTGTATACCATTCAGGCTTTGATCGCCAAGCTTTGCAGGCAATCATGGAAAAACATGGCTTTAGCGACATCAACTTCACAACCGCTCATACGGTTAATAAAGAAGGCAAGGAATACCCGGTATTCTTACTTGTCGCCAATAAGCCCTAAACAGCCGGCTGTCGGATGCCATTAGTTCACCGAACTTAGGACAAGCGCACCTGCGATAAGCCTGTTGCCAACGCTGTTTTCCGAAACACGCGGAATTAACGT
>JAOUNW010000057.1 GCA_029880755.1 Gammaproteobacteria bacterium
CCATAGTCACGAGCAACGACATTGCCCTGATCACTTAATACCTCGAAAGGAATGCTGTGATCTCTTACAGTTTTGGCTGACGTATCTTGGGTTTCCGGCGACACACCGATCAACTGTGCACCGAGAGACTGAATCTGGGGAAGGATATTAATAAGCGCCTTGAACTCAAGACTGCAAAAAGGACACCAGCCCCCACGATAAAAACTCAAAACAACTGGCCCTTTTTCGAGGAGTTTTCCGAGTTGCACCGGGTTGCCGTTGACACCGGGAAGAACAAAATCCGGGGCCTTGTCTCCCTCTTGAATAGCATTTGCCCCGGTGTTCGATGTCAACAGTCTTTCAAATGACTGACCGACTGTTTGTTGAGCATCCGCCGGAAGCTGAGAAATAAAATCCTGTACTAATGTTTGCAGCTTATCTGCAAGGGTAACGGAGGTTTCCAGGGGTTGGCTCATTTTTGACTCCTGTTGGAAAGTACATAAGCTGATGGTTTTTTACGCCGAATGAATCGCTATAAAGTTTCAATCTGGTTCTTCAGATAATGCATTTGCTTCGTCAAAATCAGGGGATCTCCCAGGGTATTGGCTAATAGAATAGCGCCTTGTAACAGAGCGACAAATTGCGTCCCCAGCGCCTGGGCGTTGGCTAGTCCGAGTTCTGTGTATTGTTGGCTAACCCAGGCTATCGTGTTTTTCAATACCCCGGCTGCTGCCGACGCATGAATGGGGTGGTCCTTCCCCAATTCCTGACAGAGACTGCCGATAGGGCAACCGTGTTCAGTCAGGGTACTGGAAATGCTGATAACCATTTCCAGGAAGGCGTTAAGACGGGCCCTGGGGTCATTCAGCTTGTCCCAGCCTTCAAACAATGACAGGAACTCATGAGAGCGCCTCTCCATGACGGCCTGGACGATGTCTTCCTTGGTTTTGAAATAGTAATAGACGTTTCCCAGCGGCACCTCCGAAGCCTTGGCGATATCTGCCAGGCTGGTGCGATGGAACCCCTGCCGATAAACCAAATCGGTCGCGGCATTCAGTAATTGTTCCCGTTTATGGCTGCTTCTAGGCATTGGTTAATAAATTAGTTGGTCAACTAACTACAGTTTAGGGTAGAGGTTGGTGGATGTCAATGAAAAGAAGCGCCGGCTGTCTCGACCCTTGATTGCTGGGAATATCTTGCGGTGAACCTGTTTTGTAGCTGTGGAGATAGTGGGATGGCAAGTGATCTTGCCGCTAAGACGGTGAAAATCTTTCCAGAACGGGGGAGACAGAGCCAAGGATTAGAGAGAGGATTCCCGTCTCGTCCTTACCGGCGGGCAACTTGCTCGTAACACGGGCAAGTGGTTATACTGGCGCCCGTTGCAGTTCTTGAAATGCCTTTGTTTGGAAGTCCCGCCTGGTTCGTCCGGAAGTTTCTTTTCTCGATCTGCTGGTTGTTCATTTTCAAACATTAGAGGTTTTATTTATGCGCACAGGAACTGTTAAATGGTTTAACGATGCCAAAGGTTTTGGCTTTATCTCCCCGCAAGAAGGCGGTGATGATGTGTTTGTTCATTACTCAGCTATAAAAGGTGATGGCTTCCGATCTTTGGCGGAAGGGCAAACGGTTAGTTATGAAGTTGAAAAGGGCCCAAAAGGATTGCAGGCAACTGATGTTACCCCGGTAAGTTAATATTACTTACGTCTTTTATTTCGGAGCCCTGCTTTATAGCAGGGCTTGTTTTTTGGTGAGCGGTATAGCTAATTTCTTACAATTATTTCTTTTGCGCCATTTTCTCTATTTATGAATGAAATTTCAGACAATGTTGGTCTAAGGCGCACCTTCGCCATCATTTCTCACCCGGATGCTGGTAAAACCACATTAACTGAAAAGCTGTTGTTGTTTGGCGGTGCGATACAGTTGGCGGGAACAGTCAAAGGGCGCAAGGCGGCTCGTCATGCCACGTCTGATTGGATGGAGTTGGAGCAGCAGCGTGGTATATCAGTAACGTCATCTGTTATGCAATTTCCTTACAATGGTCGCGTGGTGAACTTGCTGGACACGCCTGGTCATGAAGACTTTTCTGAAGATACCTATCGCACATTAACTGCCGTGGATTCTGCCTTGATGGTTATAGATAGCGCCAAAGGTGTGGAAACCAGGACTATTAAATTGATGGACGTCTGCCGTATGCGCGATACGCCCATCATGACATTCATTAACAAACTGGATAGAGAGAGCAGAGACCCGGTTGAGTTGATGGATGAGATAGAAGATATCCTTAAGATTAGGTGTTCGCCCATCACATGGCCGATAGGGAGCGGCAAGCGATTCAAAGGTGTTTATCATTTGCTTAAAGATCAGGTGCATTTTTTTAGCGCAACACATGGAGGAAAAATTCAGCAAGGAGAAATTGTCGCCGGACTTGACAATCCTAAATTGGACGAAAGATTGGGACACATGGCTGCAGAATTAAGGGATGAGATCGAGCTTGTAAAAGGAGCAAGCCATGAATTTAATATTGATGCTTATTTGAAAGGCGTATTAACACCGGTATTCTTTGGCTCTGCGATCAACAATTTCGGGGTCAAGGAATTGCTTGATTCCTTTGTTGACTATGCTCCTTCACCTCGTGCCAGGGCAACACAAACAAGGGAGGTACAACCTTCAGAGGATAGTTTCTCGGGTTTTGTTTTTAAAATACAGGCCAATATGGATCCCAAGCACAGGGATCGGATCGCTTTTTTGCGTATTACTTCCGGCAAGTACTGCCAGGGAATGAAACTTTATCAGGTACGTCTTGGGAAACAAGTGCAGGTTGCTGGCGCCATAACGTTTATGGCGCGTGACCGTGAACAGGTAGAGACAGCTTATTCTGGAGACATCATCGGACTGCATAATCACGGTACAATACAAATTGGTGATACATTTACAGAGGGAGAAGTGCTTAAGTTTACCGGCATACCAAACTTCTCTCCGGAGTTGTTTCGCCGTGTTGTTTTGCGTGATCCATTGCGCATGAAGGCCCTGCAAAAGGGTCTCGATCAACTGAGTGAAGAAGGTGCTACCCAGGTGTTTCGACCGTTGGCTAGCAATGATCTCATTCTTGGCGCTGTTGGTGCACTGCAGTTTGATGTTGTTGCTTTTAGATTAAAAGACGAATACGGTGTGGAATGTACTTATGACAACATCAATGTAGTCGCCTCGCGCTGGATTGAATGCGACGATGAAAAAATGCTGGCGGATTTTCGAAAAAAGGCGGAACTCAACCTTTCCCTGGATAGCGCAGACCGCCTTACCTACCTTGCTCCAACCCGGGTAAATCTGAATTTAACAATGGAGCGCTGGCCGGATATTAAATTCAAAGCAACACGCGAACACTAATAAAAAAGCCAGGCATAACGCCTGGCTTTTTTATCGATATCTTAGTTCTATTTCATATTATTCTTTTTTGCATCACTCTGGGGTTCGCCTTTGATCCCAAGCAAATTTATCTCAAAAACAAGCGTGGCATTGGGCCCGATGAGTCCCCCGGCACCGCGTGGCCCATAGGCCATGTCTGCGGGGATGGCGACATGCCATTTCGCGCCTTCCTTCATCATTGGGATAATTTCCTGCCAGCCTTTAATTACGCCGTTAACCGCGAAAGTCGCCGGTTCCTGGCGTTTGTAAGAACTATCAAATTCGGTGCCATCGATTAGAGTGCCACGGTAATGAACGACGACCATGTCAGTAGGTTTTGGCTTTCTACCGGTGCCTTCTTCGATAACCTTATACTGAACACCGCTTGGGAGTACCTTCACATCCGCCTTCTTCTTGTTTTCCTCCAGGAATTTTTCTCCTGCTTCCTTGTTAGTTATGGCGAGATCCTCCCTTTCCTTCATTTTTTTCTGTTGAAACACCTGAATAGCAGCCTGCATCTCTTCTTTAGTCACCTGGGGTTCCTTGTCTGCTAGCACATCCTTAATTGCTTGAGACAGCGCAGCTGTATCGAGGTCGAGATTCTGGTGTTTGAGATTCTGGCCCATCTGGAAACCCACCGCATAACTGAACTTTTGTTCATCGGACGTGAGTTCAACTTTTTCTTTGGTGCAGGCGCTAATGCCAATAATCGTTGTAGCTGCTGCTGCCCATAACATCGCTTTCATGATTGCTCCTCTGATAATGTTCCTGTGTTCCCCAAAAACTCCGCAATGGTATTTTCAGGTGGTCGCTATCTTCCCACAAGTTTTGGGCATATCCAAGTCTATGTGGGGCAAATGGGCGATGTTATTTCAAGGTGAACTGGCTATAGAGTCCATGAAAACAAACTGGTGATCCCGCTTGTTCTTTTGTGAACCAGGAAAGATAATATTGGCTATAAATTCGAGATCAGGAGCGGAATCAGTGGCACGAACCTTATCAACCATGCTTGAGCTTGGTACAACGGCACCAGATTTTTCACTACCCGGCACAGACGGACAACCGGTAAGTCTGGCAGATTTCGGGGATAAACCGGCTGTGTTGATTGTATTTATGTGCAACCATTGTCCTTATGTAAAACATTTGAGCAGTGCTCTGGCCGAGTTTGCTCGGAAGTACGAAGAAGAAGGATTGCAGGTTATTGGCATTAATAGTAATGATGCAAATAACTATCCGGACGATTCACCGGAGAAGATGGTATTGGAAAAACAGCTAGCCGGTTACGGCTTTCCTTATCTGTATGATGAGTCTCAGGGTGTTGCAAAAGCCTATAGGGCGGCTTGTACCCCGGATTTTTTCCTGTTTGATAAGGAGCGCAGGCTTTTTTACCGTGGACAGTTTGATGAAAGTCGTCCAGGAAGCAGTATTCCGGTAACAGGGCGAAGTCTCGGTCAGGCAGTGGATGCGCTGTTGGTCGGGAAAGCGCCGCCCGAAGAGCAGAAGCCGAGCATGGGGTGTAATATTAAGTGGCGCCCCGGTAATGAGCCGGATTATTTCGGCTAGTGATGTCGACTCGGCGCCTGATTAGCGGTACGTGGTGAACCTGGAAAAATGGGTTGGAAATGGTCTTTAATTAATAACAGGAGTTTTGAAAAGACCGGAGGCAATACCAATGCTGAGACCAGATTTTGCGCATACGGGCTTGGCCCGTTTGGAAGATCGCGATCTGCGTTTTTTGATAGAAAACTTTCCTTCGCCTGGTAAGGACTATCGGGAAGTAGTGAACCTTCTTCATCAGATGCCGACGACGCTTGATTCCTTGCTGGACAGTGATTATGTGTTCAAAAGCATCACTGACCAGAAATCATTATTACTTGATGTCTCACCGTTTCTCTTTTTTAATGTACTTTTGAGACGAAGCGTAGAACAGGACCGTTCAAGGAATGGAAGAAGAGTTGTTAACTATATAGCCAACTTACTCAGTTTATTTGTGCCTACTGATCGTGTTTATCGCATACGTAACACTGACATTAAACCTGTTGAATATATCGTAGACATGCTTGCCGAGGCTCAGTCAGCTGATTCTCATCGACAGTTTATTATTTACTGCCATATTGGAAATTATTCACTTTATCTAACTGGTTTGTATTCGAGCTGGATTAACAATAGATATCAGTATGGTCGCCGACCTCTGAACATCAATTATTATCTTGAGCAAGGTCAGTCCAGCTACAGTCAAGCGGCTGGCCATCGTCTTGCTGACGAGCTTGGCTTGAGAGAGGTCTTTTGTCAGTTATCGGAAATGTTTGATACGTACCGCAAAGCGCTAAACCGTATGAGCGCCACTTTTTTTGCCTCTGGCCGGGCCTAGCCACCCCGGTTGATAAGTCGGCCTCTGAATTCGGTAAAATAGTGGTAGAATTCAGCCATGGAATTTATTGGAAAATCACGTTCGTGAAATACTGCAGTCATTGCGGCGCAGCGGTACATACCCGTGTTCCCGAGGGAGATACACGTATCCGCCACGTGTGTGATTCCTGCAACACAATTCATTATCAGAATCCAAATATAGTCGCTGGCTGTATTCCGGAATGGAAGGGAAAAATACTGCTCTGTAAACGAGCCATCGAGCCGCGTTACGGATTGTGGACCCTGCCCGCCGGTTTCATGGAAAATGACGAGACAGTACAGCAGGCCGCAATTCGGGAAACGCTGGAAGAGGCTAATGCAAGAGTTGATACACTGTCTTTGTATACGATGTTCAATTTACCTCATGTTAATCAGGTTTACGTAATATTTAGAGCGAAACTGCTGGATTTGGATTTTGGCCCGGGGCAGGAAAGTCTGGAGGTAGATTTATATGATGAAGAGAGCGTCCCCTGGGAAAAAATGGCTTTTCCAGTTATACATGAAACACTAAAACTTTATTATCAGGATCGTAATACAGGTTCATTCGCCGTGCATACCGGCGATATCGTGCGGTTGCCGGGAGAGGAGCGTCATTATAAAACTACATTGTTCTAGTTGTAGGTAGCAAAGAGCAGGGGCCGTGAAAATACTGGTTGACCATTATATGTTTGGCATTTATAAAACACACCGCAATAGCATCATTTAATAAATCGCTTATTATATTATTTAATTAAAGTAATTAAGGGGTGATCCATGGCAGTAATATTTTCCAAAGAGTGGTTGCAGGAGTTTGCCTTGTTATGGAACGCCGACAAGGAAATGGTGCAGGGATTGAAGAAAGCCGATTTTCATTCGGCTATTGCCTATGGCTATAAGGGAGAAAGAGACCCAAGAGGCGTTATTTTTGTCGAAGATGGAAAAGTAATATTGGTGAGCGAATATCAGAATCAGGCCCTTAATTGGGATTTGCGTGCCGATATAATGGATTGGAAGACCTGGATTACCAAAGGATTCGGGCTGGCAAATCTGGGGATTGCTGTGGCTCAGGGCAAGCTTGAATTCAAGCAAGGAGAATATCGAAAAATGATCAGCAATCCGTCATTGGCTAAACCGTTTCTTCGGCATTTTGAGTTAATGACAAAAATGAAGACAGACTACAAGCTCTAGGCAATAAATCCGGATTGTTTTGTCAATCGCTCATACAGATTAAGATTTGTTATAGTGCTGTCTCGGCGCGGTCGATCATCGGGCCCATCTAGCAGCAGGGTATCATTCCAAAAACCATCATCCAGGCGAAATTGAAGGTGTTGCCATAGCCGCTGGCAGATCTCGTAAGATAGCGCTAACATGGACCAGGCGATGACCATGCTCATGGCCATAAAGTTGAATTGCGCGACTCGGTCTCCGAGTATCCAAAGTAATATTTCGTAGTCTTCCGGCGCCATAGATAGCTCCTTATTTTTTAAGTCAGCGACACAAGATTTTTATTATTTTATTTTTGCCGATTTCGTGATCGTTTTAGTCGGAAATGTCTTCGGTGTGAAACGAATTATACCGAAATAAAAGCCCTGGCTCGAGTCATTATCGCGGCGGTCGCGCAAAAGATTGCAGATAAAGTTGACTAATATCAGAGGGGGAGCCAGTTTTTCTATTTCCTCCAGGCGAGCTCTTTTTCTCTGCCGATATTTGGTTGAGTCGATCTCATGGCCGCAGGTGGCTGCCAGGAGAAAAGAATATCCACCAATACATCATTTACTTCCTTGCTGATATTCCGGAATTGCAGTGCTGCGCCTTGATTCGTGGTATTAAGCACCGTGCCTTCCAGTGCCAGCGGAACCGCTCTGTCGCGTCTAATAAGCAGCAGTCTGACTTTCGCATTTATCGGTGGCGGCGGCGTGGGTGTGCACACAAAGGCGCCACCAAGCCCGATATCCCGAGTGTGGCAGTCAGCAATGGAAAGATCTTTGTATATTAGTGTGGTATTGACGTCTACCGTTCGCCGCGGATCTCGGCGTCGTTCGCCTTTTCGAATTGTTTTTGTCATAGCCGTTGCCTGGTTAGAATCACCTTGGATAATTGTTGCAATTCCATCCATGGTCGATATCGATACCAGTCAATCCTGGCATGCGCTGACGAGGAACCCCCATCCCTCAGGCAATAACTATACTCAGTACTGACTTACAGAAACCTTACAAAAAACCCTATAAGCATGTATAAAAAATGGAAATAGCATTGCTATAGCCGGTAAAGTAACAGTGTTACAATGATAATTAGCGCATAATTACATTAATTTACAAATAGTTATAAAAATATGGGTTAAATAGCCATTTAGGCGATCAGTAGATATTTTATGCCAATAAAAATATTTGATCATGTTAAGAGAATTACCGACCGGGTAGCTACGCTGGTTCATCCCGGCTCATGGCGCAGTAGAGGGGTTGCCGGCGCTTCTGGCGCCATAATGCTGATTGCTGCCCTGGTTTTTTTTCTATTGGCATTTTTATGGGGACAGGAACCGGACCGGTTTGAGGTGCACCAGATAGGACAAGTCGGGCCAGGGCCAAATGAAATGGTGACTGGGTACATGACCTCAATGACACTGGCGCGTGTAGCACGGGTGTTACTGGAAAAGCCGGGTGGTTATTTAAGTAACGATGTTATGCTGCCTGGTGTAATGATGGATAATGTACCAAACTGGGAATACGGTGTATTGGTCCAGGTGCGGGATCTGGCGCGGTCATTGCGCAACGACATGAGCCGTTCTCAATCGCAGTCGGTGGAAAACAAGCAGCTTTCTGAAGCGGAACCGTTGTTTAACTTTGATAACAGTTCCTGGCTTTTCCCTCCAAGTGAACAACAGTATAGAAAAGCTATCAGGGCAGTTACGCATTATGCCAACGGTTTATCATTGGAAGGCGCTGATAAAACCCAGTTCTTTGCTCGCGCCGATAATTTGCGTGACTGGTTGGCCATTGTTGAAAAGCGGCTAGGCAGTTTGTCGCAACGTCTGAGTGCCAGTGTTGGACAAACACGGATCAACACGGATCTTGCCGGCGATGCCGGTGCTGTCCAGTCGGGCTCAGCTGCAACTGTAATAGAGGTAAAAACACCCTGGCTTGAAATTGATGACGTCTTTTACGAAGCGCGAGGTGCCACTTGGGCATTGATACATTTTATGCAAGCCATTGAAGTGGATTTTGCTGATGTCCTGAAAAAGAAGAATGCCAGGATTAGTTTGCAGCAAATCGTGCGTGAGCTGGAGGGTGCCCAGGAACCAATATGGAGTCCGGTTGTATTAAATGGCCGTGGATTTGGTTTTGTCACCAACTATTCATTAATTATGGCGTCGTATATTTCCCGTGCCAATGCTGCCGTGATTGACCTGCGCAACTTATTGGCGCAGGGATGACTTGTGAGAAAGACGGTGCAAAACCAGAGATAGGTGACAGTGAATCACGAGCAAGATTGGACGCTCGTGATTTTTTGGGGACGCCAGCTCAGTGTATTGATGTTTGCCGGGCGCTAGTCGGTGAGTGCGTGATAATTTCGCGATCCATTGAATGATTTGATCTGCGCGCCATTGATCCAAACATGACGGCGATAACCAGTCCAACGCACAACCAAGAAATAAGTATCCACATATCATATCTCCACTTGTAAAAATGGAGTTAGACGCAAGACGGCATAAGTGACAAGGTCTAACCGAGTATTAATGTTCTCTAATGCTGCTATTTCAGGGGTTAATCTACCTGATGTCGTAAAAAAAATCAGCCCTGCACTATGACAATTGAGGGGATCAGGCTGACCAATGGCTAATTCAGCACACCGAGTTATTTCATTTCCATTTCTTTCCTGATGATTTCATAGGCACTTCGGATCTCATGGGTTCTGTCGGTCGCCAGTTTGATCATTTCTTCAGGCAAGCCCTTGGCAACTAATTTGTCGGGGTGATGCTGGTTCATGAGTCGCCGATAGGCTTTCTTGATTTCAGTAAAAGGCGCGTTTTCATCCACATCCAGTATTTTGTAGGCCTCCTTAAGAAGGTCTTTTTTTTGTTTCGCGGGTTCTTGATTCTTACCACTAAAGAATCGTTGATTCTTTACCAGTGCCTCCAGGTGGTGAAATTCCGAACCGGAAAAACCCAGTTGCTCACTAATACCCGACAGAATTTTTCGCTCTATGGTGTGAAAATGACCATCGGCATAGGCGGCATGCAGCTGAATTTCCAGAAACATTTGGATTAGGGTATGGCGCCGATGGCATTCCCGACGCAACTGATCCACCACATCATCAAGCGGAAAGTCGCTGCTTTTACCCTGATTAAATAACGCAATAGCAGCCTGTTTTTGGTCGGAACTTAATTGCATTTCGTCCATCACCGCTCGAGCCAGCCTTATTTCATCTTCAGATACTCGGCCGTCAGCTTTGGCGATATGCCCCATGATAGAAAAGGTGGCTGTGAAAAAGGCTGTCTGAATGCGTTCCTGCGTGTTGCCGAAATTGTCTGCAGCACTTCTTTCCAGGCCGGTGTCGAAACTGTGGCCGATTGAGGCCCCCAATAAAGCACCAAGGGGACCGCCGAGCATGAACCCAAAGGCCCCGCCCAGTACTTTTCCCCACCAGCTCATCTTTTATCCTCTTGGTTAATCATAAACACTCGGTGCTTCGCTTTTTATCGATCCAGGTGAAAATGCGATTACAGGTCTGCATAAAAGACACGTGTAGTCGAATGCAGTTCCAATATTGTTCGGGTCAATTTATAGTACCATTAAAAATTGGGCCGGCGCGCAGATTCGCGGCGACTGTTTTTTAAGAAGCGGACAAATAAGCATCGTTGGGGGGCAGTATGTCAGATGAAATAAAGGCAAATATTTTTTCACACACTACCTGGATTCGGGTAGCGTATATGTTGGTATTCGTGGTGATCTACAGTATCACGGAGATATTAATCACTGCGGTGGTGCTGTTTCAAATATTGTCCCACCTGATTTTTGGTCAATCTAACGAAAAGCTGCTGGGTTTTGGCAGGAGTCTGGCGATCTTCGTATATCAGATTATACAATTCCTTACTTACAATACCGATGACAAGCCTTTTCCATTCGGCGATTGGCCGGATATCAGTGCCGGGCCGGTGCAGACTAAAGCCGGAAAGGCTTCCACGAGGAAAAAGAGCACGAAGAAATCACCCTCGGTTAATGAAGAACAGAGCACCGAGGATGAGAGTGATTCGGCCGGGGCGTGAGGCGACTATGCCTGGATAAATTCCAGTCCGTTACCATCCGGGTCGCGGCAGAATAGCGCGTTGCGTCCGGAACGGCTAACCGTGTAAGGAATGTTGTAACGCTCGAGACGCGCTTTCAGCGCCCCAATATCTGTTACCACAAGCGCCGTATGGCGGCCGCGACCTGTATGATCCGGTTGATCCTGCGGACACTCCCCAGTAGTGGGCAGCTCCAGCAGGTGCAATTGTTGAGTTCCGAGCTGAATCCAGGCCCCGGGAAAACCCAGCTGAGGCCGGTCCTCCATCACAGTCATTCCAAGTAATGTCTGGTAAAAATCCAAGGATCGCCGGGTATTGGCGACCTCCAGGCTGGCGTGGTGAATACCGGTAAATTCCATAATGTTAGTCCGTTATTTTGGGGTTACCGCGGTCCTGTCGGGCTCAGAGGAGCCAATAACCCCGGTATATTTTTCCAGCATTGATATTTGCCTGTTTTCGATAAATCACATGAATTGCGGTCTGTAAACTGCCAATTTTGAGCCTATACTAATCCATAAAGACGTATTCCAGAACCGTAGAGTTGGCGCGGGAGTATAAGGGGGTGCGTACTTTCAGGGTGGAACACTTTTTGCTTATTTTTGGGTAGCCATCCTGCCCCGATAGACGCGGGGGATGCTGAAGCAAACCGTCATATTCAAATCATCCATTTGTGGGGTCAAGTTGTAATGTCTAGATTAGCGATAGCCATAATTACTATGTTTGCCATATTTCCGGCCTATGCGGCAGAAAGTCAGGAAGTTGAGGCGGAGATTTTCAAAAACTATTTGGCGCAGGCCAAGGAAGGGGACGTCACTGCCCAGTTTGTGGTGGCCCGCCGGCTGGAAAAGGGTATCGGTACGCCAAAGAATATAGACGAGGCCTTTGTGTGGTATCGCAAGGCGGCGGAGAAGGGTCATCCCCTGGCGCAATTTATTGTTGATTCCCAAAAACCGGCCGCCAAAGAAGAACCAGTGGTGGAACCGCCTAAGCCGGCAACCCCGGCGCCGAAACCAGTGGCCAAGGCACCGGAGCCGGTGGCGAAACCTGTTAAGGTCGTCAAGGCCGCGCCAGCGCCGGCACCCGCCAGAAGAAACTACGATACCGCAGAAGTGATTCTTGGAGGTAAATGGCTCCGGGGCAAAAACCCGGTGGGTTTTTTGCCTTCTTCCCGCGCCAGTTGTCTGAAAGCCAACGCCATGCAGGTGATCTGTTTCTCTGAGAAGTTCAGTCACAGCGTCGGCGCCAATGAACTGGTGTACACCGTAAAATCCACGTTAAGCAATTTTGAGAACTCCGGAAGTTTTGATGTGCATTATCTGTATAACGTGCTGGAAGTGGATAAAAACAAGTCCAACGCCAAGGCCTACGCACCGAATATCGTGGCCAAGTCCG
>JAOUNW010000122.1 GCA_029880755.1 Gammaproteobacteria bacterium
ATTGTAATACTAATAACCAGACAGGCAGGCTTGCCATGCTCAATAAAGTTGTCAGTGTAACTGCGCCGGCATAGGCATTTGTATTCAGGCCGTAGCGATCACACAAGACAATACCTAAAAGCATGCTGGGCATTGCTGCCTCAAGAACAATCGCAGTACCCGGTGCACCATGAATACCAATGGTACTAATTAGAAACCAGGCGAATAGGGGGGCTATAACTAACTGGATTATCGATACAGGGATAAGTTTTGGTATTAATCTCCAGTGACTTCTGCGCCATTCCAGGCTAATACCTAGAGCCAATAACATTAACGGCGTTACCACTACTGCCATTCTATTCAGTAAGCCATCCAGCCATGTAGGTACCGGTACCTGCATTAGATTTAAAACCACTGCAACCACTGCCGCCCATAAAGGAGGGACTTTTAACAATGACCTTAATGGGTTCGCATGCTCGGTTTTGCCGCCATATCGCTCAGCCAACAGGACCCCGAGAGTCAATAATATCGGTGTACAGGCAAACAGATCATACTGGATAGCAATACGCTGAGCCCATGGTCCCAGTACTGTTTCGAGAACCGGTAATCCGAGATAGGTTGCGTTAGGAAAACTGGAAGCCAATAGAATGGCACCTGCCATTGGTTTGTCGAGCTTCAGCAGGCGAGTCAAAAACCAGGAAAGGCAGAGACTGAGAAAAACGGTGGCGGCGGCGATAATTGAAATATTAATGCTGTTAATACCCAACGGCGCTTTCCACAGCACAATTAGTACCAGTGCCGGCAAGAATAAGTAATATACAACGCTGGTTAGTGCGCCGCGAATGGCATTATTATCGCTGCCCCCGGGCCTGAAGTGGTGCCAGGCAACACCAAGGACAATAATCGCCATCATTTGAACGAGTACAATAAGCATTGGCTAAGGAGTCTCTGTTGCGCTACTGACGGCGATACAAAATGAAAGTGGTATCGTCCGGTTTGGAAGGCATCTTGCTGTCCACGCCAGCCATTCGTTCCCGGCATAGAGCAATCAGCTTTTCACCGGCATCTTTCAGTGGCCCTTTTCTTATAATCTCAACGATGTCGGGAATATGAACATTGTCAAATAAACCATCACTGGCGAGGAGGAGGGTATCTCTGGGATCCAGGGACAATGGAGAACCAACTTCTACGCGCATATCAGATGTGCCAACAAAGTTGGAAACCAGATGCCTTTCCTGATGATGCAAGGCATCGTGCTCGTCCAGAAACCCGGCCTCCACTGCATAGCTAACGGGAGCGTGTGCGAGTGTCTGCAGTTTAAGTTTTCCACGTTGCCCAACAACCATGACAACTGAATCACCTATATGGTAGGGTCGTATTGTCCGGTTCTGGATCTCAGCGACTGCCAGGGTTGTCGCCGAGCCAGAACCTTGAGCCAAAATGCTGGAATTGGCCTGCTCGATACCGTTTAGAATAGAGGCCCTTACATCAGGGTTGCTCGTATCCTGGCTTACTGTTGCTAATTCCTTCAGCGAGGTTTCGGCAGCCCACGCACCTGCCGGTAAGCCGCCAACACCGTCAGCAACAGCTAAAATTACAGTAGTGTCATCTCGTATGATAACTGCCGCAGCGTCTTCGTTAGGCCCTTCCTTGTCAGGAGATTTATTTGAAAACAGGCATATTGACGATCCATTGAGAATGTCACATTCACATTCCGTCATTTGCATCTGAAAGTAGTATCTGGATTTATTCAATCTGAGTGCCTGTGTGCATGAAAATAAAGCAGCGTTATTCCCAATTTATTGTTTCAAGGTACTGACGAAGCTGGCCGGCGTTACGGTATTTGCTGAGAATTAATGAGCGCTTAAGACCACAACAGATAGCTTTTATTTCGGGCGGGTGTTTGGCATAAAATTTCTTGCCACCAATGATTTCATAGAAGAGCCTGATTAATTCAACAACATCGCTGTGAATGTTAGCGGGACTTGCGGCGCCCCAATGATACATGTCCAGGAGTTTGATATCGAAGCCAATACCAAAACGGCGAACAATGATATTGTTGTCGTGTAAATCTCCATGGTATTCTCTTTGTCGATGGATGCACTCTATACCAGAGGCAAGCGAATGCAACATATGCAGGCCTTCAAATGCAGTCAACCGTTTCCCAGGTTGTCTTGCGACATAGTCGCTCAATAATTCGCCTTCCACGTAATCCGACACCAGAAAGGTGATAGTCTGATTGCGATAGGTGATGATCTCCTGGTGATGATACTGAATAAGCACATGACATTGTCTGAGTTTATGCAGTTTTTTTGCATAAAAGCGCGAGGACCGGTCACGCGGATTCCGTTTCGGAAAAAAGAATTTTGCTGCACGTTCAATGCCGGTGGTGATTTCCAGAATTTTATAAACCTCGCCTTCCCATCCAGCACCCAGCAGAGAAATAATTTCATACTTGCGCGCCAGAATTCGCCCAGGCTTGAAGTCGAAGGTAACAATATCAGGTATTTTTGTATCAGGCCTTTTTGGCACGTATTTGTGTCCCAACAGGTTGCTTTATTATAAAGCAGGCGCATGTCCTGCAAACGTTATTATATGCGATACTATAACCCAGTGTTGATTTTCAGGCGATAGCTCAAGACAGGAATTTATTCTTATGTCTGTGTTAAAAAAAGCGGGTTTTTACAGTTTTCTATTTTTTCTGTCAGTGGCATGTCAGAAGGAGTCCGATGAGGTCAAAATCAGCAAGGCATTGTCAGGGATGGAGCAGGGAATTGAGAACAGGGATGCCGGTCAGGTATTGGAACTGTTGTCGCCTTTATTTCAGGATCATGCGGGTCGGGATATCAAGGCGGTTAGAGGGCTGATGTTTGTCCATTTCTCCAGGAATGAGCGTATTAATGTTGTGACGACAAATAAGGCTATTCAGGTGCACAATGATTCCGCGCGTATGCAGTTCGATGTACTGCTGTTGGGTTCCAGCAATATCCTTCCGGAAAGAGGACGCCGGTATAAAGTGGATACGGAATGGATAAAGGAAAACGGGAATTGGTTGTTACACCGAATGGACTGGCAGAGCGAATAACGATAGCCCTGCTCGGGCTATTTGCAGAGCTGTGCCAATGTTTTGATATAGAATACCTCTAGTAGACTACAGCCCTGTTTTGGTTATGACCTGTCAGAAGATATTGTAAAAACCGATAGGTACTGACTTCCAGATTATTAAAGCAAAGACCGGCACCATCATCGGTAACTCTTGTAATCTGGGCGGTAAGGCGGTGGGCAATATGTTTGCCGCCGTTATTGCCGGCAAAAACAAGTTCAACGTCACTATCTTCTGTCAGTGCAATACGGCCCGTTTCAATATACGCGCCATCATAGCTAATGTCGCGCGTTTTGCATTGAAGCAGGCCCAGGCCGCTGTAATAAACAGCGACGTCCATAGTAATTTGGGTGCGGGAGTTCCAGCGGCGCTCTTGTTCCATGTTGTTTCTCCTTCTATTTAAGTGATTAACACCTAAAATCCGAGTGGCGCATCTGAAACAACATGAAAGCCTTGCGCCTATAATCCGGCTAATGGATTAACCGGAGCCAAACAATATAGCCTAAACATTACTTATATGTCTATAAGGATAAGCAAGTTATCCTATAGATCGTATGCTTTTAGTTTTAATTTAGTAGAATTCAAATTAACTAGAAAAGTTAACTTATTGAAAGAGTATAGTTGTTATTGTTTACGTGGAATAAATACCTTACCGCATCACACATTATTATTTTAGATATCCTGCTTATAAATTGGTGAATCGCCGAATGCTTGCCAAATGTTTCCTCCAGTAATCCGTTTTTAAACTATCTATGCGAACATACTTGCCTGACGATGGCGCATGAACAAATTTGTTATTACCGATGTATATCCCTACGTGGGACATGCGTTTCCCTAATTGATTAAAAAAGAGTAGATCGCCTTTTTGCATTTTACCTGGAGCGATCAGTCTGGAGTTTCTTTTCTGTAGCTGTGTGCTGCGCGCTACTTTTACACCGGCGCTTTTATAGCTGTACTGTACAAGACCGCTGCAATCAAATCCTTTTTTCGGGTGATTTCCGCCAAAACGATAACGTGTCCCAACCATCTGCTTGGCTACATTAGCGACCTTGTCGCCGATATGGTTGGTTTGTTTGGCTGCTTGAGGCGTGTGTGTGCACCCCAGTAAAGAAGTGCTGATCAGTAAAACAAAAGCGCATGACAGGCCGGAGAATCTCATATAATCACCTTTTCCAGTTAGAGTCCTGGTGTTGATAATGAGATGGGCTCGCTTCTGTCCCACATGGCGTCAAACTTCCGGTTAAGTTCTGATAGCTGTATTTTATCATTGCAGTCGATGATGGAATCCGGATTTTCAATATTCACCTGGTTCAATAAACACAGGTCGTCGATGAGAATAAACATGTCCAGTCTGCCGTGGTGCTCCGGGCTGGTTCGGCGTATACGAATGGAGCTGCTGAAACGGCGGCATATGCCGATAAAACGTTCATTATTACGAAAAATCTGATCTTTATCTTCGATGATAATATGCACCTGGTTCCGGTGATGTCGTGCAACGAAGTGGGACAGGGCTTCATGTACCAGGCTGTTGTTGAACAAGAAGCTGTCCATGCGTGGTGAAAACAGGGCGATTTTTCGTTTGGCGTTTTGAAACAGGAGTATTATGGCATCCCGCAAGTGCTCGCGATGCTGGATTCGGGTGCGTTCCTTCGGTAGTTGATCCAGACCAGTCAATGTCAATTCACGCAATATTTTGTCATTACCTGAAAGTGTAGTACAGCAATTCGGGTTGGAAACCCCCGAAATACCTTGTATGTGGATCCGGTAGGTGAGTCAGGTTTTACTGGTCCCTACTTGTTCCGAGAAAACGAATCGCCTATGCGCGCTGCCTGGGTTTTGGCACAACCGGTATAAGTTGCCGGGGTCAGCGCCAGTAACGCCTTTTTGGCATCCTTCGGTATATCCAGGGATTCGATAAAGGAGCGCAACGATTCCTGGTTAATTCCTTCTTTACCGCGAGTTAGTGCTTTCAGTTTTTCGTAGGGCTGTTCAATGCCGTAACGCCGCATAACGGTTTGAATGGGCTCTGCCAAAACCTCCCAACTGGCGTTGAGATCTGCCAGTAATCTGGCTTCGTCAATTTCCAGTTTGCCCATACCCCGAAGGCTTGAGCTGTAGGCTAGCATTGAATAACCGATGCCTATTCCGATATTTCTTAGTACTGTCGAGTCGGTGAGATCCCTCTGCCAACGGCTAATAGGGAGTTTGGCAGATAAATGGCCCAGTATGGCATTGGCCAGACCGAGGTTGCCCTCTGAATTTTCAAAATCAATAGGATTTACTTTATGGGGCATGGTGGATGAGCCTACCTCGCCGGCGACGACTTTCTGCTTAAAGTACCCTAGTGATATGTAACCCCACATGTCCCGATTAAAATCAATCAGGATAGTGTTGAAACGACTTACCGCATCAAAGAGCTCGGCGATGTAGTCGTGCGGCTCAATCTGGGTGGTATAGGGGTTCCAGGATAAAGCGAGATTTTCTACAAAAGTCCTAGCAGCTGCCTCCCAATCGATGTCAGGATACGCGGTAAGATGAGCATTGTAATTCCCGACAGCGCCATTGATTTTGCCGTAGACAGGAACTGCTGCAATCTGTAACTGTTGCCGTGTCAGGCGATGACTGATATTGGCAATTTCCTTTCCCACCGTTGTCGGTGAAGCGGTTTGTCCGTGAGTACGGGAGAGCATTGGCTGGTCAGCATAGCGTAATGCCATTGCATTCATGGCTTCGATAAGTTTTTTTATGAGCGGCAATAGAACCAGTTCTCTGGCTTCGTTAAGCATAAGCCCATAGGCTAGATTATTAATGTCCTCAGAGGTGCAGGCAAAGTGAATATACTCCTGTATTGCCTCTAGTTCCTGGTTGCCCTTGATTTTTTCT
>JAOUNW010000058.1 GCA_029880755.1 Gammaproteobacteria bacterium
CAATTGTCCGTGACGTGCAGAATTGGCCTCAATCCAGGAGACGGCCCCTAATTCCCACCCAGTACTATTACTATAGTAAATGCAAGGATGATGCCAAGAACCCCTATAAATTGAGAGCCATGGGCATTACATTGAATTTAAGCCCCTTGAGAGAAAATCACCACGAATACCAGCTTTATCGGTCTCTCGAGGAGGTGCCCTTCTCTGTCAGCATTAGGGCATGACCGAGCGGGTGGCAACTCTTTTAATCTATTGATTAAAATCACAAATTAAAATCTGCACGGAGCCGGAAAAGTCGTCTTGCAGTCGAAATGCGAGACACTGGGGCGATTTATTCTTGAGACTTATTGGGATTACTTTTTTATTCCGGGAGATGGACGTGGCGACCAAGATCGGCGGGTTTTGCAAGCTGGCGGTAAGTCGTAATCCGCTAAAAATAGTAACCCAGGGTAAATTGGATATAGTCGTCCTGGCGCAGCCAATACAAAGAGTTGGTAAGCGCTGTGCTGTCAAATTTTCTGGCAATGAGCTCCAGTTTCCAGTGCCCGCCAATACGTCTTGATGCCTCCAGTGTCAGCATCCGGGTGTCATCATTTCTGTCCGATATCATACCCGCCAGCAATTCTGTGCTTTGTGTGTCATTGAGTGCCAGGCGCAAGCCCACCATAACATCATCATCAAACACTGTGCCGTTAGGTCTGTTGTCATAGAGATACTCGGTAATAATGCCCAGGTCCATTGGCGAGCCAAGCAGGCCATAAAAAGAATATTCCAGGCCGCCGACAGCAGCCTCAAATTGAGAAGAACTTTCTTTTCGTTGTAATGCCTCCAGCTTCCACAACCATGCGCCCTTGGTTGCCTGAATATCGAGACTCACTTGTGAGATCAGGCCATAAAAGGGAACCAACGCCGGACTGCCTGCGGGATCGGCAATCAGTATGGGCTCTCGGTTGGTACCTGAGAAATATGCCAGACCCAGATCCCAGTCACCCAGGTTATGGCTCCAGCGCAATGCCCCATCAATGTGTCTTTGTTCCTGGTCTGATTCAAAAAGCGGATAATCTTCATCGATAGCATAGGGTGTTCGAAGTCTTCCAGCGTTGCCCGGGAAAGTGCGTTCCCGGAAGTAAGGTAGAACAAAAATATCTATCGTGCCCCAGTCGCGAATGATCGCCAGATTAACCATCGGTTGCCCCAGCTTGTCTTCCTCGTCAGGATCTTCTACCAGGTCGGTTTGATTGATTATATCTATCAGGTGCCGGGATTCAGCTACCCCCCAAAAGACCTTGCGGATCCCTACGCGCCACTCGTATCCATCCAATGCCGATATATAGGAAAGTTCCCTTATGTCATTATGGCTACGCTCTTTGTCGTGGTTATCCAGTCTGGCAAAGGGCAAAAAAGTAAATAGATTTTTGCCATCCTGCCATTGTCGACGATATTCCGGTTCAATGGCAACGCTGGTGTAGGAATTATATTGTTCGGGAAACAGACTTTGCTCGGGAAAAAAGCGATGCTCCGCTGAAATATTGCCACGCCAGTCGCCATAAGCAATGCTCGAGGCAACAGCAGCACAAATAAGAGCGATTAGTCCAGGTGCGCCAGGCAAACCCAAGTGCATAGCTATTTATTCTAGCGAGTACGTTTTAGACTGTTTTGATCAAAATCTTTTTCAGTCAATCCTGTTTGAAAGTGGTAGTTGTTCCACTCAAGCCGGGTACTCTTGCCGGTTTGGTGGTTTACAACATTCATGATATGTGCGCGCCAGAATTTATTAAGATGCTGGTGATAGCTGGAGAAAACCAGTGTTTTGAGTAGACTGTTTTTCCGATCATAAAACTCAATTTTGACAGGATAATAATGTTCTTTGTCTACCCATACAATTTGACGCGTATAGCCAGAATTTTCATAGACCGGGTAGCGTTCAATTACCAATGAATCGCGGTGATCGATTTTTTCCTCTCTGATAAATCTGTAGGTGTACTTGTCAACTTCCTGTGAGGCCAGATCTTCATAAGCAAACTCGCTGCCCATAAAAGGCCCGGATTTATTGCTTGAAGAAATACGCTTTACCCGTTTTAGCGCTGGCAGGTACAGCCATTGATCATCGGCTTGTTTGGCGTGGGTATAACTTAAAAAAGCGGTACCTTTCACATCAGCTGGATGATCGAAGATGGTGAGGCTCTTATCGCCATCACCGATAACCTCCAGCGTCCGGGTGCGAATGCGCCGAATACTTTCATCGCCGCGCTTGTTCTTGAGAGTCATAATCAATTCGGCGCGGGAATCTTTGAAACCCTCGTCGCGTTTATCCATTTCCCGGGCAATGGATAAACCCTGTTCTTCCGGCGTAGTGGCATAAACACCCTGGGCCAGCATAATAAGAGGTAGTACCATTAAAAAAAGGTTGTTTAGTTTTCGTTTCATAATCGTAACCTTTTATTTTTTCAGTTGTGTTAGTTAATGATTAGTTTCACGCAGGCGCTGAATCCGCGGCTTTAGCCTGAGGGACCACAGGCGTGACATTCCTTCGGTCAAGTTTCATCAATAGTGGCGGTAGGAACAGAAAATCTGCGGCCAGTGCCAGAGCAATGGTAATAGCTGTCAGTGTGCCCATGTCAGAGTTCATCCTGAAGCTGGATAAGGTCAATACCAGAAATCCCGCAATTAAGGCCGCCGAAGTGAACCAGAGCGCCGTGCCGACAGTGGCAAAGGCATAGCGCACGGCCGCGGGTGCATCCAGGTGTTTCTCGCGTCGCGCACGCAGATATTTGCTCAAAAAATGCACTGTATCATCCACCACTATCCCCAGGGTCATGCCCGCGACCACGGCCAGGCCCATGCCTACCTCGCCTACAACGGCACCCCAGATACCAAAACCCATGGCTGCCGGCACAAGGTTTGGAATCAAGCTAATAAGTCCGATCTTTATAGACCTCAGGGCAATCACCAATATCAGAGAAATGAGTACTAATGCCAGGGTCGTGCCGGTGAGCATGCTCTTGATGTTACGCTGCCCAATATGGGCGAACATAACAGTTGAGCCGGCGCCATCGGATTGAATGGCTGGCGTATTGGCCTTGAGCCACCCCTGGGCCCGGTTTTCCAGATCCAGGGTTTGATTGACGCTGAGTTCTTCGATTGTGACGGAGAATCGGGTAGCGGATTTGTCCACATTAATCTGGTTATTCAAATCCAGACCATAGGGTAATGACATCTCGTACAACAGAAGATACTGGGCCGCCAGATTGCGCTCATCAGGTAACCGGTACCAACTCTGTTTATCACCATGCATATTCTTGTTTAGCCGTTTCATGGTGTCCGTGAAGCTATTGATATGGATAGCCTCGGGCTGCTGCCGATACCAGTCTGCAAATTGATCCACCTGCTTTAGAAATTCCGGATTACTGACGCCGCCGGGCTCGCCGGAGTCCAGCGAATAGTCAATACGATAAAAACCGGTCAGGTTGTCAGTGACAAAATCGGTATCAGTTCGAAATTTGATGCTGGTATCAAAATATTCCAGCCATTCATCATTAAGCTTATTGCTTGGAACAAAAGACACGAGGGCAATAATTAGAACGGCCATACCCACTAACAGACGATTCTGGTGCCGGATAATAAAATCCGCCAGGTGCTCCATGGTTGTCGTCTCATCAGTTGCCTGTTTTTTTGTTTTATCAGGTAACAACATCATTATCGCTGGAAGCAGTGTCATCGCCAGAAAAAAAGAGACAATGACTCCCATAGCAACAATATTTCCCAGGTCCCGGAACGGCGGGGAGTCACTGAAGTTCATGCTTATAAATCCAACGGCCGTTGTCAGACTGGTGAGAAAAACCGGCTGCATATTGATGCGTAGACTTTCCGTCATGGCTTCCTGCCGGGTTTCGCCAATGTGCAGTGCATGAAAGAAACTGACCAGTACGTGGACTGCATTGGCAACCGCTAGTGTCAGAATAATGGTCGGGGCCGATGCGCTTGGGGGCGTCAGCTGCATTCCAAGCCATCCTGCCATTCCCAGGCCACCGGCTATGGAGAAAATGATTACCCAAAACGTTGCCAGGGTGCCGGTCCATCCGCGCAGCAGCAGACCAATGCTGGCAAGAATCACAATAAATGTGATGGGCACCAGCGTCTGCATATCATTTTGCGAGGCCTCGCTGAAGGCATTATTCAGCATCACCATACCGGTGGTATAAAAATCCAGCTCCGGATATTTTGCTTCCAGCATCTGAACCATTTCGCGGACGTGATTTACCACTTCCGGAACTTCGGCAATAGGATTTTTCCCTGGAAGCTGAATGGTGGCGTTGATACCGGTAACGTGGGCTTTGGTGGAAATCAAGCGATGAGCAAGAGCGGGTTCCTGCAGGGCAATTGCCTTAATCCTTTTCAGGTCTGCATCAGTCAAGGCGCTGACGTCCCGCGCCAGATCCTGAACAACCAGATCATCCCCCCGGGCAAAGGTGTGTTGGAAATTGGTAACCGAGTCTACGCGTATAGAATAGGGAATCTGCCAGGCATTTCGGGTAATACCGCGTATAGCCTCCAGGGTTTCTAGTGTAAAGACCTGTCCACTTTTGGGGGCCACTACAATGAGGACATTGTCTTCCTTGGTGTAGCTGTTTTCCAGATTCTCAAAAGCCTGGAGCTGCGGATTGTCTTTGCTGAAGAAGACCCGATAGTCGGTAGTAAACTGCAAAAAGCGGGCGCCGCTTGCTGCCGTGAGTAGTAGCGCCAGGGCAATAACCATGACTCGCCAGGGATGTTGGGTAACCCATTTTGCGTAACGAACAACAGGCGATACCGTCATGCTTCTCTCCTTGTGCTTAGGTGTTGCCCACAGGCTGGTTGTTTATTGGATTAACATTTAATCAGCCCTTTTAAAATCAAATGGGCTATGTTTCTGGCGATTTGTTCGAATTCTTCCAGTGAGTGCAAATGCATGAACATAGGTACCGACAACACGGTGATCGATACAAGAATGGTTTCGCTGACCTGTTTTGGGTCTGCGACATCGAACTCGCCACGAGCAATCCCCTGCTCAATGATTTGTATAAGTAAAGCTTGTTTGGTTTGCCGGTGATGTTCCACAATATCCGGGCGCTCGCTGATAGTGGTCTGCACCATTTCGTTGAGACGCGGCAACTTCGACCATTGGTCATGGGTGTGGCGCAGTATTTCCAGAACAAAAGTCTCAAACTGACTGGTGGCAGACAGGGAGGCATCGAGCGTACAACGTAACCGACTTTCACATTCGCTCAAACACCTTTGTGCCAGGGCGGCGCCAATGTCCAGTTTGTTTTCAAAGAAACGGTACAGGTTTGATGCCGACATGCCGCAGTCTTTGGCAATCTCCGCCATGGTAGTTTTGCCATAGCCGAATTGCTGAAAGCGCACGTTGGCGGCTTCCAATATTTGAAGGCGTATGTCTTCAGAGGAGTTATCTGCGGTTTTGGCCATGGCGGCGGCCAGTCTACGTTGCGATTAATGAATAATCAATGAATTATTTATAATTCAGATAACCCTGATTATAGGTTGTTATGGACAGGAAATAACGGGCTAGAACAAATAGCAAAGGCCCACTGAGATGACTGGAAAATAACGAAAATCCTTTAATTCATGCTCCAGGTATTGCTGTTTTTCATTAAGGTAGGCGCGGTATTGAGCCGGGGCATAATATCGCGCTTGCTCGGCCAATAGGCCGGTAAGTGTCAAATCAACTTCCGGATTGCCGTAATAGAGGATACCGATATCGATGCTGTATCGAAGACGGGCGCGTGGGTGATAGCTATTGCCCCAGCCGATGCCGAAATAAGGCATGGATTCCGGATAATAAACCCGTGCCTGCGCTTGCAATAGGTCTTTGGTAGCAAGCGTGGTTTGCGGTACCTGAACAGTTAATTCGGCAGCATATAGCATGGCCTGGTCAAACTGGCTCTGCTCTAAGGAGTATCCTGCTGCGCCACTGTAATCGATCAGCGCCTGAATCTGTGTTGGGCGAATCGAGCCGATAATATTGTTATTTTTGATGTTTTGTTGATCCAGGATGTAGCTGCGATCATAGTGGGCATTAATATTGAACTCGTTTTTGCCGCTCATAATACCGCCAGTGAAGCGGAAGCTGCCGCCGAAAGGGTGCCAGTCCAGGAGTAGGCCGCTGGATCGGGTTACATGCTCCAGACCAAAGACAACATATTTTTTTGTGCCCGTTTCGCCGCTCGTATAGCTAAAATATTCATAACGCCAGCTGGTGTTATGGGACAGAAAGTGCCGGTATTCTGCACCCTTTCCCAGGGAGCTGTACTTGGGCAACACGTGCGTATATTGGGACGGGGTAAAGCCCTGTTTTGGATGGTCATCTAGGAAGAAATCAGAGGCTAGCGTCTGCGTACAAGCAGCAAACGTAACGCTTCCCAGAAACATGATGTAATTTCTCAGCATGTCTTACCTCCAGCTGGAAATACTGCTACTCATGCCTCCCTTATCTATATTTTAGACCACTAAAAATATGGAATATCGCCTTTTATCGATTTGTGATAATAAAAAGAAGTTATGGAATCTATGGATTCTGAAAGGATTAATTTGACTTCCGGTGATCGCTGTTAGGGGTGGCTAGTCGCTGGATAAAACCAGGCCCAATCACTGGGAAAGCGATACCCTCGAAATTCGTCATAGAATCAAATTTTCCGTGGGCCAAAACTGTGCAGGCGCATATTGAGCAACTAGACTTGGTTTATGTCATTTTTAATAAACCAGGGCTCAGTAACCGCTAAGGGATTTTGTTATTTATGTTAACGGTTGCTGACTTACTTAAAGTACTTAACCGCATCCCTGCCTGGGGCAGGCTGGTCACTTTGCCGGATAAGGTGGAGGCCATGGACCGGCGTATTGCTGAGCTGGAATCGCAGGTTTTTAAGGGTAGGAACGGAAGCCATCAAATGTGCCCCAAGTGCCGAAAACATACCCTGGAGTTTATGCACCGCAAGCCTCATCCTATATACGGCAAAATCGGGGTTCAGGAGGAGCACTTTAAGTGTTCCGAATGCGGTTTCAGTACCAAACGTCACGCCAGCTAAGTGCAAGCAATTTTCCCTGTCAATCTGTTGTTTTAAATCTCTTCTTTGTCAGAGTGTGGGCCCGGGGGGTGCATCAGGGCTAGGTTTGTTACTGGAAATTTTCGGGCAGCCACGGTAGAGTTGCCGCCCTTTCGTTTTTGAAACAACTGGTTATGTCCCGCAAGCTTTTCATCAAAACTTTTGGCTGCCAAATGAATGACTACGACTCTTCCAGGTTGGCGGATCTGCTGAAGCAGTCCCATGATATGGAGAAGGCGGACTCCCCTGAAGAGGCCGATGTCCTGCTGGTGAATACGTGCTCTGTTCGGGAGAAGGCGGCAGAAAAACTGTTTTCTCAACTGGGGCGCTGGAACGAGTTGAAACAGAAAAAACCAGGAACCATCATTGGCGTAGGCGGTTGCGTAGCCAGCCAGGAAGGAGAGGCTATTATTCAGCGTGCCCCGTATGTGGATCTGGTATTTGGTCCGCAGACCTTGCATCGTTTGCCGGCCATGCTCGATCAGCTTCAGAATCAGCGTGCTGTTGTCGATACGACATTTCCTGAGATAGAAAAGTTTGATTGTTTGCCCGATCCCAAAATAGAGGGCCCGCGTGCCTATGTTTCCATCATGGAAGGATGCAGCAAATATTGCACCTACTGTGTCGTACCCTATACCCGAGGTGAGGAATTCAGCCGTCCCTTTGACGACGTACTTGCGGAGGTAGTGCATCTGGCTGAACAGGGTGTTAAAGAGATAACATTACTAGGACAAAACGTGAACAGTTATGAAGGTCCCATGCATAACAGCGGCAGGGCGGATTTAGCGCAGCTGATTCGCTATATTGCCGAGATTGACGGCATCGGCCGTATACGCTTTACCACATCACACCCCCTGTCGTTCACTGACCGTTTGATTCAAGTGTATGCCGATGTGCCTAAATTGGTAAATCACTTACACTTGCCGGTGCAAAGTGGGTCTGATCGCATTCTTGCATTAATGAAACGGGGTCACACGGCGCTGGAATACAAGGCCCGCATCCGGGAATTACGCAAGGTTCGCCCCGATATCAGTCTCTCAAGTGATTTCATTGTCGGCTTTCCTGGTGAGACCGAGGCGGATTTTGAGGCAACCATGGATCTCATTGAAGGTGTCGGTTTCGATCACTCCTTTAGTTTTATTTTCAGTCCTCGGCCTGGTACCCCGGCAGCCTCTCTGGACGATCCTGTCTCCCATGACATCAAGCAACAGTGGCTCGGCCGTCTGCAAAGCCGTATCAATGCTATGGCCCAGGACATAAGCCACAATATGGTGGGTACAGTCCAGACCATATTAATACAAGGGCGGGCCAAAAAGGATGCCAGGCAATTGTCGGGGCGCACGGAAAATAACCGCGTAGTCAATTTTTACAGCGATAATATCGATTTGATTGGCGATTTTGCCCGGGTGCGTATTACCGAGGCCCTGCCTAATTCCCTTAGGGGAGAGCTGGTGCAAGATTCGTGCGCAAATTGCGCTTGATAATGCTTGATTTACCCCCCATAACATCGTCTAAACTTAACCTATGTTCACAGAAATCCGCTTGAATTGAACGCCAAGATCAAGCATATCAAGTTCAGTCTTACCCCTGCTGATAATCATCGGCTAGCCAGTTTGTGCGGGCTGCAGGATGAGCACTTGCGTCAAATTGAGGATTACACCGGTGTAGAGATTGCCAATCGGGGCAATGACTTTCGCGTTATCGGTGAGTATGAGGCGGCTGCCCGAGTGGAGCAGTTGCTAAAGAGCCTTTACGCCACAACTTCTCCCAAGACCGAACCGCTGACGCCTGGCGCAGTCAGTCTGGCGCTGCAGCAATTAAGTCACGAAGACCTGGATACGGTAAAGGGGGATGAAACGGATTTGCGTCTGCCAAAGCAAATGGTCAGAGGTCGTAGCGGTCACCAGCGTCAGTATATCCGCAATATTCTGACTCATGATATTAATTTTGGCATTGGTCCTGCAGGTACTGGCAAGACCTATCTGGCGGTAGCCTGCGCCGTGGAGGCCTTACAGAATCATCGGGTGCAACGTATCGTGTTGGTGCGCCCGGCCGTGGAAGCGGGCGAGCGTTTGGGATTTCTCCCCGGGGATCTGGAGCAGAAGGTCGATCCCTATTTGCGCCCTTTGTACGACGCCCTGCATGAAATGCTAGGTTTTGAAAAAGTGGCACGGCTACTGGAGAAACATGTGATCGAGCTGGCGCCACTTGCCTACATGCGTGGGCGCACACTGAACGAGTCATTTATCATTCTTGATGAGGCCCAGAACACTACGGCCGAACAAATGAAAATGTTCCTGACCCGTATTGGGTTTGGTACCACCGCTGTGATAACAGGAGATATTACGCAAATTGATTTGCAGCAGCCGCGCAGGTCGGGATTAAAGCAAGTGATCGACATCCTGCAAAACGTTAAAGGAATATCCTTTACCCATTTCAACGCCAAGGACGTGGTCAGGCACCCGCTTGTGCAAAACATCGTTGAGGCCTACGAGGCCCATGCGGCGATGTTAAGTAAACGAACCGACAATTCCTGAAACATGGAACCGGAACTGGATGTGCAATATGCCTCCGAGTGTGGCGATTTGCCCAAAGAGTCTGATATCGCTCGTTGGGCAGAGGCGGCATTGGAGGGCATAAAAGAATCCATCGGTATCTCCGTGCGTATTGTGGATGAAGCGGAAAGTGCCGAATTAAACCGGCAATACCGCAATAAAAGCGGCCCGACAAATGTGTTATCGTTCCCGTTTGAAGATCCACCTGGGGTCAAGTCGGAGATTCTGGGAGATCTGGTTATTTGTGCGCCCGTCGTCAGCAGGGAAGCGCAGGAACAAAACAAGCCGGAACAGGCGCACTGGGCGCATATGGTGGTACACGGCATTATGCATTTAAGAGGATATGATCATATTAATGATGAGGACGCAGGCAAAATGGAAAAAATGGAAACAACTATTCTGACCCGCTTAGGGTTTGACGATCCTTATGCGTAAAACCGATTACCAGGAATCAACGAGGATATTGTGAGCAAAGACGAAGATTACCCCAGTAGTAACGGTGGCGCGGAAGCGTCACCGCGATCTCTTCTTGAGAGGCTGAGCCAGGCCTTGCTTGGCGAGCCAAGTAACCGGCGTGAGTTGGTGCATGTGCTGCGTGATGCCAAAAGCCGCGACCTGATTACCAGTGATGCCCTCGACATGATCGAAGGTGTGATGCATGTCTCGGAAATGCAAGTACGTGACATCATGGTGCCCCGCGCCCAAATGGATGTGGTGGATAAAAACCAGAAACCAGAGGAATATCTGCCAACAGTAATTGAAACCGCACACTCCCGCTTCCCTATGGTGGATGGCGACAAAGACAAGGTCGTGGGCATTCTCCTGGCCAAGGATTTATTGAGTTATTTCAGCCGCAAGATCCAGGGCGATGAATCTCATTTCGATATGAGCGATATCCTGCGTCCCGCTGTATTTGTGCCGGAAAGTAAGCGTCTCAATGTGTTATTACGTGAGTTCCGCGCCAGTCGCAATCATATGGCCATTGTAGTTGATGAATACGGCGGCGTCGCCGGTCTTGTTACCATTGAAGATGTGCTTGAACAAATTGTCGGTGAGATCGAGGACGAGCATGATGTGGAAGAAGAGGATATCGCCATCATGCAGCGCAACGACGGCGCTTATGTGGTCAAAGCCCTGATCCCGTTGGAAGAGTTTAATGACCATTTTAAAACTAATTACAGTGACGAGGCTGTCGACACAGTGGGCGGCATGGTGTTGACAGCCCTGGGTCATGTTCCTCAGCGTGGTGAAAAAACTGTTATAGGTGGGTACGAATTTGAAGTACTGCGCGCCGATAGTCGCCGAGTTCATTTATTGAAAGTGATCCCCGTTGCAGACCAACTTCAACAGGCTACAAAGTAAAGTCCATTATCTGCTAACGCCGGGACGCGCCAACCTGCTTGCCTTTGCCGCCGGCTTGTTAATGCCGCTTGCCTTTGCCCCGTTTTATCTTTTCCCTTTGGCGGTCTTTCTGCCAGCGCTACTGTTTGTGTTGTGGCAGTGGCGTGAGCCTGGTGTTTCATCGGTAGTGCTGGCGCGCCGTGCCGCGCAGCAGGGATTCTTGTTTGGTTTTGGTATGTTTGGCGCAGGTGTTTCCTGGGTGTACGTAAGTCTGCATAACTTCGGCAATATGAACCTGCCTCTGGCGACAGTTGCCGTTATCCTGTTTGTTAGCGTTATGGCCCTGTACCCCTCGCTTATGGGTTGGTTGCAGGTGCGTTTTTTCTCACCATCTCCGCTGGTGCACGGTCTGTTGTTGTTGGCACCCTTATGGGTGTTATTGGAGTGGTTGCGCAGTTGGCTGTTTTCCGGTTTTCCCTGGCTGCATCTGGGTTACAGTCAGACCGTCAGCCCATTGGGACAATTGGCGCCTTGGTTGGGTGTATATGGCGTAAGTTTTGTCACGGTAGCCACTTCAGTGTTGCTGTCAGCATGGTGGTTGCAGCCGCAGCAAAAGAGACTTGTGTTAGTTAGTATTGCCGCTATCTGGCTTATCGCGGGTGCGTCAGGTTTTGCCTCATGGGTAACACCCAAAGGCGAAGCAGCTGATATCGCATTAGTACAGGGAAACATCCCTCTCCATGAAAAATGGGCGCCTGGTGCCTTGCCCGGCATATTGAGTCATTATCAAACACTGAGCCGTGAGGCGCCCGATGCGGAAATTATTATCTGGCCTGAAGCGGCTATCCCAACCTATCTTGATAATCTTTCCCAAGAATTTAAAAATAACTTGATAAACAGTAGTCAGTTGCGACTACAACATTATCTTGTGGGGATTGTTGAAAAGGAGAAAATAGATAACCGTTGGGCTACTTATAATAGTATCGCCTATTTCAATCATGATGAGACGCAGGTTTACCGTAAGCGTCACCTGGTTCCCTTCGGTGAGTTTCTGCCGTTGAAAGGGTTGTTAGGATGGTTGATCCAATATTTGCATATTCCCATGTCAGATTTCAGTGCGGGGAAAAATGACGCTACCACAATAAAGATCGGAAACACGGTTGCCGGTTTATCTATTTGTTATGAAGATGCCTTTGGTGAAGAAATTATTGTGTCGTTGCCGCAGGCAGATTTTCTTGTGAATGTCAGTGAAGATGCCTGGTTCGGTGATTCGTTGGCGCCCCATCAGCGCCTGCAAATGGCGCAAATGCGCGCCATGGAAACCGGGCGCTACATGGTGCGCGCCGCCAACACCGGCCCATCGGCGGTGATTAATCATAGAGGCCAAATA
>JAOUNW010000059.1 GCA_029880755.1 Gammaproteobacteria bacterium
TGGGCAGGAGGCCAATGGTATGCCCGGTTTCACAAGCCGGGACAACTCCAGTTACCGCTCTTGCTTGCTTCCGCACTGGTCACAGGTTCGGCAGCGTTCGTAATATCGAATGCCAGCTTTTACTTGCTATCGGGTGTTACGCCGAGGTTTGTCTGGACCGAATACCTGTATCACTTCGTGAAATATTACCCGCCATATCTGTCCGGCATGCTATTTTATGTCTCCATCGTAGTGTTGGCTTATTTTCTGTTTGGTGCAATCCGGCGGACCCCGCGGCATACACTTGAGGCTGACAGTTAACCGGAGTATCGGAAAACACCATGATGAAACCCTTCCAGGCAATAACCGGCAATCGCACCCTGATGCTTTTCCTGGGATTGTCCGTTGTCGCCCACGGCGCATTATTTCTTGGGCAGGGTGATCAATACAAATCGGCCAGCAAGCCCATCGGCCAAACCCTGATCCAGGCAACCCTGGTAACATCCGCCCGGACCGAAAAAAACAAAACCGCCCGGCAACAGCAAAGTAACGCTGGGCAAAGTCTATGGCGCCCCCGTTCCGAACGAACCGACAACCGTTCGCACATCACAGAAACATCAAAGACGGCGGAGGAAAATAGCGAAAGCCATGAGGCACAGAATTTCCTGTCGGGAAAACTCCAGAGCGAATTGAACCGTTACCTGATCTACCCTCATATCGCCCGCCTGCGCGGTTGGGAGGGAAAGGTAGTGCTGCAACTCAAGCTCAAAGAAAATGGCGGTTTTGATGATATTAAAGTTGTGAAAAGCTCCGGTTACCGTTTACTGGACGACACAGCCCTGGAGGCCATGAACAAGCTCAATGAAAACTCTACCCAAATCAGCTGGCTGCAGGGGTATAATACCGAGCTGTTACTACCCATCATCTACCGGTTAACCAGTTATTAAGCTTATGGGCCACCGTCTCTCGAAAATCTATACCCGCACCGGCGACAAAGGCGATACCGGTCTGGGTAATGGCGGCCGCACGGACAAGGATGACCCACGTATTGAGGCCATCGGTGCAGTGGATGAAGTCAACAGCCTGATTGGCCTGCTGGCAACAGAGACACTGCCGGATCAGATACGACTTATGTTAACTAATATACAGCATGACTTGTTTGATCTGGGTGGCGAACTGAGCATACCCGGACAGGCGACTTTAACTGAAATACAAGTAAATCGCCTGGAGTCTGATCTTGATTCCCTGAATGAGCAGCTTAATCCCTTACAGGAATTTATTCTGCCCGGAGGCTCAAGGGCCGCCGCCTTGTGTCATGTTGCCCGAAGTGTCTGCCGCAGGGCCGAACGCAGAACTGTGACCCTGAGCAAAGAGGAAAGCGTGTCCCCCGTTACCCTGCAATATCTCAATCGGTTATCGGACTTGTTGTTTGTGTTGGCGCGCCAACTGAATAAATCAGGCGGTATCGAGGATGTATTGTGGAAACCGGGAAAGAACCGAAACTAGTCTAAAAAGCACCTGACTTACCCGCCAGCGCCTGGGTACGTAATTCGTGATACATGTTTTGCGTATGCAGCAACAACTTCTTGTCGGACTCCTCTATTTTACTGTCCCACAGCTTGATTATGCGTTCAGCAATAACATTAATGCAGCGCACAGCCAGACATTCCGGATCATAATCAATCAGGGGTGAACCTGCTTCAATGGCATCGTGCACCGTTGGGTCATCAAAGACAAAACCAAAATGCTCCACATCCAATGACAGCATCTTATTAATTGCGCGGCTTGCCGGCTCCAGTTTATTCGCCAGATCATCAGGGCTGCTTCCCCAGTTCATTATCAACCGTGGACGAAAATGATGGCATATTTGATTTACCATGACGCCTGACTCCGGATGATACTCGGCAATGCGCTGTTGCAGTTCCGTGAGTGTGATCTTCTCTGCCGTAATCGGCTGGGAGAATATATTATGCAAGAAATCGCAAACATCTTTATTTGACTTGAGATTCTTCTCAATGACCCGGAAAACAAGATTCTTCAAAAACACCATCATTCCCATCAGGGCCGGCTGCTCGGTTGTGGTTACCAGTACCCCTCTAGGCGACATCGCAAAATAATCCAGGGTGTTGAACGATGACCCGGCACCCAAATCCACCAACACATAATCGGCTTCAACGGTCTTAAGGTTACGAATGAGTTTCACTTTGTGACCGTAATTGATATTGGCCAAAAACGGTGTACGGCCATCTCCAGGCAAAAAACGCAGGTTGTGTTGCCAGGTGGGATGCAGGTACTCATTAAAATCACTGCCCTGCTTTTTCAGGTAATCTCCGATGCTGGGCAAGGTATTAGGTAGTCCGAGATAGGAATGCAGATTTGAACCACCCAGATCCAGGTCCACCGCGACAACGGATTTCCCCAGCCTCGCCAGGGACACCGCCAGATTAGCGGCAATAATGCTCTTGCCTATGCCGCCCTTCCCACCCGCTATGGGAATGATCGTTGCCGGACCACTCATCGTATAATGGAAAAAACAAGATTGTTGCGCATGGTTTTTAGTATAGGCGTTTTTTTCATGACTAACAGCGCATGGATTCGCTGGAACCCTGAAAAATCTGAGTCACTCAGCGCTTACGCACCTGATCCAGCGCGGCGCATAGCTGTTCCGCTCCCTGCAAAATACGGGGTGTATGCCGTTGCAATAGCGATGGCGGAATAAAAAACAGGTTATCCTGCTTAACAGCTGTGAGCTGGGGCCAGGCGCGCCAGGCGCATAGCCACTCGCCACTGGCCTCGCCCATACCTCCGGCAACAATTGCCACCGGGTCTTCCTTAAGCACTGCCTCTACATCAATCACCGGGGTGAGCTGGTCCAATTTACCAAATACATTTTTACCGCCACATAATTGTATAACGTCATTAATGACATGGTTGTCGTTGACGGTCATGAGAGGCTGCTCCCAAATCTGGTAAAACATCCTGACCGTCGACGAACCGGAATACTTTTGTTTTAGATTTGAATGGATGGAACGAAAATTCGCTCCGGCTGCCATCGCAGCACTTTCAGTGCCAGCCAGTTGTCCCAGCCGCTCAAGCGTGCGAGGAATGTCCTCCAGCGCACGTGGCTCGCTCACATAGACCGTAAATTTCATACCTCTTAACTGCGAGATCAGTTCCCGGGAATTGCCACTGCCCCAGGCAACAATCAGGTCCGGTTTTAAAGCGAGTAATGCCTCCAAATCCAGGCGATGGGAAGCTCCAATACGAGGGATATCATTTGCCTTCTGCGGGTAGTCGCTGAACTCAACAGTGCCGACAATGCTTTTCCCTGCACCCACATCAAACAACAATTCGGTAAGAAACGGCGCTATGCTGACAATGCGTTCGGCCGGCTGATTGAGTTGAATTTTCTGACCGGCATCATCCGTTACAACTATTACAGCCGAAGATAACGCGGAACACGGGTTGAAAATTGCCCCCAGGAGCAGAGTAACAAGTAGCTTTCTTAACAAACCGCCAGGGCGATGCCGTGGCATTATCCAACAACTAGCGCCATGGCAACCAGGGCAACAGTCTCGGTTAGCTCGATCATTGCGCCGGAACTGCCAGCGGATGCCCCCCCCATTTTAGCCATCATCAACATCCTGAGCAGATAGCCGGCACCCGCAATTAATGTAATCACGGCGAATCCACTGACACCTAGCAGCAACAAACCCAGGACGGCGGCGATGGCGGATGCGATCATGGCCGGTTGATGCGGCAAATGCTGTGCGAACACTGCCCCATTACCGTTACCCTGCGTGTAAGGCGTGGTCACAAACAACAACACGATCGCTGTACGCGCTAATATGGGAATAGCAAGTAATGCGGTCCATCCCGGTATGGTTGCAAGAATAATGTTCAGGCTGGCAAATTTAATGATCAGTACCAGTGTGACCGTTACGACTGCGGCCATGCCATAAAGCCCGCGCTCCCTTTCGTGGGTGATGCCCATGAGGGCATCAGCGCTGTCCGCAAGCCCATCGAGATGTAATGCCCCGGTAGCCAATACCCATAAGACCAGCAACAATGCCGCTAATAAACCACTGTCATGACTTGGAATAACAGCATAAAAGACCAGCAACAAGACGCCAAGAAACAGGCCCACCACCGGATAAAATAGCACTGAATGACCCAATTCAGTTTCTGTGCACTCAATCTGCTTAACGACTGGTATCCGGGTCAGGAACTGCAGAGCGATTAAAAATGAATGCCACCAGGTTCTCATAAGCTCACTCCATGAAATAATAGATGTGAAAAAAAATAGTTATTACTCTGTTCAATACTGACGCGGCTGATACCAGCGCTCGGTATTTTGATGCGAAAGGTATTGGACAACGGCATCTCCAGTATATGACGCAACACCATGCGGATTACGCCGGCATGCACCACAAGTAAAATGTGTTTCCCTTTATTATGAGCAACAATATCCTCCCAGGCGCTAATGACTCTATCACAAAAGTCCGTGAGTTTTTCAGCACCGGGCGGCGTATTGTTCACAGGATCGGACCAGAATCGCAACAATATGTCTTTATCCTGCTCCTGTAACTGCGCCGCTGTCTGCCCTTCCCATGCGCCAAATCCAATTTCTTTTAAACGATCATCCAGTTCCAGGGGCAATTTATGGCGATGCGCCAGTTCCTGGGCAAAATCCCGGCAACGCGATGAGGGCGAACTGATAATCAGGCTCCAGGGGCAATGATCACCCACGGCATCGCGCATTTGCCGCCATCCCTTATCACTCAACGGGTCGTCAATCTGCCCACGGTATTTGCGGCCGCCGACGGGCTCGCCATGTCTCATCAAGTCGATAGTTGTTGCTGACAAAAATGGTCTCGCTATTTCGCTATTAATAGTTATACCGGACGAATACGGCTCCAATCAAAAAACGGCCCCGGATCGGTTTTGCGACCCGGCGCTATATCGGAATGACCGTAAAAACGATTTGCCGTGATTTTTGGATAGGCACGCATAATTGCCTTTATCAAACGATCCAGTTGCAGGTATTGCGCCTCTTCAAAGGGTTTGTCATCGCAACCCTCCAGCTCGATGCCAATAGAAAAATCATTGACCCGCTGGCGGCCCTCGCATTCTGATTGACCGGCATGCCACGCGCGTTTATGTAATGGCACAAACTGCACAATCTCGCCATCTCGTCTCACCAGCAAGTGGGCTGAGACCTGCAGATCCTTTATTTCTTCAAAATAACAGTGGTCACCGGCATTCAGGCAGTTCTGGAATAACTGGCCGATATAGGGACCGCCAAATTCACCGGGGGGTAAACTGATGGCATGAATCACGATCACCTCGGGCTCACATCCCTGGGGCCGGTCATCGTAATTGGGTGAAGCAATATGGGTGACGCCTTCGATCAGGCCGGTTTCTGGATTTATGTTCACGCTTTCGGACTTTACATTCACTCGTGTGCCAGCGGAACACTATAACGAGTTTGACTGCAATGCATCAATCGGCAGACCAGGGAAGCTGTTTCCGGTGGTTAAATAATTAGCGGAAAATAACAAGTGGAATGGTGCCGGAAAGAGGAATCGAACCTCCGACCTACGCATTACGAGTGCGTTGCTCTACCGACTGAGCTATTCCGGCAAAGGCGGCGAGTATAAGGCTTTTGGCTGCTGGAACCAAAAAAGAGGCTAGCTAATCTGGCGGGTACGCACAACCACATCAACCCCATCCAGCTTCGTGCCCTCTGGTAACGGGGGAATGCCGGAAATCTCCAGATTTGCGGCATCGATGTCCGTGAGCTCGCCCGTGGTGACATTATATAAATGGTGATGAGGGCTGGTATTGGGATCGTAGAAAACTCTACTGGGATCTGCAATCACTTCGCGCACAATACCTTCTTTGGCAAACAGGCCCAGAGTATTGTAAACCGTTGCCTTTGAGGCCCGGCGTCTACCATCTCGTGTATTGTCTTCGTTCACGAACTTGTAAATATCATCGGCACATAAGTGTGTACAACGGTCCGCCAGTAAATGGGCGATATCCACGCGCTGAGCGGTGGGAATAATGCCGTTCCGGTTCAGGAATACCTGAATCTCTTCACGGGAACAGTTTTTCATTTGAGCTAACATTTAGAATAATTATAAGCCATTGATTTGCTGCGCGCTAGCAAGGATTCAGGGCGTAAGGCCCCGGATCGAGCAGGGGCTCTCTGTCCAATAACAGATCGACAGCCAATTTGGCTGAGGCCGGTCCCAGCACAAAACCGTTTCGGAAGTGACCAGCACACACCATCACCCCCGATACCTCGGGGTGACTGCCAATATAAGGAATGCCATTGGGTGAACCGGGGCGCAGGCCGGCCCACTGGGTTTCGATCTCGCAGTCCGCCAGCGCCGGCACCATCGCCACGGCGGCTCGGGTTAAATCCTCTCTGGCCTCCGGCGTAACTGACTTGTTGAAGCCAACATATTCCAGGGTACTCCCCGCCAGTACGCGCCCGTCTCGCCGAGGAATCAAATAACGATTCTCTTGCAGAACAATTCGAGACAGCAATCCGGGGCGACCCTTAAACAGAAGCATTTGCCCCCGAACCGGCGCTACATCAATGCGAGTTGCGTTCAACATCTCCAGCAGCGCCCCAGACCAGCTCCCCGCAGCCACAATGCATTGCCGGGTTTGCACAACTTCGCCCTGAGATGTCTCGAATCCAACGAGCCGACGGTTTTCAACAGAGAAGCCGGTAACCTCTACCTCTGAATGAAATTCGCATCCTGCCTCGAGTAAATACTGATGAAGCGCCTGCAACAGGCGCGGGTTTCTTACCTGAGCAATATCCGGCATCCAGGCAACCGACCCGACAGGCAGAGCAAGTTCCGGCTCCAGCTGTTTCACCCGGTCGGAAGAAACGAGTTCAAGCACGATACCGTGACGTTCCGCCCAATTTAGCGCCAGTTCATGATCGTTAACGTTAATTATTAACAATCCACTTTGGGTCCATTCTGGATCAGTCCGAGATTGCCTGAGTGCATCACACAGTTGTGGGTATTCCCTCTGGCTATGCCTGGCCAGAGCGGTCACGGCGTCTGGGTAACGCCAGGGATACAGTGGCGATAATATGCCGCCGCCCGCCCAGGAAGATTCTCTGCCTATAGAGGAATTACGCTCGTATAGGGCAACACGGTAACCTGCCTCAACGAGCTCCTTGGCGCATAACAAGCCAATAATTCCACCGCCAATAATGGAAACAGGATAAGTCATTGTATTAATTGAATTATGGGTTATTCCGTTAGAGTTTAACTACCGATGTCTTTTGGCAACCCGCTCCCAGGGGCTTCATTGCGTACTCCCGAATCTGAATTAGACTTATACCATAAGCAATTACCGAAATGGTTATCCGATTCGGTGATTTTTCTGCGGAAATAGTGAGATATGAGACAAACCAGCTACACAGACTACCCCGCAAACCCGGTAAATTCTGTTCAAACTGGTCTGCCTTTTGTCTGTCAGAATAAACCGTTTGTCGGTCTTACCAGTACGCTGACTAAACCGTTAATCGGTCGTAATGCGCCGTTAGTCGAGATTAACCGGTTTCATGGCTTTACTCTCATAGAGTTGATCGTGGTTCTCGCCATTGCAGCCATTATCTTTTCTTTTGCCATTCCCAACTTCCGAGAGCTGATGCTCAATAGTCGCTTACGTTCTGACAGCGATGAGCTAACGACGGGATTGTTGGTGGCGCGGAGTGAGGCCATCAAACAAAAAAAAGATATCTATGTATGCCACCGGACGAGCATATCAACAACTCGTGGTTGCACGGCACCCAGCTCAACAGAAGGCTGGTTCAACGGCTTTATGGTCTGGGCAGATGAGGATAGCGATGGTGCCTATACGGACGGAACGGACACAGTGATTCGCGACGTCCAGTCCTTTAAACCGAACATACGAATTCTCTCTACTAAGGGCGCAAACAAGATACAACAGGCTGTTTATACCTCGCGAGGCACTGCTTACGCCTACGTAAGCACAACCCCCGATTACAGCCCAAGCACAACGTTAAGTTTTCTCGTTTGTGATAAAGCCAGAACCAACGAGCTTGGTCGTCGTATCGATATCAGCAGAACCGGAAGAGTCAAGGTATCTAAACAGACATGCACAACAATATAAAATCAGGTTTCCCGTCTAAACACGGCAAAAGGACAGGAAAGCAAAGCGGCCTAACGTTGATTGAAGTATTAATCACGTTGGTAATCATTTCCGTGGGTCTATTGGGAATTGCGGCGTTACAGCTTATTTCCAAGCAATCGAGTTTTGAATCGTTGCAACGTTCCACTGCTACTGCACTGGCGAGCGAGATACTGGAACGCATGAGAGCCAACCCTAATGCTAATGCCCTGGCAACCTATGCAGGAACCCAGGAAGCCCCAAGCGCACCCTTGGATGGAACGGTATTTGCGAGCGAACCCACTCCCGTATGCTCGACGGCAGACCCGTGTCTGCCTGTGGCCGGGAATACTGCCAATCTGGCCAATCACGATCGCTGGGAATTTGAGCAGTTACTCGTTGGCGTCACCGAAACCTCTGCCAGTGGAGCAAACGTCGGTGGCCTGGTAAGTCCCACGCTCTGTATCACAACTCAAGTGCCAGCAGCAAATTTAAACCGTAGCGGGCTATATGCGGTAACTATTGTTTGGCGCGGTCAGGCCAAGTTAAAGGATAACGCAACTACCAATACCTGTGGTCAAGGTTCTGCGAACTACGAAAGTGAAGACAACCCGGGTTCCGGCGATGACGCCCATCGGCGCATCCTTACGGTGCAACATTACATTGTTGAGCAGATTGTTGAATAAGACTATGAAAACCAATCATACAAAACAACTGGGCATGTCTCTCATAGAGATGATGATTGCCATGACACTTGGTTTATTACTCATTGCAATGGTAATTAGTGTATTCCTGACAAGTAACCGTAATTACACCCAGGATGACACCTTCGCTCGTCTTCAGGAAAGCGGCCGTTTTGCCATTGACCGCCTGTCCTCTGAACTGGCCATGGCGCATTTCTGGGGGGGCATGCTCAACCCCACCACAAATCTCGTTGACAACACCGGTGTCGCCGCGGCCAACAAATGCAACACCACCTTTGATGCCACTGACCCGATCCTAATCATCGATGAAGCGACTGCAACCGAAGTAAATACTGCCCATACCTGTATCGCTGCATCCAGTGTTTCAGGCATCGGCGCTGACATGCTGGTTATCAAACGAGTGAGCGGCACCAATAAAAAAGA
Source organism: Gammaproteobacteria bacterium (assembly GCA_029880755.1). Classification (GTDB taxonomy): domain Bacteria; phylum Pseudomonadota; class Gammaproteobacteria; order Acidiferrobacterales; family SZUA-150; genus JAOUNW01. The sequence continues at coordinate 9,270 of JAOUNW010000059.1, forward strand.
TCGCCTTCCTAATGTACCGGACGACAACAAAATGATGCTGTATACGGACAGTAATGGAAAAAATGGCCAACTTAAACTTTATGATAATTCAGATTACGCGGGAACCGGACCATCGGCATCTGAAGCAGGGGCATGGGAATTTTCGCCAAGAATATTCTTTATCTGTCTCCAGGAGCTGGATGACACTGATAATCTAGTGGGTCTCACCGCACCGGCCTTATGTGTTGCTGAGTGGAGTCAATTCAAAAGCAAAATCCGGCCTCGAGTCTATGTAGAGGGAATCGAGGACTTCCAGGTAACATTTGGTATTGATTCCGATAGCGATGGCATACCTGACCAGTACGTTGCGGAACCCACGTCCACTCAAATGATATCTGCAGTCACTGCCACCATTAAAGTACTGGCACGCAGCAGCAATACGGTTCCCGGATATGTAAATGAAAAGAGCTATGATCTCGGCAAATCGACGGGAGTCCCCTACAAACCAAATGATGGTTACTATCGCCGGGTTTTTAGCAAAACAGTAATGCTGCGCAATACAGCCTATTTAAGGTCCATTGATTAACCAAATGGTTGCTATGATTATGAAAAAGTCAAAATATTCAATCTTGATTGACCGGCAAAGGGGTACTGCCCTTTTCACTTCGTTGATTATTCTGGCTGCGGTCACTATCTTGGCTTTGGGCTCACTTGGCACAAGCATGCTGCAGCTACAGATGGCCAATAACGAAGAATCCACCATGCAGGCTTTTCAGTTGTCCCAGGCTGCGATCGACGAAGTTGTCGACAACAGGGAATCCAATTTTATTATTGTTGGCGCATTGGGTGATACGGTATGCACGTCAAACTCTTCGAATTCCAACTGCGTCACTGATCGCACTATATCTTTTTCGACAAATACGATCGTGAATAGTAGCGGCTCCACTACCGCTACCATGCCGTGGCAGAACCTCATTGAGATCAAACGCACCTCTGATGAAATTTGTCCGCCGAGATCAAAAAATTCGTCCAGCAGTTGCGACAAAATCAAGGCCGCTAATTTCGATATTTATAGCGCATCCAGAATTTATGGCTCGCAGGCTGAGCTGCATCAGGGATTTGTCAAATTATTGCCGGCTACCGGGCAGAGTCTGTCCAGGGCACCGGATTCCTCAGTAACCAACTGAGTATTCATGACAGGAATTTATTGTAATGCACACATGCATCAATACTGCAAAAACGAAGCGCAGAATTATGAAGCGAGGGTAGCAATATGTGGTACAAGAAGTTAACAGTTTCACTTTGGCTAACCGGTATCATCGCCATTACCGGAACATTCGAACCGGTAGCGGCTCATGACATAGATATCTATATCGACAATGGGGCCACCAGCACCAATGCGGAACCCCTGCTGATGTTTACGATGGATTTGCGTCCGAGCGTCATTAATGCCTCCGGTTGCTCGAATTACGATGCGACAGACAGCACCAGCGACTGCTATGCGCTGGTGGCAGGTGGTTACATGAGAGATGCCGCAGGAAATGTTATTGCGGATCCCAAGGCAGACGCCACCCAACTAGACGTTTATCGAAGCACTCTCATCAAAGTGCTCAAGGAACAGATTGTTGATGCCACTGGCAAGGCAATAAAGGTCGGCCTTATGTTGCCCCATGATCACGGCGGCAGCTGTGCCGGCCCGCAAGCCGCCAGTGTCAACGAAAATACCGCAGCAGCCAATGAAACGGCCAGTCTCAAGCCTCCCGCAGCTGCTGATCGATGCAGTAACGGCGCCTATGTTAGATTTCCGTTTAAGCTGATAGATAACTCAACCGCGGGACAGGAAAACTTTGCCGAGTTTTCCCAGGTGCTACGGACCATCTCCAAGGACCGGGAACCCAAATATCAAGCCAGTGAAATGATGTTTGAGTTTTACCGTTATCTCAAGGGATACAAAGTCTGGAATGGCTTTAACGGCTGGGATGACCTGAACCGGGCCAACAGCGACGATGGCACTGAACGCAACATCAATGACCCGGCGGACTCGGTAAATTATCCGGAAACCATAGACGGTACCGGGGCGCTGACCGCACCTGTCACCACTGTCGGTGCTACTACCTATAAAGGTATGCCGGAAATGTCCTGGCCTCTGGCAGCAGTGACCAGCAGCGGCTCGGTGGTGAAAGATACCAATGGCAATATCGTTTACGACCCCTACACCCCCGATCCCGACGTATTTGAAAACAAACAAACCGGTTCCAATAAGTGGGACTGGTATTACAAAACACCTATCGTGAACAACTGTGCCCAGATCTTTGCCCTGAACTTTATTTTCGGCGCCATCAACCAGGACGCCGATTCCGATACCGAAATTCAAAAGGCTGTGGATTCCACCAACATGGGCATGGGCATCAGTAATCTGCCCAACAATAACGATGATCGCTACTCGGCGGTTCTTGCCCGGTTATACGGCATGGATTTGTCCGGCGCGGGTTATCAACAGAATGTGGCCTCTTATATTTTCACTCCTGGACCCACTTTCAAGCAACATCAATGGCAGCAGAGTGGTTCCGGCGGAGGTATTCAGAGCGCATTTGATATCAGCGATCCCAGCGATTTCGAATCACAGTTCGAAGATATTCTCAGCAGCATTCTGAGTGTTAGCACAACCTTTGTTGCCCCATCTGTGGCAGTAAACGTTTACAACCGGTCGCAGGTGGAAAACGATATATTCATTGCTATGTTCAATGCCCCGGATCCCTATACACCGCTTTGGCCGGGCAACGTCAAGAAAGTTAACCTTAATGAGGATGCCAACGGCACTGTGACTCTCGTGGATGTCAACGGCAGCAATGCTGTTGATCCCAATCAGGGTCGTATCAGCAAGGATGCGCTCACGTACTGGACCATTCGGGATGATTTACCGTCACCCGCAGATCCTGTTAACGAAGATGAATATGCTGTCGGTAAGGATGGCCGTAAGGTGGATCGCGGTGGTTTCGGATCCAAGACCCCGGGCTACAAGTTAAAATGCGATAACACATCGTATCTTAATGATGTGTTATGTGATGTCGGAGATTACAGTATAGGCCTCACTAACCCGTCGGGAGACACCACCAATAT
>JAOUNW010000123.1 GCA_029880755.1 Gammaproteobacteria bacterium
ACAATCTGCAGGCGCTTATAATCGAAATCGCGTAATACAATGCGTGATTTCGAGATACCTTCCTCTTCGTCAGACAGCTTTACAACGTCGATGCTGTCTCGCTCTATATTCGGGAATGGTTCGGTAATGAGTGATTTTATGTCACTGAGCAATTTAACCTCTTCAACGCTATCCAGCCCAAACAATACAATTACCCCATAGCGAAACAAGACGGCACAACCGCTGGCACCAGCGCTAACCATCAATGGCGCGCGCGCAAGAACTGTGCCTTTTTCAAAGTCCCGTAAATCAATTCGTTGTCCAACAAACAGGGCCTTAACAGTCACTGTAGCACGGTCATTAAAAAGGGTAGACATTATTCTCTCCAGGAATGTTACTAGTATTGGAATCCCTTATTGAAATCCAGGCGTCGAACAAATTCATTCAATATCATAATATATAAAGAATCCCCTAAAACGGTATCCTCGACGCCTGACTCAACATTGGGATTATCGTTAACCTCTATTACATAAAACATATCACCGCGCTGTTTAATATCTACGCCATAGAAGCCATCGCCGATCAGGCGGGTGGCAGTGAGCGCAAGTTCAATGGCGGCCTGCGGTGCTTCGTCAACAGGCATGGCCCGAAAATTACCTTCGACTGATTTGCCGGAAGGGCCGTGTTTAATGATCTGCCAGTGGGATTTGGACATAAAATACTGGCAGGCAAACAGAGGTTGATGATTAAGAACCCCGATTCGCCAGTCAAATTCAGTATATAGAAACTCCTGGGCCAGAATAAGATCGGATTCCTTGAACAGTTCCTGGCTTATTTTCTCGGCCTCCGCTGCCGTTTCCGCCTTGAAAATACCGCGAGAAAAAGAACCATCGGGGATCTTTATTACTGCAGGGAAACCCACGGTTTCCGCAATGGTCGAAATGCCATCCTTTTGAAGCACGACGGACTTTGGTGTCGGCAGCTTTCTGGATTGTAGCAGTTCAGCCAGATATACCTTGTTGGTACAACGGACAATGGATTCTGGGTCATCAATGACCACCATGCCTTCTGCCTCCGCTTTCTTGGAAAAACGGTAAGTATGATGATTGATGCTGGTTGTTTCGCGAATAAACAAGGCATCGTATTCCGCCAGGCGTGAGTAGTTCTTTTTAGTAATAAGATCGACACTTATACCGATTTTTTTTCCAAGCCTGACAAATTTTTGAAGCGCGGTAGTATCTGAAGGGGGTAAGCGCTCCTCCGGGTCATGTAATATAGCCAGATCATATCTCGTGGCCTGTTTTGTTTTCGGTGTACGCCAGCGTTTTCCTACATAGGCCAAAAGGGCGTCACAAAAATAAGATCGTTGGTCATCATTTATTGCCTGGATGTTAAGTGGTCGAATAGAGGTGATTTGCCACTTTTGCTGTAGGCGAAACTCCACCCGAATAAGCGGGCAGGGAAAGATATCAAAAATCTGTCTCGCCAGGCTTTGGAATTCCGCGTGATTGCTTTGACCAAAGAATATATTCAGCTCAACTTTGTCTCCATCCGGAGGAGACACCTTTTTTAATAAGGTGCGGTGTACGATGCCATCTAGGTCGTCAACGTTGAGGCTGTAAATGGCGCGGCTGCTCAAATCAGTAATTGTTCTTACAGAAGGAAGGATCTTTTGTTGGCGCGCCTCCGCCAGCAGTGAGCAATAATATCCCATGCTTAAGTAGCGGTAACTCCTGCTCAGATTAATAACTCTGAGTGATTTTGTTGCGATATATTCCGGTGACGACAAATAGTGTTTGGCGCTTATTACCGGGACTTCCGGAAAGTCGATTTTCCAGTCTTTTAAATTATCAACTATAATAAGATGCGATGACATATTGAATCAGCTACTAACTCCTTTTTCTTGTCGGTTTTTTGATAACGATTACCGATTTCTGTCCAGCCTTGCCATAACGGGCCATACGCTGGAAATCTTTCTTCAGAATGGGCATGTTAACACAGTCGATGGATGATTTATTGGCTTCATAGTCTACGTATGGATCATGTACATAAATGTATTTGTCATCGAACCCTGTTACGACCACCCAATGTGGAAATTTTTCATGATAGATACGGTAGGAACTAATGAGAACAATGGGTATACCGCCTTCCTCAGACTTTTTCTGAATTTCATCTACGCTTAAAGTACCGTGATGTAACTTTATAGGAAGTTTTTTGATTTCCTGAATAAAATCCTGCTGGACGAGGGCGATTACATCCTTTTTTTCCTGACTGCGAACAGAGTCAATGAGCAGGGTGCCTTCTTCATTAACATAAATCTCAACATCAAAACCGCGGCGGTAAGCGGCCAGTGCCATACCGTAGGGCCCGCAACCTCCGTGGCCGGAAGTCATGAAGATAGTGGTGGACTCGCGCCATAAACGCAATTCAAGACTTCTGTCGAGTACAATATCCGGATCAATAGCCTTCATTGCCATCATCAGGGCGGAGGGGCCACAGGTAAAATCCAGTGTTTGTTCGTAGTAGGGTACACGAACTAGATCAGGGTTCAGGTTGGACACCAGGTGCTTTTCCATGCGTAATGCTTCCATATGGTCTTCGTAGTAATCGTGTATGGTGCCGAACTCCTTGTAGCCAAGTTTCCTGTATAACTGGATAGAGTTGCTATTGTCCTTTCTTACTTCCAGTCGTAGGGTAATACATTCATTTTCCAGGGCGCTCTGCTCTGCCGCCGCAATTAATGCCGAGCCTACTCCCTGATGACGGCATTCCGGATCAACAGCGAGAGAGTAAAGCCGTGCCAGTGACGTGCCTGTATTAAATAGCAGTGTCACATAACCACAAAGTTTGCTATTTCTCTCTTCTACCAAATTAACGGCATTGGCTTTGGTCAACAGATAACGAAAACTGCGCCGGGAAAACCGGTCTATAATGAAGGACCGGGTTTCAATATCAACCAGGGCATCCAGGTCTTTCAGTGTGGCAGGGCGTATCATAAGAGGCGGAGGCTGTATTGCTTCTTTCCAGGATAAGGGTCAGGGACCCGGTTAAGTTTTGATTGTGTAAAAACACCTACCATAATATCGTAATCCCCAACTATACTGGCACTGGAACCAGCTTGGGAATGGGCAACATGACTAAAGAAGAGTTTAATCGTTATTTTACCTATCACCAGATAAAGGAAGCACTGGACGGCTATGTCCGGGCGTACCCTCAATTTATCAAGGTGGAGGAGATTGGCAAAAGTTATGAAGGCAGGGCTATCTGGCTGGTAACGGTAACCAATTTTGAAACCGGCGACGACCGGGACAAACCTGCTTTTTGGCTGGATGCCAATATCCATTCGGCAGAATTGGCCGGTACCACAGCCTGTCTTTACCTGATTGACAACCTTGTTACAAACTATGGGACAAGTCCTGACATCAGCCGTTGCCTGGATACCCGGGTATTTTATATATGCCCGAGGGTGAATCCTGACGGCGCTGAGTTGGCCTTGGCCGATGTGCCCAGGCTTATCCGTTCGGGTACCCGACCCTATCCCTATCAAGAAGACGCGACGGCAGGCCTGGTTCCGGAGGACATGGACGGTGATGGGCGTGTGTTATCCATGCGTATTAAAGACGACCATGGCCCTTGGAAGATTTGCGAAACAGAGCCCCGTTTATTGGTAGCCCGGGAGCCGGCGGAAATCGGAGGGACCTATTATCGCGTATTGCCGGAAGGACGCATTCATAACTATGATGGTTTGACCATTCATGTGCCACCGGCCAAGGAGGGGCTGGACTTGAACCGCAACTTCCCCTCAGAGTGGAAACCCGAATCGGAGCAGAAAGGTGCTGGTTCCTACCCCGGCTCTGAGCAGGAGGTGCAGGCCCTGATCCGATTTATCGCCGAACACAAAAACATTTGTGGCGGTGTTGCTTTTCATTCCTATAGCGGTGTTTTATTGAGGCCGTATTCTTTTAAATCTGACGACACCATGCCGGCGGAGGACCTTTGGACTTACCAAAAAATTGGCGCCAAGGGTACCGAACTCACGGGGTATCCTTCGGTCTCGGCATTTAAAGAGTTCCAGTATCACCCGCAAAAGGTTATTTCGGGCGCTTTCGACGACTGGTTGTATGAAGAGCAGGGGATTTACGGTTGGACGGCAGAGCTGTGGAGCCCGCAGCGCCAGGCCGGAATAGAAAATTATAAGTATATTGACTGGTACCGGGATCACCCTCTGGAAGATGACAGAAAACTGTTGGCATGGAGTGATTCGATGCTGGGTGGTCAGGGTTATATCGACTGGTATGAGTTTGATCATCCTCAGTTGGGTAAAGTGGAGTTAGGAGGCTGGAACCCACTGTTCAGTTTCTGGAATCCGCCGCCGGAAATGTTGCAGCAGGAAATCGCGCCCTTTGCCAATTGGCTGGTGTGGCACAATCTGATTGGGCCCAGACTGGAGATACAGGAAGTAAAAGCTGAAAGTCTTGCTTACGATACTTATCGAATACAGATGTTGGTAGTAAACAGCGGCTGGTTACCCAGCTATTGCACCAAGCAAGCACTAAACCGGAATTTGGTCAGGGGGGTGGTGTGTGAGATACAGTTACCTGAAGGGGCACAGTTAATCGGCGGACCGGATCGGCAGGAAGTTGGACAACTGGAAGGCCGTGCCTACAAGAACCCAAGCATAATAGGGTGGGCCGGGATATCTTCTGACACAACAGACGACCGAGTAAAAACGGAGTGGTTTATACGCGCGAAGACAGGGAGTGTTATTGAAGTGAGCGCCCGGCATGAGCGTGCCGGCAAGGCTCATAAGTCTTTTGTGTTGTAAAAATAGTTGGCGCTATGCTTGCCACCAGTCGGCAATGATCTTGCCTACTGCAGGATTTACCAGGTAGCCGTAGGAGCGATGCACATTCAATCCTTCGGCATTGCGAAAAAAATTGTAAATGCCCTGGCAGTGATCTTCGATTGACTCAATAATCCCCAGTTTTAACATTGGGCAGAAATCATCCAGGAATACTCGATCCAGCGCAGCAGCATCGCCTACGGAAGAAATGTTCACCCACTTTTTGATGTTGGTGGGAAAATGTTTTTTGCCATGATCTTGTGTACCCTTTAACCGGCGCTGTACATAGTTCATTCCCAACGGGCTGCCGATAGTAAGAAACACATCAACTTTCCCGGGCAGTTTCTCCAGGTGACACAGCTCCCAGAGCGTGTCGTAGGCGATTACCGAACCCAGGCTGTGGCCGATCAACATAATTTTATCGTTATTGGATAGCAATGGTCGCAGCTCCTTTTTCAGGAGCTCGCGAATCTCACAGGCGATATTGTCGTGATTGCCGAAGTAACGGTTTATTTCTTTGGCAGTATTACGCACTACCTCCGGTAGCAGCGGTATCAGAAAATGAAAAATATCGGCCAGAGTCAACAAGGCTCGGTCCAGTTTTACGTGCAGGGATTCCGCCTCGCGCACATCCTGTTCCGTTGGACCGTGCTGATTGATAAGGGCGTCAATCCAGGGTAAGTCGATACTGATATCCTTGTATTCGTGATAATACAAAAAATTCCAGGGGATGACGGAAAAGTTGTCCGCATAGCCCTCAAGTTGCCTGGCAATCTCCGGTTCCGCCCGGCGTACGCCCTCCATTAATGCTCGCCACAGAAGGGCCCGGTGCTGATCCTCGCGTGGCTTGGGGTTTTTCCCTGGTACAAAGATAATGCGTTTATTGTCCATGCTCGTGTCTGATAACAGGTTTTCGCAATCCAGTTTTAATCGTGGCATAGTGCGCATTGCAACGATACTTTGTCAAACGGGAAAATCCTATGGTCAATACACTGAATGTTCTAGTGCTCGGTTACGGTGAAATGGGTCATGCCATGGAACATCTGTTGGCGAG
>JAOUNW010000060.1 GCA_029880755.1 Gammaproteobacteria bacterium
CATACTCAACGGCGTTATCAAGAGCGTTGTTTTTGGTTTTGTGGTCACATGGATCGCGGTGTTTGAGGGTTACGACTGCATACCCACCTCGGAAGGCGTCAGCCGCGCAACCACGCGTACCGTTGTCAACTCGTCGCTTGCGGTATTAGGTTTGGACTTTATTCTCACATCCTTGATGTTCGGAGACATCTGATATGAATAACAGAAAAATTATGGAGCTATGGGTGGGTGTATTCGCCATTGCCGGTATTGCCGCCTTGACGATGTTGGCATTAAAGGTTGGTAATCTCGGTTCAGTGGATGTCGGTGAGAGTTATCAGATAACCGCTCGCTTTGCCAATATTGGTCAACTCAAAGTCAAGGCGCCGATTACTATGGCGGGTGTGCGTGTGGGTCGCGTTTCAAATATCACTATCGATGACAGCCTGAAGGCGGTTGTAACATTAAGTATAAGTGATGCCTACAAAAAGATTCCCTCTGATACCGGTGCATCCATTCGAACAGCTGGATTGCTGGGGGAGCAATATATAGCACTGAAGCCGGGCAGCGGAATGTCACTGGATCCGGACAGCGATGAAAGTGAGTATTTAAAGGACGGTGATGAAGTATTTTTAACAAGCGATGCTTTGGTCCTGGAAGACATGATCGGCCAGTTTCTCTATGACAAGGCTGGTGATACCCCGAAAGAATAATCAATTGCGCATGCTGTTTGCGGAGGTAAGACAATGAGATTTTTTACAAAGACAGTTGGTGTTATTCTAATATTTTTTACTGGGTCAGCGTTGGCCGGTGATATGCCGGATAAGATGGTTCAGGATGCTGCAAAGGAAATCCAGGATCTATTAAAACAGAATCATGCAGCCTATTCGGAGGACCATAAAAAACTCTATGCCATGGTCCACGAAAAGGTATTGCCTTATTTTGATTTTGGCGCCATGTCCAAGCTGGTGTTGGCAACCAACTGGAAAGCAGCAAATGAGAGCCAGCGAGATCGTTTTACAATTGCTTTCCGCGACTTGCTGGTACGTACCTATGCCACTGCATTTTTGAAATACACTGACGATAAGATAGTGTTCCTGCCGTTTCACGGAAAACCTGGCGATAAAAAAGTGACAGTTGATGCCGAAATCCGGCCTGCCAGTGGTGGTCCAGCCATTCCCATGTCTTACCGTTTTTATTTTAACAAGCAGGGGCAGTGGAAGGTCTATGATGTTTCCATTGATGGAGTCAGTCTGGTGATTAACTATCGCAGCGTCTATGCCGAGAAAATCCAGAAAGAAGGCCTGGACGCGCTTATCGCCAGCATCGAAAAGGAAGACCCTAATGGCGAGTTACCCAGCTCGAAGGCTGCCGCCGCTAATAAGTCATGAGTGGGGAAAACTTTATTACCAGTAGCGACGGGGTCTATGAGATTAGTGGCCTATTAACCTTTGCGACGGTGCCGCAGTTGCTCGGGCAGTCCAAACAATGGCTAGTTAAAGGCGAGCAGGCGGTAACTATCGATTTAAAGTCGGTGTCCAAGGCCGACAGCGCCGGGCTGGCGTTGATGGTGGAGTGGCTGCATTTGGCGCGACAAGCGCATCGGGAACTGCGTTTCATTAATATTCCTTCACAGTTAACTCATCTTATCCGGTTGAGCGGCCTTCAAGACGTGTTTTCAGCTGCTTCCGCATAGTTAATCCCGTGATGCCTGCAATATCAATTCGCGCTATACACAAGCGTTTCGGTTCACTTCATGCGCTTAAAGGTGTTGAGTTTCAGGTAGAGCAGGGAGAATTTTTTGGACTGCTCGGACCCAACGGCGCCGGTAAATCCACTTTGATCAATATTATCGGTGGCCTGGCGCGGGCTACGGAAGGAAGTATTGAGGTATTGGGACATGATGTGGTGGGAGACTATCGCCACAGCCGCCGGCAATTGGGGATAGTGCCACAGGAACTGGTATTCGATCCGTTTTTCACGGTGCGTGAAACCCTGAGGATTCAGTCGGGGTATTTTGGTTTGGGCAGGGAAAACGATGCCTGGGTGGATTCATTAATTGATGGTCTCAAGTTGTCGGATAAGGCGGACGTCAATATGCGGCTACTTTCCGGAGGCATGAAGCGCCGGGTGTTGGTGGCGCAGGCGTTGGTGCATCGGCCGAAAGTGGTTGTACTGGACGAACCGACTGCCGGTGTGGATGTGGAGCTACGAAAATCATTATGGGAGTTTGTTAAGGCGCTGCATAAGGACGGTCATACCATTGTTTTAACCACCCATTATCTCGAGGAAGCCGAGGCCCTGTGTGACCGTATTGCCATATTACATCATGGAATGCTGGCGGCGCTGGATACCACCAAAGCATTATTGGCGCGAGGGATCGGTAATATTCGATGTGTGAATATTAAAACGTCAGAGCCGCTAGCGGTAATTCCGGAATCATTACAACACAAAATCAAGAGTCAGGACGGCAACAGTCTTGTGTTGCAGTTAAATCGTGAGGAAGACTCTATTGTCAATGTTCTGGATGTATTACGTAATGCCGGGGCCAATGTCACTGACCTGGAAACAGAGGTGGCGGACCTGGAGGATGTTTTCCTTGAACTGACAGCGGCAGGACGGTCATGAACCTGCGCGGTATTGCCACGCTCTTGTACAAGGAGATCCTGCGATTCAGCAAGGTCTGGTTGCAGACTTTAGGCGCACCTGTTATCACAACGTTGCTTTATTTATTGGTGTTCTCTCATGTGCTCGAGGAACACGTGCAGGTATTCCGTAATGTCAGTTATTCCGCCTTCCTGATTCCCGGCCTGATAATGATGTCTGTAATCCAGAACGCCTTTGCCAACAGTTCTTCCAGTGTGATTCAGTCCAAAGTGACGGGTAACATTGTGTTCATATTATTGACACCATTGTCACACCTGGAGGTTTATCTGGCCTACACTGTCGCAGCTGTCGTGCGCGGGTTGGCGGTGGGGCTAGGCATTTATCTTGTGGCAATATTTTTTGTGTCTCTGCCAGTTCATAACGTTATCTTGTTAGTGGCGTTTGCCTTTTTGGGTAGCGCAGTTCTGGGGACCTTGGGTTTGATCGCAGGGATTTGGGCCGAGAAATTCGACCAACTTGCCGGGTTCCAGAATTTTGTCATTATGCCGTTGTCCTTCCTTAGCGGTGTTTTTTATTCGCTGCACTCGCTGCCCGAGTTTTGGCAGCAGCTTTCCCGCTTTAACCCGTTTTTCTATATGATCGATGGCTTTCGGTACGGTTTTTTTGGTATGTCGGACGTCAGTCCTTGGCTGAGTCTGGTCGTGGTGGCATTCTCACTACTGCTTCTGGCTCTGTTTACTCTCTTCTTGTTAAGCCGAGGATATAAACTGCGTCATTAAGGGGTGGGCGCGGAATGACCCCATAATCTACCGGTTTCCGCACTTCGCCGCTAACCGTATGCTCGTAGCCTTGAAACTGGAGAAAACACCCCAATTACAGAAGTGCTATTAATAACAGGAAATATATGCATGGTGACACCGGAAGATATTAAACACTGGATTGAACAGGGCCTGAAGGATGCCCAGGCAACCGTGGAGGGCGACGGACACCACTTTGAGGCCCTGATCGTATGCCCGGCATTTGCCGGTAAATCCATGGTCCAGCAGCATCAAATGGTTTATAAAGCGCTCGGTGATAAAATGCGTCAGGAAATTCACGCGCTGTCCATGCGCACCCTGACCCCGGAACAGGCCGAGGCCGCTGGTTGAATCAAGTATTATCGATAAATAAGTTAGAGTAGAGAGGTGGGCGTAATATGAGTGCGCAAGAACGTATTAAGGAACAAATCGAATTAAATCCGGTCATGCTTTATATGAAGGGCACGCCCCAGTTTCCCCAATGCGGGTTTTCCGGTCGGACGGTACAGATTCTGCAGGCCTGCGGTGCCAAGTTTGCCAGCGTCGACGTGTTGTCTGATCCCGAGATCCGTGAGGGCATCAAGGTATTCTCCAACTGGCCGACCATTCCTCAGCTCTATATAAATGGGGAGTTTATTGGAGGTTGCGATATTGTGACTGACTTGTTCGAAAAGGGAGAACTCCAGAAAATGCTGGGCTCGGTCTGAGCGAGGTAACCAGGAACACTGCCAAAGGCCGTAGTTACTACGGCCTTTGTTTTTTGGGCAATTCTTTGGCCCTTTTCCGCAGAACCGTTTAAGATTCGCCTCTTAATGACCCAACTCAAAGAGAACATATAGGTAGTTATGGATAAATTGCTCGTAGCAGGGGGCGTTCCGCTCAACGGGGATGTCCGTATTTCTGGCGCGAAAAACGCTGCCTTGCCGGTATTGGTGGCCTCACTGTTATCACCAGAGCCGCTTTATGTGGGGAATATTCCTCATCTGCAGGACATTACAACCACCATGGAGTTATTGGGACGCATGGGCGCCAAACTGGTCGTCCATGAAAAAATGGCTATCGAGGTGGATACTAGTGAGGTCCATGCCTTGCAGGCGCCTTACGATCTGGTCAAAACCATGCGCGCTTCCATCCTGGTACTGGGGCCGTTATTGGCCCGTTTTGGGGAGGCCGAGGTATCCATGCCAGGTGGATGTGCGATAGGTTCCCGACCCATTAATTTGCACATCAAGGGGCTCGAGGCCATGGGTGCCGAGATTTCTCTGGAGGGTGGGTATGTCCGGGCCAAGGCCAAGCGTCTTAAGGGTGCGCGTATTTTTATGGATATGGTGTCGGTAACGGGTACCGAAAACCTGATGATGGCGGCAACGCTGGCACAGGGTAAAACCACTATCGAAAATGCTGCCAGGGAACCGGAAGTCGTGGATCTGGCGGACTGCCTGATATCCATGGGTGCCAAGATCAAAGGTGCAGGCACGGACATTATCGTCATTGAAGGAGTAGAGCGTTTGCACGGAGGTCGGCATCATGTGGTTCCGGACCGTATCGAAGCGGGAACCTACCTGGTAGCTGGCGCTGTTACCGGCGGCTGCGTCCGTGTTCGTGACATTCGGCCCGATACTATGGATGCGGTATTGGATAAACTGCGGGAAGCGGGCGCCGATCTGGAAGTGGGAAATGACTGGATTCGGGTGGACGCCCGTAATCGCAAGTTAAAGGCGATTAATCTTCGTACTGCACCTTACCCGGCATTTCCTACAGATATGCAGGCCCAGTTTGCCGTATTGAATTGTGTTGCCCAGGGGACCGGGTCCATTACTGAAACGGTATTTGAAAATCGTTTCCAGCACGTGCAGGAACTGCATCGAATGGGCGCCAACATCGAGCTGCGTGGTAATACAGCCATTGTTACTGGAGTGGAAAGATTACACGGCGCACCGGTGATGGCAACGGATTTGCGCGCCTCGGCCAGCCTGGCGATAGCTGGATTGGTGGCGGACTCGGAAACGATTGTAGACCGCATCTATCATATTGATCGCGGTTACGAAACTATTGAAGAGAAGTTGGCGCAACTTGGCGCCCAGATTAAACGTATACCTGGCGCACCGGTATCGGCAGGTTCAAAAAAAGTGGCAACATCGTAAACAGTTTATTTATGTCGACAACTATTAATATCGCCCTATCCAAAGGCCGTATCCTGGAGGATACGTTGCCGTTGTTGGCGCGCGCCGGGGTTGAACCGTTGGAAGATATTAATAAGAGCCGCAAACTGATTTTTGATACCAGTGATGCCGATGTCAAACTCACCGTTATACGAGCGGCTGACGTTCCTACTTATGTCCAGTATGGTGCAGCGGATCTCGGCGTGTCCGGTAAGGACGTATTAATGGAATATGATGGCGATGGGTTGTATGAGTTGCTGGATTTGAAAATCGCCCAATGCCGCTTGATGGTGGCGGAACCGGAACAGCTGGCAAAAAATGATGACCCGAAAAACTGGACCCGTCTGCGTATTGCCACCAAGTATGTCAATATCGCCAAACGCCATTTTGCCGCCAAGGGCATTCAAACTGACATTATAAAATTGTATGGCTCCATGGAATTGGCGCCGCTGGTGGGCTTGTCTGACCGTATCGTCGATCTCGTAAGTACAGGTAAAACGCTAAAGGCCAATGGTCTGGTGGAAGTGGAGCATATTGCTGACATTAGTTCCTGGTTGGTGGCCAACAAGGCCTCCATGAAAATGAAACACAAAAAATTGAAGGCATTGGTGGAACAACTCGCCATTGCTGTACAAGATCAGTCCTGATGAGCAATCTGAACATTCGTTTAATGGATGCTGCCGCATCCGGTTTTGCAACGGCTTTTAATGAACTGCTGGATCGCACCCAGAGCGAGAATACCGATGTTACCGCGGTGGTGCGCGATATTGTGCGAGCGGTGCATGAACAGGGTGACCAGGCTCTGTTGTCGTATACTCAACGTTTCGACAAGTTATCCGTCGACTCGGCTTCGGCGCTGGAGGTATCCAAGAGTCAGTTGCAGCAGGCCGTACAGTCGTTATCACAGGAGCAGCGCGAGGCGCTGGAAACGGCGGCGGAACGCATACGCCGTTATCACGAAAAACAAAAGGCCGAGTCCTGGTCCTACACGGACAGTGATGGCACGTTGTTAGGACAGCAGGTCACACCGCTGGATCGGGCCGGATTGTATGTCCCAGGTGGCAAGGCTGCTTATCCGTCATCCGTGTTAATGAACGCCATACCGGCCAAGGTGGCCGGGGTGCCAGAGTTAATTATGGTAGTGCCGACGCCGGAGGGTGTGATCAATACCATGGTAATGGCCGCGGCTGCTATTGCCGGTGTCGATCGCGTGTTCACTATCGGCGGCGCCCAGGCAGTTGCAGCACTGGCCTACGGAACGGAAACTGTCCCCCGTGTGGATAAAATAGTCGGTCCAGGTAATATCTATGTCGCAACAGCCAAACGCATGGTGTTCGGTCAAGTGGACATCGATATGATCGCCGGTCCTTCCGAGATTGTGGTTGTGTGTGACGGCAAAACCAACCCTGACTGGATCGCCATGGATTTATTTTCCCAGGCCGAACACGATGAGTTGGCGCAATCCATACTGATCAGCATGGATGAGGCCTTTAGTAAACAAGTGAAGGTATCCATGGAAAAATTGTTGCCGGATCAACCGCGAAAGGACATTATCAGAGCCTCGCTTGAACAGCGTGGCGCCATTATTACTGTTCAGGAAATAGCCCAGGCCATTGAATTGGTAAACCGTATCGCCCCGGAGCACCTGGAATTGTCCGTGGAGGACGCGCTGACCGTGGCCAAAAGTGTTCGTCACGCCGGCGCCATTTTTCTTGGACGTTATACCGCCGAAGCGCTGGGCGATTATTGTGCCGGACCCAATCATGTGTTGCCTACCTCAGGCACTGCCCGTTTCAGTTCACCGCTAGGTGTTTACGATTTTCAGAAACGCACTAGCCTTATCGGCTGCACAGAACAAAGTGCCGACAGTCTCGGACGCACTGCTACAGTATTGGCTGAAGGTGAAGGGTTGACCGCGCACGCAATGTCGGCGGCGTACCGGGTGAAATAATTTGAGTCCCTGACCATGGTTTGCGTCAGCTGATTCCTGCTATCTATGTCTGATATTAAAGAAAAGGTGAAGCAACTTGTCAGAACCGAGGTTCAGGCGCTGCATGCCTATGGTGTCGCCGATCCGGGAGACTTGATCAAGCTGGATGCTATGGAGAACCCCTATCCATGGCCCGAACACATCAAGAGCCTGTGGCTTGAACGCTTAAAGCTTGTCGATGTAAATCGTTATCCTGATCCAGTAGCGCGGAATCTGAAGACCCGTCTGCGGGAGGCCATGGCAATTCCATCGTCTCAGGCGCTGTTACTGGGTAACGGATCCGATGAATTGATCCAGATGATATTGTTGGCGCTTGCTAAACCGGGCGCCAAGGTCATGGCACCGGTACCCACATTTGTTATGTATGAGATGACGGCAAGGTTCTGCGGTATGGAGTTTGTCGGTGTGCCGTTGAACGACGAGGATTTCTCGTTAGATCTTGATGCAATGATATCGGCCATCAAGTTACATGATCCGGCAGTCATATTTCTGGCCTACCCCAACAACCCCACCGGGAATCTATTCAATCTGGCTGATATCGAATGTGTCATAAATGCGGCCAATGGATTGGTGGTGGTGGATGAGGCCTACCATGCCTTCGCCGGTCAAACTTTTATGGACCGTCTGATGGACTTTGAAAATGTTGTGGTGATGCGCACCGTTTCCAAACTGGGGTTGGCCGGGTTGCGCCTGGGTGTGTTGGTGGGACCAGAGGCATGGCTGGCTGAATTTGATAAGGTGCGCTTGCCCTATAATATTAACAGTCTCACTCAGGCAAGCGTGGAGTTTGCCCTGGCTAACCGGGTTTTTTTGGATGAACAAACCGCCGCCATTCAGGAGCAGCGGACGAGGCTGCTGAGGGAGATGTCGGCAATTGCCGGGATTCATGTTTGGTCCAGCGACGCCAATTTTATTCTTTTTCGGGTGGAATCTGCCTCCGCCACAAAACTGTTTGACGCTTTGCGGGCAGCGGGTATATTGGTCAAGAATCTTGATAAATCCGGGGGCGTCTTGCAGGGGTGCTTGCGCGTGACCGTCGGTACACCGGAGGAAAACGGGGTTTTCCTGTCACAGTTGGAGAAACTGCTAAAACAAATCGCGTAACTATTCAGACAGACTACAATAACTGGTAACATCCCTTTTTAATAATCCCGACAGGTTAATTCGTGTCCACACGTAGCGCCAAAGTGACCCGCAGTACCAACGAGACCCAGATCACTGTTTCGGTGAATCTCGACGGTACCGGCAAGGCAAATCTCAGTACCGGTATTCCCTTTTTCGAGCACATGCTGGATCAGGTTGCCCGCCATGGCCTGGTGGATCTTGATATTCAGGCCAGGGGTGATCTGGAAATTGATGCCCATCACACGGTTGAAGACATCGGCATTACACTGGGACAGGCGTTTGCCGAAGCGTTGGGAGATAAAAAAGGCATCCGCCGTTACGGTCATGCCTATGTGCCATTGGACGAGGCATTGAGTCGCGTGGTCATTGATTTCTCCGGACGCCCTGGGCTGGAGTATGACGTGTCCTATGCGCGCTCCCGCGTTGGCGAGTTTGACGTGGACCTGCTACACGAATTTTTCCAGGGATTCTCCAATCATGCCCTGACGACCCTGCATATTGACACTTTGCGTGGCAGAAATGCGCACCATGTCGCTGAGACCATATTCAAGGCGTTTGGCAGGGCGTTGCGCATGGCGCTGGAGCCGGACCCACGTATGCTCGATACCATTCCGTCCACCAAGGGTAGCTTATAACCGTTAAGTTGCGGCTGTGTCCCATGTGTTATCTCATCTATATTTAATAAACGTTGTGATATGACAACAGTCGCGGTAATCGATTATGGCATGGGCAATTTGCGCTCTGTGTGCAAAGCTATTGAACATGTCAGCAACAAGGCGCGAGTGATGTTGACCAGTGATCCGGCAACTGTCAGAAAGGCGGACCGGGTTGTATTTCCCGGGCAGGGGGCTATCGCCGGCTGCGTGGCGGCGCTGGATCAGACCGGCTTGCGTGAGGTGGTGCTGGAGGTGTTGGAGAGCAAACCGTTTTTGGGAGTCTGTTTAGGATTGCAGGCATTATATGATTACAGTGACGAGGGTGGCGGCATCGATTGCCTGGGGAAAATTCCGGGTCGCGTCAAACTATTCCCTTCTGACATGAGGGACTCAGCGACCAACATGCGGCTTAAGATTCCTCACATGGGGTGGAATCAGGTGCATCAGACGAAAGCACATCCTTTATGGAAGGACATTAGTCAGGATGAACGTTTTTATTTTGTGCACAGTTATTATGCAGATACCAGTGAGCATGATTATATTGCTGCCACAACAGACTATGGTGTGAAATTTACCTCAGCTGTCTCGCATGAGAATTTTTTTGCGGTCCAATTTCACCCGGAGAAGAGCCAACACGCAGGATTACAGTTGTTAACCAATTTCGTTTCATGGGATGGAGCAGTCTAGGACTAGAAAAATGATAGTGATACCAGCAATTGATTTGAAAGATGGAAAATGCGTGCGCCTGAAACAGGGGCGCATGGAAGATGAGACCGTGTTTTCAGATGATCCGGTGGCTGTGGCGGGTCGCTGGGTCAAAGCCGGTGCCCGGCGTCTGCATATCGTAGACCTGAATGGTGCATTTAATGGCAAGCCTGTGAACGGTGAGGTCATTAAAGCCATTGCCTTAGCCTATCCTGATTTGTCGATTCAAGTGGGCGGTGGTATTCGCGATGAAGACACTATTGAGGCTTATCTGGAAGCGGGAGTGCAATATGTGATTTTGGGCACCAAAGCGGTAAATGCGCCACACTTTGTCAGTGACGTGTGCGTTGAGTTTCCGAATCATATTATTGTGGGACTGGATGCCAAAGACGGTAAGGTTGCCATTGACGGTTGGTCTAAATTGTCGGGCCATGATGTGATTGATCTCGCCAAACGTTTTCAGGATGACGGTGTGGAAGCAATTGTTTACACCGATATCGGGCGGGATGGCATGATGACCGGTGTTAATATTGAAGCCACGGTTAAATTGGCCTCGGAAATATCAATTCCCGTTATTGCATCAGGGGGTATCACTAATATTGATGATATTCGTAAGCTCTGTGAAGTGGCGGACGAGGGCATTATGGGGGCGATTACTGGTCGTGCCATTTATGAGGGTACGCTGGATTTTGCCGAGGCACAGAAGCTGGCCGACAACCTGACGGGCGAGTCGAAATAATTCACAGTGATATAACTTTTATCGGGAATAAAATGGGTCTGGCCAAACGAATCATTCCTTGTCTTGACGTGGATAATGGCCGTGTTGTTAAAGGCGTCAGGTTTGTCGAAATACGCGATGCTGGTGATCCGGTAGAAATCGCCCGGCGCTACGATGAGGCCGGTGCCGATGAAATTACTTTTCTGGATATTACGGCAAGTTCTGATGACCGCGAGACCATGGTGCATGTGGTTGAGGCCATGGCCAGTCAGGTGTTTATACCCCTCACCGTGGGCGGCGGTGTGCGAAAGCTGGAAGATATCCGGCGTTTGCTCAATGCTGGCGCAGACAAAGTAGCGATTAATACAGCTGCTGTATTTAACCCGGAATTTGTTAAACAAGCGGCGGATCATTTTGGCTCCCAGTGTATCGTCGTTGCTATTGACGCCAAACAGGTGGAAGATGGACAGCACCCGCGCTGGGAAATATTTACCCATGGTGGCCGAAAACCCACTGGTATTGATGTGATTCAGTGGGCTAAGAAAATGGCTGACTATGGCGCCGGCGAAATACTGCTAACAAGCATGGACCGGGATGGCACCAAAGACGGATTTGATTTAAGACTCACCCGGGCAGTGTGCGATGCTGTGACTATTCCTGTGATCGCTTCCGGAGGCGTGGGTAATCTGGATCATCTCGCGGAGGGCGTCATTGAAGGCCACGCCGATGCAGTGCTGGCAGCAAGCATTTTTCATTTCGGTGAATACACGGTGGCTCAGGCCAAAGCACGAATGGCGGAACGTGGAATTGAAGTGAGGCGTTAGCCATTGGAACCAGAAATTTAATAAAGACTTTGAGCGTGGCACGAATGTCTGAAAAATGGTTAGATGAGATCAAGTGGGATAGGGATGGACTAGTGCCGGTGATTGCCCAGGAGGCTGGCAGCGGTAAAGTACTCATGGTTGCCTGGATGAACCGGGAAGCTCTGGCGGAAACAGCGCAACAGGGTAAGGCCGTGTACTGGTCACGATCCCGCTCAAAACTGTGGCGCAAGGGTGAGGAATCAGGCCATGAGCAGCTGGTTCAGGAAATCCGCCTGGATTGCGATAATGATGTGATTTTATTGCAGGTGGAGCAGCAGGGCGGAATCGCCTGCCACACGGGACGCAAGCACTGTTTCTTTAAACGCCTGCAGGATTCACAATGGCAGGAGGTGGATCCGGTGCTAAAGGATCCGAAAGAGATTTACGGAAAATAGTCATGAGTGATGTCTTAAATAAACTGATGGTTCTGTTAGAGCAGCGCAAGCAGGCGGATCCCGGTTCCTCTTATGTGGCCGGTCTCTACAGCAAGGGAATTGACGCTATCTTGAAAAAGATAGGCGAAGAGGCAACGGAAACGGTGCTGGCCGGCAAGTCGGGAGATAAAGGCCAGATAG
>JAOUNW010000124.1 GCA_029880755.1 Gammaproteobacteria bacterium
TCATGCGGATCATCCCTTTCTTCAGATCTTCAACACCACCGGCATAATCAATGACGGAAAAATCAGCGATGTTGTAATACAAGGCATTCACCGTGAAATCCCGGCGCACGGCATCTTCTTCCTGGGTACCGTAAACATTATCGCGCAGGATACGACCGGACTCGGTTAACATGGCCTCGTCTTCCTCATCCTCAACCTGAGGAATGGCGCGATAAGTGGCCACCTCAATAATCTCACGACCAAAACGCACATGGGCCAAACGAAAACGCCGGCCAATCAAACGACAATTTCGAAACACCTGACGGATCTCTTCCGGATGAGCATTGGTTACCACATCAAAATCCTTCGGCTCCCTGCCTAAAAGAAGATCACGCACACAACCACCCACGAGGTAGGCGTCGTAACCAGCGTCTTTCAGGCCATACAACACCTTGAGCGCATGCTGGCTAACAAGACTGCGGGAAATCGTATGTTCCGCCCTGGGAATCTTAAGGGGGGTATGGGGGGCTATTTTCAATGCTTGCCTAAATCCTATTGAGCCAAACGGCTATCTTAAGGTTTTGATTGTGAGTTATCACCGCTGCCGTATAATACCTCACTCTTCGCCTCCGCTCCCTTCGTCTAGTGGTTAGGACGCTGGCCTCTCACGCCGGTAACAGGGGTTCGAATCCCCTAGGGAGCGCCAATTTCATTTATTGTTCAATAAATCCTGTATCCACTGACTGATATCCCGGATTTCCTGATCACACACGGAATGCGGCATTGGATAGATATGCCACTGGACCGGGATGCCCAAAGAGACCAGCGTTTCACAACCCTGCCGGGCCAGCGCCAGGGGAATCACCGGATCCTGAGTGCCATGGGCCATAAAAATGGGCAAAAAAGCAGGATCGGCGGGCAACAGCTCCGGGAAAGGCACATAGGTAGAGAGCGCCAAGACACCGGCCAAAGGCCCCGGGTGACGGAGAGCCGTATGCAACGCCACCGCACCCCCTTGGGAGAAACCCGCCAACACGATCCGTTCTAACGGGATACCGCGGTCCATTTCCTGCTGAATCAGTCCACGAATCACCGACTCCGACTCCAGCATATGGTCCGCATTACCGCCCATGCCCTGAGGCGAAAACGACATATCGTACCAGGCCCGCATCACCTGTCCGCTGTTAATGGTTACTGGACGGAATTCGGCATGTGGGAAAATAAAGCGTAAATCCGGGCTGGAAGACAGCCCTAATTCCGGGACAATAGCCTCAAAATCGTGGCCATCCGCCCCCAATCCATGCAGCCAGATAACGCTTCCACTGGGATTTAGGCCCGTTTCCAGTTCAATGGGCGCCGAAAAGCCCTGTTTATAGGTAGTCATAAAAAATTTTTTATTATTTTTCGATATTTATTGCTTGAAAACCTGGACATCGGGCAAAAATGGTCTAACTTTAACAATGATAGTTCCAAATACTATTACTCCTCCTAATGTAGCGCTTAGTTCCCCCGAATTAGGCGCTTTTTTTTGCCTGTTTTTTACGACTTTAGTCGCCCCGATAGATACAACCAGCGGTACAGGTTTCCTGGACAACAATCTTTGATAATAGTGGCAGCTTGGGCTTTAAGCGAATCCAGATCCATTTGGCCAGATTCTCGCTGGTGGGATTTTCCAGGCCTTCTATTTCATTAAGATAATGATGGTCTAGTATCTTAAACAGGGGGTCAAACGCCGCTTTCAGGTCGGCAAAGTCCTGGACCCAACCGGCCTGCTCTGCAACCGGTCCGGAAAGATGGATCTCTATACGGAGGGAATGGCCGTGCAATTGCCGGCATTTATGGCCTTCGGGCACATTGGGTAAATGATGAGCAGCTTCAATGGTAAAAATCTTAAAAATGTCCATAAATCAGATTTGATCTCGGCAACAGTTGCCTGTTTCTTAGGACAGGATATTCACATACCCTTAGCAGACTTTAAACAGAATAATACGCCATGAACCCATTACCGCTGATTCTGGAGCCCGCCGAACTGGAAACGGAACTGGAAAACCCGGATCTACTCATAATCGATCTGGGTAAGCCGGCTGTCTACAGTCAGGCCCATATCCCGGGCGCGGTTCATCTTGACTACAAACAGATCGTCGCCACCGAAGGCAAGGCCAATGGGCTGATGCCCGACGAGGCCCATTTGTCACACATATTATCGGCTCTGGGTTTTGATGAAAAACAGCACATAGTAGCCTATGACGACGAAGGCGGAGGTCGCGCATGCCGATTGTTATGGACCCTTGAATGCCTGGGACATAACAAATACTCCTTATTGAATGGCGGCATTTATGCCTGGAACAATGAGAGCAGACCCTTAACGAGAGACATTGATGCCCGCAAACCCAGTCACTATCAGGGCCAGGTTCATCGCGACACCATCTCCGTTAATCATGAATACATCCTGACCCATCTGACAGACGGCAATGTAGCGTTGCTGGATTGTCGTAGCCCCGATGAGTACTCAGGCAAAAAGAAATTGGCTGACCGCGGCGGCCACATTCCCGGCGCTGTTAACTTTGACTGGGTAAATGCCATCGACTTAACTAACGCCCTGCGCCTGAAGCCGCGAGATACACTAATTGAAGGCCTGGAAGCTCTGGGGATACGCCCGGAAAAGGAAGTGATTGTCTACTGCCAGACACACCATCGCTCCGCCCACACTTACATAGCGCTCAAACATTTGGGATTCGCAAACGTAAAAGGGTATCCGGGCTCCTGGTCGCAGTGGGGCAATATGCCCAACTTACCTGTGGAGCCCTGACCCCCAGTTTTAGAGTGGATCGTCGTTCATATCCGCGACATAATGACGCTCGCCCCAGCCCATGTCTGCCGTACTCATCGGCTCACGTAAGGCATAGACATCGCCGATATAGACCATACTCGCCGCTTCACACATATCCGGCTCGAGATCACATAATGCCTCTGCCTGATTGAGTAACGCACCCACCTGCTTCGCAAACGCTATATTTGCTTTTGTTTCGCGTTCCATAAATCACCCCCCGGTGTTTATTTACCCCATGTCCTGCAACTAGCGTGCCCAGTCTGTTACTTGCTTACAAACCGCAAAAATATGACAAGCACAATTGCCTAACATGCCCCCATCTTCCCTGAAATAGATTTGATCTCCTCCTTAGCGATTACCGTTTTCGAGCCATTTTTATGCGCTATTTTGGGCCGGTAACTGACAAAAATATGCCACATTTCTTGATGATTTAGCAGCCATTAAAATCAATTTTTCCCAGATACCGCCTAACCTGTTGTTTATATATATTTATTTCAAATAATTATTCCGGCACAAAGTTTGCACTTTAAGAAACTAACCCGCGAAATAACGCGCGGGACAACTGGAAAACAGGGGTAACAGTGAAAGTACCGGCTACGCTAGGCGATAACCTGGAAAATCAGCATCGGCAACATATTGCTCGTCAATTTAATGCCGGTATGCGCCGAGTTGCTTTGTTCGTTGCTTTGTATCTGCTGCTGGTTTTTATTAGCGTTAATGCATCGTCCCTGCAAACCTGGAATGCCATTGATTTGCTCAATTTTGCCAAAACCCACCCGGAAATGGCGGCACTGGCACTAACTCCGCTGTTCATCGTTGGGTGGGGTTATCTTCACAGCCAAAGCCTGGCACAGAAACTCGTTCAGCGACTCCAAGATAAGCCAGTGGACACCATGCAGGTGGACACAACTCAAACAGTATTAAGCCGGGAACCTGCTACTGAACCAAGAAATACCGACAAGACCAGGAATTTTAACCTCCAGGATCTGCTGCGGTCCTGCGTTGAGCACGTGACACCATTAGCCGTCAGCAAGGACATTCAAGTAGTCGTCCGAATTCACCAGAACCTGTCAACGAATATGACTGGCAACCATGAAGTACTTTATAACGTTCTTATGTGCCTGCTGGATAATGCAGTGAAACATACGAATCGGGGTGAAATTTCGCTTAACGTGAAAATGCTGGAACAATTCCGAAATGATATGTTGTTGCGATTTGAAGTGATTGACACAGGTATTGGTATCAGCCGGGAAAAACAAGGCCGATTATTCGAAGCCGGAACAGACATGGCAGAAACTCGTTCTCATTACGTCCTGCCTGATATAAAAACACTGGTAGAGTCATTGGGAGGCGGTATTGGTGTTTACAGTCAGGAAAGCCAGGGCAGTACCTTCTGGTTTACGGCAATACTACAAAAAAGGCAGCCCGACGATCGCCCGGTAACAGCTGGCGCCATAGAAAGTTCAGCTGCCTGAATTGAGGTAATTCTGAATACGCCGGACACCCTCCTTAAGATTCTCCAGAGTATTGGCATAGGAAAAACGGATATAACGCGACGCCTCATTGCGGCCAAAATCCAGGCCCGGCGTTACCGCTACACCAGCCTGTTCCAGCAATTCCAAGGTAAAAGTGTAACTGTCTTCGGTAAAACGACTGCAGTCGGCATACAAGTAAAAAGCCCCCTGCGGAATCACAGGAATATAAAAACCCAGATTCTGTAACGCGGGCAGCAGATAGTCGCGGCGCTCCCTGAACACGTCACGCCGCTTCACCAACTCCTCGCTCACTTGAGGCTCAAAAGCTGCCAACGCCGCGTATTGACTCATGGTCGGGCTAGCGATAAACAGGTTTTGCGCCAACTTATGAATCACTGAACGGTAAGCCTCCGGTACCACTAACCAGCCCACGCGCCAACCTGTCATGCCATAGAATTTGGAAAAGCTATTCACCACAAAGACATGTTGCGAGTACTCAAGGGCGCTTGTGACAGGTTCATCGTAAATCAGGCCATGATAGATTTCGTCCACCACCAACACGCCATTCAATTCCTTCACGACCTCAACGATTCGCTTCAATTCGTCTCGCGGCACAACGGTTCCAGTGGGATTCGAAGGCGAAGCCAGTAATACTGCGACGGTTCGTGGCGTCCAAACCCGCCGAATCAGCTCCGCAGTCAATTGATATCCCGTATCAGCAAATACCGGCACCGGCACCGGCTTGCCTTCAAACAACCTGACAAAATGGCGATTACACGGATAACCCGGATCAGCCATGATGACTTCGTCGCCAGGGTTTATCAGGGCGGCGAATACCAACTGCAATGCGCCGGAAGCACCGGGCGTTACCGTCACTGCTTCGGCATTGACAGCAATGGGAGCATAACTGGCAGCGATTGCCCGGCGCAGCTCTGGCAGTCCGGAGGCAGGTGTGTAGTGAGTGCAGCCGTTTTGTAAGGCATCGATCCCGGCCTGAACAACAAGTTGCGGTGTCACAAAATCCGGCTCCCCGATTTCCATGTGCACAATGGAGTGACCATGGGATTCCAGAACCCTGGCGCGCGCCAGAATATCCATCACATGAAACGGCTCAATATCTTGAAGCCGATCCGCAAAATGGCTCACGATGCCGCTCCATGCAATCGGGTTACCAGGCTCAAGTCCAAGTAATCTGATCCGTTAACACCGTTACCGGAAAGTACATGGAACGGCTCACCCGGCTCGCCCATGTGATCAAGCACGATGGCGGCGCCGGTAAAATCGTGGTTTTTGGTGTATTCGTTTACCGTAACAATGGTTTTCAGGCCGGCTTTCCTTGCCGCCCGGATACCATTTTCTGAATCCTCAAAGGCCATACAGGCCGCTGGTGCCAATCCCAGGCGATCCAGCACATACAAATAGACGTCCGGCGCCGGCTTCTTGATTGGCGCCGCCTCGGAATCACCGATGACATCAAACCAGCCGGCCATCTCGGGGG
>JAOUNW010000125.1 GCA_029880755.1 Gammaproteobacteria bacterium
TGGTTGGTGGCTCTGAGCGTACGTTAACTACTTAAATCGTTTTACAAAGGTGCTCTGCACCACTGCCTGTGCTGTACGGGTTGCGCCGACACCATAACCGGTAATCTTGTAATAATGCCTGCCGGATTGTTCTCCATATTGTCCCCCAAGACCCAGGTCATCGGGAATAAAAGCGCCATGCTCAATAATAATTCGGGGTTGGGTATTGGCCTGGGTGATGCTAAGAGCGCTATCGAACTCTTCATACGAAACACTGTGGCGGCTACTTGAGTTGTCTGTCCACCAACTGTAGTTCTGGTTGCTGAGATTTCCGAGGATTCCCGCCTTCCAGACACCATTTAACCCTGGATAACTGGCCTTAGGTTCGGGCCGAAACTCTTGGTTGCTAATCCAGTTTTCGCCGGCACGAACCGCCGCTTCGGCTGCCTCAAAGGCAACCGCCTGATCACGCATATTGCCTGCCATCTTTTCCTGAAGCACGCTGGTGCTGACGGAGGTGATCCCGAGTATGGTCATAACCAGCAGCATAATGAGCGCGACCACGAGTGTGGTTCCGCTTTGTCGAGTCATATGAGTCGTCATCGTTATAGCCCCCGGTTTCTCAGTTGAACAGTGGCATTAAAAACCCGGCGGCGGCGGGTGTCGTCGACGGGGTCATATTCTGTGGCTGTCTCAGGGGTGGCTCCTGTTAGTAGGTAGGTGCCGGTATCAGGTTCCATGTCGACGCCGGTGCCCTGAATATTTTCCGTTGCTGCCACCAGGCTGATGCGCACATTGACCACGCGGCTCCAGTTGGTTACCTCTGATGCTGTCAAAAATGTTGTCGGTTGGCCATTGCTTCGTGTTGTGCTTGTGGTGTCCTCGCCATACAGGATTTGCATGTTTTCAATACCCTCAACCAGTTCTTCGCCACGCATTTGGTTGGAGCCTGGGGTCAGCGATGCGCGGAACAGGGACGGTTTTCCGCCGGCGCCGCGGGCGATATAGAAAACACTGGTTACCAGTTTGGCCAACTCGGCGTCAGGTCCGTATTTGTGTTCCTGATTTTTGTCGGCGCAACTGCTGCCCCACTGAGAGCAGACGTTGCCGGGAACAGGATTAGCGGCATTAGTGTGGGTAAGGTTGGTTTTACTACTATTCATACTGCTGATTTGAAATATGGATGCCTTCTCGCAATCAGCGATTGTTACAATGTCGCCAATCTCTAAACCTGCTGTTGCAGCAGCGCCATCGTCGAGAAATACGTTGGCCTCATTGTGATAGTCCGGTGCGCGCAGAGGAATCGTATTACCCAGACTGTAAACGACAATGATGTCTGTTCCGGCAATGGCCCCGGCCACGCCGCCACTGCCCGGGACGAGATTCGAGTCCAGGGTCGTACCCCAGCCAGAGGTTGTATTGGTCGGATTGGCGACGGCGCTAATCGTATCGTCAGGCGCGCTGTTGCTCGCCTCAAATCCAAAAATACCTCGCGTGGGATCAAATTGAATGTTCGTTGAATCGACATAATTCACAATAGGAACGGTGCGCAAACATCCCATATTGCCTGCCATGCGAATCTCTCGGGTCAGGAAGTCCATGGCGAATCGGCCGTTTTCCTGGACCCGGGAAAGTCCTTCGGTGGCGCGATGCGTGCTGTTGCTGCTGATAAATATTTGAATCACGCCAATCATAATCAAGGAACTGAGCACCAGCGCCACCATGAGTTCCACAATCGAAAATCCATGGCTCGTTCTTTTCGTCCGAGGGAGCGAAATTAAATTCTGAAAGGTAACCCTGTTTGTCCGGAGAAGAGTTTTCATGGCAGCACCTGAATATTCATGGTTTGAGACATATCAACATCATCCTCTTTCCAGTCCACCCGGATCTGAAAAAGATAGACTGGAGCGCCTGAGGCCAGCGTGGAAGCCAGGCGAGTCACGCTTCCTTTTCCCTGGGCCAGCATTTTTTCAGCGCTAAGAGTTCGCTTCCACTGATCCTCGTCGTAGTCAGCGAATTGGGCAGGAGTGCAGTTTACGATTGTGCAGTTGAGCGCCCCTGATACCGGGGTGTTGTCCAGGGCAATGGCGTCATATTCGTCGTCCATAACACCCATTGGATTGGCCCTCATGCGGTCGGCCATTTCTTCAATGAGTAGTGTGGCCTGGGTGCGCTCATAAGACTGGAAGTTGTATTTCAGGCCAAAAACTTCCAGACCTGCCAGCCCCAGCAGGCCGATGGATAACACGAGCAGGGCAATCAGGACTTCCAATAAGCTAAACCCGTGCTGGGAAGCGTGGGATCTCAATAATTGCTGTTTTGCTGAAATGATCTTCATGACGCTAATCCCTATGGGCATGTGTCTGGCGGTGTCTTTTCAATCCGGACCTGACCAATTCTATTGATCAAAATGCTCTTGCCCGAGGCCGTGCCGCGGTCATCGCACAGGCGAAAGCCGCCACCATCGGGGATATTGCTTGTCCCCCGGGAGCTCAGAAGAATGGGCTCCACAATCCCTGTGGCATTGGGCCTCAGGGTGTTACCCCCCGCCAGGGCCTTGTGAAAACGTAGAGGCTGGTCGGTGTTATCCCATGTGCCGTTACTATTGGTATCCACAAACACCAGCCAACCGTTTTCCCAGTTGCCGGCATTGGAACAACTGGCTCCTGTTGTTGAGCGGCAAATGCCAATGCTGCCGGATCTTTTGATAGCTTCACTTCTGGCGAGCGTCAGGTCGGTAAGCAGGCTATTGGCTTGAGTTACCAGCCGGTTGTTTTGGATTACGCCTCGGAAGTTTGGAATTGCCAGGGCGGCAACGATCGCAATAACGACCAGCGTGACCAATATCTCGATCATGCTAAAACCTAAATTTCTGCATAAAGGGATAGACGGCTTCTTTCTACGGATGAACGGTATGATATTGGGGGTAGTCCAGCAGACGAACGGTATAATCAGGCAGACAAAAGGATTGTTAGCTTCGCTCGGAGAAGCGTTGATATGTCTGCTGTTTCGATTGTCTGCCTTCATTTTTCTATTCCTTGAAATCCAGAAACTACTTATTTCTAAGCAAATTCCGCTAGTTTCTCGAATAACCAAAACCAGTATATTCCTGTTCCTCCAGCCCGGCAATAGCGTCATTTATAATAGGGTATTAGTAAAATTCCGCCTGGGCGATCAATAAACTTATTTTATCTAGAAATTTTATGACAAATAATTTCACTAACAGGGTCGGGCCGCTCGCTCCGAATTTCGCTGGTTATCATTAGTCCGCGGCCCATTCTTTGATCAAACAAATGGTGCCCTGGTTTTTTATTACTACCCTCTCAAATATATCTTCTTACCTTTACCAACAGCTATTCGGCGATTTCACTCTTAGGTTATTCAGCGTCATGGACGGGCATTTTGTGTCCAGATTCTGATTGCCCTTGGTTGTCGGCACTGCCAGGAGTTCATAGCTGGTGGCGGACTCGCTGTTTATCGATATGGTGTAATAACCCTCATAAGAACTTATGGTGGCTGTCGCATAACCTAACTCAGTAAGGGTTTTGCCTCCCGTGCTGTAGGTCTTGTTATCCATATAATATTGTTCCATTTTCGAGGCGATATCCCCCAATGTCGTTTTGGCATCGGCTCGACGCGATTTGCGCACGGAATCCTGGTAGGCCGGGTAGGCGAAGGCCGCAATGATTCCAATAATTACCACTACAATCATTAGCTCGATCAAGGTAAACCCCTTGGCTTTTTGGGGCTTCCATACGGATGATGGCTTACTACCGAACAGTTGTGCTGACATAGTGTTAAGTTCCTTAAGTATTAAGTATTGTTTTAAAGTCTATTTGCTCTAGCGAGACATCCTGCATAAATGAGAGTAGCAGCTCAGCAAGATAATGCACTGGCTACTACCCTCTGATTTATGATTAATCCTCATCCGATGCGTGCCAATAGGTCCTGAATCCGCCTTTGACTTCCGGTTCTTTCACCGTTAGATCCGGGGCAAGAACTTTGTCGCCTCCCAGGGATACTACTTCCGCAGGTATACCTCCTGAGCGAAGGGCGGAAAATCGGTCATTAGCCGTGATAACACCGTCTCCATCGTTATCATTGACAGCTGAACCGTCCTGCAGGCTTAACTCATATAGCAATCCCGTACCTTCTTCTGGCCCACAGTTGGTGCTGGTGGTATCCGGTGGCAGATAGCTTGTCATAAAGATGGTTCCACCAATGGTAAAGGAAGCAGAAAGATTCTTCTCGCCGCAGTTTCCGCCGGCAAATGTTCTGCCGGAATCATTGGGGCAATCGAGTTTCATTTTCCAGCCGTAGGTATAAGATGCTGTACAGGTACCTGCGAGGATACAACTGCCTTGGGAGACATCAACCAACCCATAGTTTGGCGGCGTGGTACTACCATCGGTGGCGTCATCATAGTGTTCTATTGGGCCGTTGGCTGTAAGGTTGGTTAATGTGCCGCTAATCAAGTCCCGGTCCCGTACCACGTAGAACCATTCCTCGGTATCGGTTGCCAGGGGTTCTGAGCGATCCCCAGTACCGATAACCACCGCATCGTAGGAATCACCGCTAATAGAGTCTTTTGCCTGAACATAGTCGGGTGGATAGAAGAAACGACGATCATCCTTGGGCAGGGTTGGCGTATTTTTCGTCATTCTCGCGCCGACAGACAGCAGCGGATTTACAATCCAGTTGGATTCATCGTTGCTGAGTGTATCCACGCGCCAGAGGACACCGCCAGTGTCGCCGACATACAGACGATCAGGTAAATCATTTCCGTTCGGATCAGCCACCGTGATAGATGAAGGTATGCTATCGAACATGTCGTTACGCTTATAAGTCTTGCTCGCCGAATCGTAGCCCGGTGTGGTAACAGATGCGTCATAGGCCGCTTTCCATACCAGTGCTCCGGTTAAGGCGTTAACAATGTAAATGGCGGTACCTTCACTGTCTTTGCCTCCAGGGGCTGCGGAATGCCAGGAACTATGATCATCCTTATTGGTGTCGTAGCCGCCGCCAAATATCAGGACCGGCCGGGGAGTGGTGCTGCCTCCATATACCATGCTGCGCACCCTGGGAGTGGACCAGGTTTGACCCAGCTCATCGAAATCACCGCCACTGGTTTTGGAAATTTTCCAGATAAATTTAGGATCATCAGGATCGGTGATATCCAGCGCTGTGTAGGATTTACCGCCGCGGCGCAAACCAAAATAAAGATAGACTTTGTCGTATTTGCCTGTCTCGTCTGGTGACTCGATATTACCATCGGCATCGTTGTCTACAACATAGCTTACCGGTTCGCCGTCGACACCAAAGGGGTGTTTCTCCGTAGTCCATGTACCGGTTTTGAGTTCCTTGACCATCCCCATGACTTCCCGGGGCATGTAGGCCCAGCCCTCCACACCTTCTTCCGCACCGCTGGTGGTTTTATTGCGTATCATGCGCAAGAAACCGTCGTTGGTACCGACGAAAATACGAATATCCGGGATGCTTGTGCTATAGCCATTGGCGGCACCGTAGTTAAGTGTTAAGGGGCGGGAATGCAGGGCATCACCGACTAACCAATTCCGGTTCTTTGAGCCATCCGTTTCAGAATCCGTGGCATCATTGGAAACACCGCGGATATACTTGATCAGGTTACAGGCAGAGGTGTCGTCTGTATCGGCAGCGGTGCAATCGCCGGTTGAGGTCGCCACCAGATCACCGTTTAACATCGAGGCAACAGTGGTGGTTGCCTCCAGTGCCTGCGGTGTTACCGCT
>JAOUNW010000126.1 GCA_029880755.1 Gammaproteobacteria bacterium
TTCAAAATAGCAGTTAATCGAATAGGATCCCTGCTGAGATCGTAAATCGCCCTTACCTGCCTCACTGGCGATAACCGTCACGACCTGCTTGTTTTCGTCAATTGCGGTACGGGATCCTGACGTAAAGCGTATCTCAAACCCCTGCTGGTGACGTGCCCGTAAATACCGGAGCGTGTTTTGGGCGCTGGCGCCAATCTCCGGCTCAGGCGAACCCTGGTCTTTATCAAGAGATTCCCCCGTATCATTATTTTGTTTCAGCTGTATAACCAGGTCAGTCACTACCTTGATCGCCTGTCGTTCCTGGGGATTCAAATTGAAGTCGCAAGCAGTTAAAAAAATAACGCCCGACACAAAAAACAAAAACCGGCTCTGCTTAAAATAAAAAAGTTTCCTGAACTGAAAAATCATACAGTAACGGGCGTTAGGTACCAGTGAGTCTAGCGCGGTAAATAGTAAGCTATTTGCCATTACGGTTGGCAACAAACACAGCGCTTTCTTTGTCTTGGCTTGGCATTAGAATATAAAGGTTGCCTGACTGCTTCATGGCACCCGCCAGTGCCTCGGCCCGGGCACCATTACCAAAAAATATATCCGCCCGTACAGCACCCTTAATAGCGCCACCGGTATCCTGGGCCAGCATCAGTCGCCGATAAGGCATCTTCTCATCAGGGAGGCTTGTGTCCAGCCATACGGGGTATCCCAGCGGGATAAACTGTTTATCCACGGCGATACTGCGCTCTGCCGTCAGGGGCACATTCAGGGAACCGACAGGGCCGGGCAAATTTTCTGACCGGACATCAAAAAATACATAACTTGGATTGCTATTCAGCAAATCGATTGCGCGATCGGGATAGGCCGCTAGCCACTCTTTTATCGTTGAAAGGTTTACCGCTTTGGCCTCCATCTCGCCCATACGAATAAGCTGGGCCCCGATTGATTCATACGGATGCCCGTTTTGGTCGGCATAACCTACTGCCAGTTCACGACCATCGTCCAGACGTATGCGGCCAGAGCCCTGAATATGCAGAAAAAACAGATCGACAGCGCTGTCCACCCAGGCCAGCTCATGGCCTTCTAGGGGATTCTGTCCATGATCGATCTCGGCACGACTGTAGTAAGGTATCACCCGCTTTTCCTTGATACGTGCACGCACTACTTTGTTAGCCAGTTC
This sequence comes from Gammaproteobacteria bacterium, assembly GCA_029880755.1. GTDB lineage: Bacteria > Pseudomonadota > Gammaproteobacteria > Acidiferrobacterales > SZUA-150 > JAOUNW01. The sequence goes on from JAOUNW010000126.1 coordinate 1,172, forward strand.
GGGAAAGAGCTCCGTCAGGTCAACTGTCAATAAATCGGGCGGCTTTCGATAAAGCGGGTAGCGATAGCGCTCGCTTTTTATTAGGCTGCCATGCAGGAGTGGTTCGTAATAACCGGTAATCAGTCCATCCTTATTGCGCTCGTCAGGCACCATACGGTAAGGGACAAAACGATTCTCGATAAACGCCCTGACTGTCGCACTGTCCGGGGTGCCCAGTAAATGGGCTTCATTACAAATACTTTTCCATGACTCGGAGTTTTTTTGCAGGCGTTCGCAACTGCGCATCAGTGCCGGCCATGCATCAAGCAGTGGATCAGCTTCCCAGCCAGGAAGCGACGTCCAGGAAGCGGGCTTACCTATGCCAGGCTCAAGACTGATGCAGGATGTCAGCAAAAACGCGGAAAAAAACAGAAAAGTCACGGCGTGACTTTTGATAAACCCTAGCTCACTCGTTCCCTGCTTGACCAACTGACATAGACCGCTTGCAGTTTGACGGCTCCAGTTGATACAGGGGCTAGGCCTCTTCGGGCTCCTCATACTCATCATACGGGATAGTATAGTTGCAATCCTTCTGGGGGCAGACTTTTTCAGCGCCACGCCGTTTGGTCACTTTCACTGTCAACATCGGGTGACCGCAATCAGGACATGGTTCCGGCAATGGGCGGTTCCAAACCGCGTATTTACAGTCGGGATAACGCTCGCAGGAAAAAAATATCTTCCCATACCGGGATTTTCGTTTGAGCATGGATCCTTGATTACACTGTGGGCACTTAACTCCGGTATCTTCCGGTTTTTCGATGGGCTCCATATGACGGCAATCCGGATAACTGCTGCACCCGATAAACTTGCCGTAGCGGCCACGCTTGATCACCAGGTCGGAATTGCACTGTGGACATTTGCGACCCTCCACCACCTCCGGTTCATTGGTTGCACCAGGCTCGTCTTCCACGTTACGCGTATAGTCACACTCTGGATAACCTGTGCATCCAATAAAGTAACCATTCCGGCCAAGCCGTTTGGCAACCTTCTTGCCACACTTGGGACAGTCCTCGTCGAGCAACTCAACACCCGGTCTTTCGACATCTTCCTTGGAATCGACCTGACCTTTGAACTCGTCCCAGAAATCCTTTAACAGCGGCTTCCATTCTTTCTCTCCGCGCGAGACGGCATCAAGATCGTCTTCCAATTTGGCAGTAAAATCGTAGTCTACATATTTCGTAAAATGCTCTGACAAAAACTTATTGACCACACGACCCACATCGGTCGGTTTAAACCGGCGTTTTTCCAGGGTCACGTATTCCCTGTTCTGCAGAGTTGAAATAATGCTGGCATAGGTTGAGGGACGACCAATACCGTAGGCCTCCAGCGTTTTAACCAGACTGGCTTCCGAGTAACGTGGCGGGGGTTCTGTAAAGTGTTGCTCTTTTCGAATCGCCTTAAGATCAACATTCTCGCCTTCGTTCAATGGTGGTAACAATGTCTGGCTGTCGTCATCAGACTTCGTGTCATCCTCACTTTCCTGATACACCGCCATAAACCCCGGATCCACAACAGTTGAACCGGTAGCACGGAATACATTGCCTGCACCCGCCTCCAGATCAATAGACATAGTATCCAGCGTGGCATGGATCATCTGGCACGCCATGGTGCGTTTCCAGATCAAGCTATAGAGCTTGTATTGCTCAGGCTTCAAATGGCGCTTCATGTCTTCTGGATCTCTTAGAGACGACGTGGGTCGAATTGCTTCATGCGCTTCCTGGGCATTTTTTGATTTACTCTTATAAACCTGCGGTTGCTCCGGGACATTCTTGTCGCCAAAACGATCGCGAATTACCTGTCTTATCTCTTCCACAGCCTCTGCGGCCAGATTAACCGAATCTGTACGCATATAGGTGATCAAGCCGACAATTTCACCATCAATCTCAAACCCTTCATACAGTTGTTGGGCCACCATCATGGTACGCTTGGCGGTAAAATTCAGTTTACGCGCCGCTTCCTGCTGAAGAGTCGACGTGGTGAAAGGGGGATAGGGATTACGTTTTCGCTGTTTTTTCTCAACCTTGGCAACCTTTAGTTTGCCTTTGGCTTTATCTAGTAGAGTTTTTTCAATTTTTTTTGCTTCAGCCTTATCAGCAATATCAAACTGCTCAAGTTTTTTGTTCTCAAAATGAGTCAGTTTGGCGGAAAACGGTTTGTTAGCTGCTGCCACATCCGACTCAATGGTCCAATATTCCCGTGGAACAAATTTTTCAATTTCTTCTTCCCGCTCTACGATCATACGCAATGCCGGGCTTTGTACGCGGCCGGCAGATAATCCACGCCTTACTTTTTTCCACAAAAGAGGGGAAAGATTAAAACCCACAAGATAGTCCAGCGCCCGCCGCGCCTGCTGGGCGTCAATCAGATTGACTGAAAGCTCTCTTGGTTTATCGATGGCGCTTCTGATCGCCTGCTTTGTAATCTCAAAGAATTCGACCCGATGAACTGGCTTGCTATCCAGAGCACCGCGCTCTTTTAGTATCTCGTACAGGTGCCATGAAATGGCTTCACCTTCCCTGTCAGGGTCAGTTGCCAGATACAAGGCATCAGACTTTTTCATTGCCTTTATAATGGCATCAACATGTTTTTTGTTTTTTTCAATGAGATCGTACTTCATCGCGAAGTCATGTTCTGTGTCGACCGCTCCCTGCTTGGGAACCAGATCGCGCACATGCCCATAGGAGGCCAGCGCGGAAAACTCCTTTCCAAGATACTTGGACATGGTTTTGGCTTTGGCAGGAGACTCAACGACAATTAAATTCTTGGACATAACTGCAAGTATAAGCTTCAGAGTGAATGGTTTTTAAAACCACCAAAGGTTAAGTTTTTTGATTAAACAGCGTTAAGATTATTTGTTTATTGATAAAGAAAGTCCGGAGTTACTGGAGACAGTCCTGCCTTTCTGTAAGCACGAGTTCCTCAAGACTTGCATAAACGTGTTCCTGACCAGGCTGATTAAACAGCACCATCAGCACCACCCACTTGAGCTGCTCGAGATCAATGTCATCATTTTCCAGGGCCATTATCCGATCAATAACCATCTCCCGGGCCGCCGGATCAAGCACGCCCCGTTGCTCCAGCCCCAACAGAAACCCCTGGCCAAGCCGGCCTAACTTTGTGGTTTCCCGGGGACAAAAATAACGTATTGATGTTGGTTTATTAGTCGCCACCATTCCCGGAGGCAGGGTTTCTCTAAGATCTGACAGTTCTTCCAGCCAGGTAAAGGCCTTGTTGATTTCTCCTTTTGGGAATCCGGCCTGCGATAATTCTACAGCCAGAGCCTCCTGATCAGGCTCAAACTCCTGCCCGTCTTCCATATAGTTATCAAACAAATACATCAATACATCCAACACCTTTTCTGTCATAGCCACCCTTAATTTACTCTTCGCAGATATCGACCCCCTGATACGGGTTCCACCCATCCCTGAAGCTCCATTTGCAACAGCATGGAGGAAATCCGCTCTGTCGTCAATCCGCATGACTCCACGAGGAAGTCAATGCTCACGGGATCATAACCCATTTGAGCCAGAAGTCTTCGCTCGCTTGGCGTTAATTTTTCCTGTTTCGCGGAATCCAATTTTTTTGGTTCCAGCACAAATTGAGCCAAAGGAGCCAGTTCTTCCACAATGTCCTCAGCCGTCTCTACGAGCTTGGCGCCCTGGCGTATCAGCCTGTGGCAACCTCTGGACTGAGGAGAGTGAATGGAACCCGGAATGGCAAAAACTTCCCGGCCCTGTTCCGTTGCCAGTCTGGCAGTGATGAGAGATCCGCTTCTCAGTGCAGCCTCTACTACCAGTACACCCAGAGCCATTCCACTGATAAGACGATTTCGGCGCGGGAAGTTTTGTTTTAGCGGCGGGGTGCCCAGAGGAAACTCGGAAATGATCGCTCCCCTGGCTGTGATGGCCCGCGCCAGCTCAACATGCTTGGCCGGATATACATTGTCGATACCCGTTCCGGAAACCGCGATCGTTTTCCGGTTAAATTCCAGTGCACCTAAATGCGCGGCAGCATCCACGCCGAGCGCCAAGCCGCTGCTTATTGTCAATGAAGCCCCCGCTAACGTCCTGGCAAAATCACGGGCATTATCCCGCCCAACCGGTGTCGGATTTCGACTACCCACAATCGCGAATTGAGGCTCAGTCAAGCAATCTACTGATCCTCTAACATAAAGAAGTACGGGGGGATCGCTGATTTCACGAAGCAGCCTTGGGTAGCGGGGATCATAATAGGTAATTACATGATGATTGGTAGAGCACTGCAGCCACGCGTCAACTTGTTCAACGGAATTATTTATTAAAGGCTCTGATAGCCTATCTAGAAAATCCGGATAGCCACCCATAATCGATCCGACAACGTCATGCGCTGAATCTACTATTGCTTCCAGGGAATCAAAGTGATCGAGCAGGGATTTAATGCGGGCGCAACCAATCCCCGAAGTTGTCTGCAGGGCCAACCAACGGC
>JAOUNW010000061.1 GCA_029880755.1 Gammaproteobacteria bacterium
GACGAATTAATCGAGAAAGGGCATTACCGCCGCTTCTATATGCATCGTACCGGCCATTGGTTGGGGATGGATGTGCACGACGTAGGCGATTATAAAATCGAGGACGATTGGCGCATGCTCGAACCGGGCATGGTGCTGACGGTTGAGCCCGGACTCTACATTGCAGGGGGTGACAAAACTGTCGATAAGCGCTGGTGGAACATCGGCATCCGCATCGAGGATGATGTGTTGGTGACTGCGCAAGGACATGAGGTGTTAAGCAAAGATGTCCCCAAGACTGTGGATGAAATCGAGGCCTTAATGGCGGCGCAATAAATGGCAGCAGATTATGATCTAATCATCATTGGCGGGGGTCTGGCGGGCGCCAGTCTCGCCTGCGCCTTGGCCGGTTCTTCCTTGCATATCGCTGTAGTGGAAGCAATACCGGCAAGCTCGGACGATCAGCTCAGCTATGATGATCGTACTACAGCACTTGCTTATAGCTCCCGGCGCATTTTTGAGGGCATAGGTGTCTGGCGTCAAATTGAACAGGAAGGTGCCTGTCCAATTCATCATATCCTTATTAGTGACAGAGGTCATTTTGGGTTCACCCGGTTGCATGCAGTGGAGGCGGGGTTGGATGCATTAGGCTATGTGGCAACCAATCGTGTTATGGGGCGCGCGTTATCTAACGTAATGCAGGCCGCGAATAACATTGAGCTGCTATGTCCGGCAACAATCGAGCAAGTTAAGATTACTGCTGATTACGCCAGCTGCAGTATACGTCAGAGACAGCAAACAAGAACTATCAGTGCCCGCCTGGTTGTGGTGGCCGAAGGCGGACGCTCGGGACTCCGGGAAGTATTGGGTATCGCCTCAAAGCGAAAGGATTATAAACAAACCGCCATTGTCACCAACGTCACCCCCGGCAAATCTCACGATCATGTAGCCTACGAACGTTTTACGGAAACCGGCCCTCTGGCCTTATTGCCGTTGCAGGGGCAGCGCTGTGGCGTGGTTTGGACCACGCGCCAGGACCACGCGTCTACCATTTTGTCCTGGGACGACCAGGAGTTCCTGCAACAATTGCAGCAGCGTTTTGGTAACCGTTTGGGCAAGTTTGAGAGGGTAGGAAAACGTCAGTCCTATCCCTTGTTTTTAAATCGTGTGGACGAGCAAACCCGTGAGCGTTTGGTATTGATCGGCAATGCTGCCCATGCAGTGCATCCGGTTGCCGGTCAGGGATTTAATCTGGGTCTGCGTGATGTTGCGACATTGGCCCAGGTGCTTGTCGAGGCTGTGCAGCATGGGGATGATATAGGTGCTTTGTCGGTTGTGCGCGCATATGAGGAATGGCGTGTGCGCGATAATCGCATAGTCTCCCGTTTTACTGACAGCCTGGTGCGTATTTTTTCCAACGACTTTTTGCCCTTGGTAATAGGGCGCAATCTTGGGTTGTTGGGTGTGGATTTTTTGCCGGGGCTAAAGCGGGAATTCAGCCGCCGTACCAGCGGTCTTAACGGTCGTCTGCCGAGGCTGGCGCGTGGATTACCATTGGAGCCGGATCATGGTTGAGCCAGTGTTCGAGTGTGACGTGTTGATTGTGGGTGGCGGCATGGTGGGTACCGCCTTGGCATGCGCGTTGGGTGGTTCGGACTTGCGGGTAGCCGTGCTGGAGCCGGGCCCTGTGCCTCAGCTACCTGGGGCCGAATATGACCTGCGGGTGAGTGCTATTAGCGCTGCGTCCTGTGCCCTGTTTGAGGCTGTCGGTGTCTGGAAGGCGATCAAGGAATTCCGGGTTGCCGACATTCAGGAAATGCGAATCTGGGATGCGGCCGGTAAAGGCTGTATCCATTTTGATGCGGCAGACATTGGTGCTGCCAGTCTTGGCTACATTATCGAAAACAGCGTTATGCTGGCCATGCTGCACCAGAGAATGCAGCAGTACAGGAATGTGAGTTATAACTCCCCTGTCAAATTACAGCAGATACAGCTAGAGCCGGCACAGGCGACAGCTATCGCCGATAATGGCCAGCAATGGCGTGCGCGTTTACTGGTGGGCGCCGATGGTGCCCATTCACAGGTACGGCAGTTGCTGGGTATTAAGGCCAGCGGTTGGGATTTTCAACAAAAAGGGATAGTTGCCACAGTTACCACAGAGAAGCCACACCAGCACACGGCCTGGCAACGTTTTTTGCCCACTGGCCCACTAGCGTTTTTACCATTAAAGGATCCCCATCAATGCTCCATTGTTTGGTCGGCGGATAGTGCGCGCGCGGACGCTTTAATGACTCTGGACGACGCGGGATTCGTCGAGCAGTTGGAAGTTGCCTTTGAGAATGCCCTGGGTGCAATCAAGCATATCAGTCCACGTCAGGCGTTTGGGCTAAATCTCTCTCACGCCAGACATTACGTGCAGCCACGCGTTGCGCTGGTAGGTGATGCTGCGCATCGTATGCATCCACTGGCCGGGCAGGGGGTGAATATGGGTTATGCCGATGCCGCGGTATTGGCGCAGGTCATAATGGACGCCATGGAGCGACGCAAGGATGTTGGGGAGTTTGCTATATTGAGGCGATACGAGCGCTGGCGCAGGGGCGACAATACCGCCATGTTGTTGGCAACAGACGGTTTCAAGCGATTGTTTGGCACAGAGCAGCCTCTCATTGCCTCTTTGCGTAACACCGGATTAGGGATTGCCGATAAATTGCAACCATTCAAAAACAAGATCATGCGTCTGGCATCAGGCTTGGAGGCCGAGTTGCCAGGAATTATCAAAAACGTCGGCATGTTGCCATAACAACAAAAGCCCGCTTACGCGGGCTTTTGTTGTTATATATTTTTGATTAGTAGTATCCCAGTTGATTCTCCAGGTATTTGGCCAGGCCAACGTATTCGTTATTGGAGGCAGGCACAAAGCCGCTATCAATAAGCATAGCGCTACGCAGTTTCGCTGTAGCGGAGTTTGATTCACTGGCCACCAATGCCCCGGCAATTTTCAGTTTTTCTGATTGGGACAGACGCGGACCGGCCGAAAAGGCAAGATGCGGTAACGGGTCTGTCAGAAAAATTACCTTGGATTTGTGATCAGAATTTTCCAGTTTATCCAATGCCGCCAATGGCAATACACCGGCCGTACATTTCTTTGACTGGACATTTTCGTAAATGGTACCCCAGTCATCACTGGTGACAATGCGTGGTTGGCGCGACGGATTATCAAAATTATTCAGAACAATGATCGATGCCAGATCCGGTGGTGCCTGGGTACAAATACTGCGGCCTACGAGATCCTTCAAGGTCTGATAACGTACACTGCCATTGGCGACAATCACTGCAAACCGGTTGGGGGTGGCTGCCTTCGCCAGAATAGTGTGATTGAGATTGGCGGCGCGATAGCTATTCAGGTGGCCGTCATCGAAAATCAAATCGTAGTTACCCTTCAACATGTGGGTACGGAAAATTAGCCAGTTACCGGGATGTTTGTATACGACCTTTTTGCCAAGCACCTGACTGAGATATTCGGCAATGGGTTCGTAACGCTCGCGCCCGGCTTCCGGTGATTCTTTTGGGGGCGCCGTAAAAACGATTTCGTTTAGTGTCATGGCTGCCGTGTTATTTTCTGCCATGGTGGGGAACGGCAGCAGGCTTAGTACGGCAGCGATAAAAAATATCTTTCGCATAGCGAATCCTCTAACAATAAAGCCCTGTCGGGGCGAGTTGCTGTCTCGTTGGGCGTGCGTAAAACGACTACCGGGAGCGGCAACAGTGATATTTAGCGGTTCTGGAACTTACAGGCGTCATGCGTCAGGTATGGCGCCGGGATAGTTAAAATGTAGTCGAGGTAGTGCCGGGGTCTACTTCTTAGGGTACAGGGGTTCTGGCAAAGCCGATAAACGGCTACGCAGTAAGACAATAGCGAGGCTAAAGGTTGAGTTCCTTTAGTTTGCGGGTCAGGGTGTTGCGTCCCCAGCCCAGGCGTCTTGCCGCATCCTGTTTGCGTCCACCGGTGTGCTTGAGTGCCTCTTGAATGAGGATGCGCTCAAAATCATCATTCAAATGCTTAAATATGTCTGTGACGCCTTTTCCCAGTTGCTGGTCGACGTAGCGCTTAAAAACATCTTGCCAACGCTTTTGCAAAGGCACATCAGCGCCTTCTTCCTGTTTTATTTCAGGGGGTAAATCGGATACGCTGATAGTTGCGCCCGGTGCCATTACCATTAACCAGCGGCAAGTGTTTTCGAGCTGACGAACATTGCCAGGCCAGTTGCACTGACTCATAAAATCGAGGGCCTCTTTGTCAATTTTCTTTGACTCCACATTGAGTTCTTTGGATGATTTGTCCAGGAAGTACCTTACCAGTGCCGGTATGTCTTCCCTGCGCTCGCGCAAGGCGGGTAGATGGATGCGAATGACGTTAAGGCGATGGAAAAGGTCTTCGCGGAACCTGCCGTCAGCCACCCGCTTTTCCAGGTTCTGGTTAGTGGCGGCAATAATGCGTACGTCAGTCTCAATCTGCTCGTGACCGCCCACGCGATAAAAACGGCCGTCAGATAGCACACGCAAGAGTCGGGTTTGAAGCTCTGCCGTCATGTCGCCGATCTCGTCCAGAAACAGAGTGCCTGTATTGGCCTGCTCAAAGCGGCCTTTGCGTTGGCTCTGTGCCCCGGTAAATGCGCCTCTTTCGTGACCGAAGAGTTCGGACTCCAACAACTCGCCGGGAATGGCGGCGATATTAATAGCAATAAAGGGTTTGTTGGCTCTCGGGCTGTGATTGTGCAGGGCGCGTGCTACCAGCTCCTTGCCGGTACCGGATTCACCATTGATGAGTACACTTAAATGGGAATTGGACAGGCGGCCAATAGCTCGGAATACTTCCTGCATGGCGGGTGCTTCGCCGATGATCTCAGTGCTGGACTCTCTTTTTTCTTCGGCCGGCTTGCCATTGAAACGCTGGTGTTCCAGCGCCCTGCGCACCAGGCTGACGGCGTCATCAACGTCAAACGGTTTTGGCAGATATTCAAAGGCTCCGCCCCGGTAAGAGGCGACTGCACTATCGAGGTCGGTATGCGCAGTCATGATGATGACAGGAATTTCCGGCGCCTTGGTTTTTATTGTCTGCAATAACTCAAGGCCGGATATGCCCGGCATGCGAATATCGGTCACAATAACATGGGGTCGTCGATGATCCAGAGTGTCTGCGATGTGTTCGGCTGAGTTAAACGATTCAACGGCAATACCGGCTTTTTCCAATGCCTTTTCCAGTACCCAGCGGATGGAGCGGTCGTCGTCGATGATCCAGACCCTATCGGTTGATGTCATGACTGGACCTCGCTATTTTCCAAAGGCAGGTAAATGGAAAAAACAGTATTACCAGGTTCGCTGGTACACTGAATCAGGCCGCCATGCCTGGCAATAATATCCTGGCTAATCGAAAGGCCCAGGCCTGTGCCCTCCGGGCGGCCTGTCACAAGCGGGTAAAAAATGTCCTGAACAAGATCAGCAGGAATGCCCGGACCGTTATCAATGATATCCAGCCGGATGGCCAGGCGATGCAGGTTTTGGCCGATAGTAAACTGGCGTTCGATGCGTGAACGTAGCTCCAGTACACCTTTATTATCCATGGCCTGAACAGCATTGCGCACCACGTTTAGTATGGCTTGTATCAGTTGGTCCCGATCTCCTGGAATTTCCGGGAGGCTGGGATCATAGCTGGTAATTATATCCAGACCCTCCTGTACCTCGGCCAGGATCAAACGGCGAATATGTTCCAAAACTTCGTGTATGTTAATCATCTTCAGGTTAAGCACCTGATTGGGGCCAAACATACGATCGATTAGAGCGCGCAGACGATCAGCCTCTTCAATGATTATGGAGGTATATTCTTCCAGTTCGGGATTCGGCAGCTCCCTTGCCAGTAATTGCGCGGCGCCGCGAATTCCGCCCAGCGGGTTCTTGATTTCGTGGGCAACACCCCGAATGACTGCCTTATTGGTGGCATGCAGATGCTGCATTTTTTCTTCCTGGGCCAGACGCAGGATGCGATCAACCTGGACCATCTCCATGATCAGTGCTGCTTCAATGTTGTCGTCGATTATTGGCGTTATGGTGTAATCGACAGTAATAGTTCGTTTGCCATGAAGTTGTAGTGTTGCTTCACGCATGGTTACAGGATGCTGGCTTTCGCTTACCTTGGTTAATGTTTCCTTTAGGCTCGTTTCGGTTTTGGATAGCCAGTGATCAAGTGTGTGCCCCAGCATTTTCTTTGCGCTGGTAGCGAATAGCATTTCAGCTGATGGATTGACCGCGGTTAATTTGAGTTTATGGTCAAATACCAACACCGCTGATGTCAGGTTTTCAAAGATTTGTTTTGATATTTCCATAGCGCTCATATCCGGCTTATGGATATCGTGGTCGGGAAAATTGTATATGGCCAGATTTTTCATGGCTAATCACAAAGCTTCGATGAGTGATTTCCAATTGACCGAAAGAAATGCCCCCTATAACGGGGGCATCCCATATTGCTATGACGGGCGCTTATGTCCTCAACCGTTTTGAATGTTACTGGGTATCGGTTGTTGCCCATCATGACTTTCTCTCCTGATTACATGCTGTAGTACATATCAAACTCGATAGGATGGGTGGTCATACGCATGCGTGTGACTTCTTCCATTTTGAGCTTGATGTATGCATCAATGGTGTCATCGGTAAAGACGTCACCGGCCTTGAGAAAGTCACGGTCCTTGTTGAGCGCATCAAGCGCCTGATCAAGGGCATAACATACGGTCGGAATCTTCTTTTCCTCTTCCGGCGGCAAATCATAAAGATCCTTATCCATGGCCTCACCAGGATGGATCTTGTTCTGGATACCATCGAGACCTGCCATCATCATTGCGGCAAAGGTGAAATAGGGGTTGCCTGTTGAGTCAGGGAAGCGAACCTCTATGCGTCGTCCCTTGGGGTTGGTGACGTAAGGGATTCGAATGGAAGCCGAACGGTTACGTGCTGAATAGGCCAGCATAACCGGAGCTTCAAAACCAGGTACCAGGCGCTTGTAACTGTTGGTGCCGGCATTGGTAAAGGCATTCAGTGCGCGGGCGTGTTTGATAATGCCCCCGATATAATAAAGTGCCATCTCGCTTAACCCGCCGTATTCGTCACCGGAGAACAGATTTTTGCCTCCTTTTGCCAGCGATTGGTGTACGTGCATACCGCTACCATTGTCACCCACCATTGGTTTCGGCATGAAGGTCGCGGTTTTGCCGTAAGAATGGGCAACGTTCTGTACGCAATATTTCAGTATCTGGTTTTGATCGGCTCTTCTCACCAGAGTATTAAACCCGGTGCCAATTTCGCACTGACCAGCAGTCGCCACTTCGTGATGATGCACTTCAACAGGAACGCCCATTTCTTCCAATGCCAGACACATGGCAGAACGGATATCCTGTAGTGAATCAACAGGAGGAACCGGGAAGTAACCACCTTTAATGCCGGGGCGGTGACCCATATTGCCACCCTCATAGACCTTTTCTGAGTTCCACTGAGCTTCTTCAGAGTCTATCTGTACAAAACTGCCGGACATATCGGCGCCCCAGCGTACGTCTTCGAAAATGAAAAACTCTGGTTCCGGTCCAAAATAGGCGGTATCAGCGATGCCGGTGCTCTTTAGATAAGCCTCAGCTTTTTTGCCGATACTACGGGGATCGCGCTCATAACCCTGCATGGTGTTTGGCTCAATGATGTCGCAGCGGATAATCATGGTCGGTTCCTCCATAAAAGGATCCATGACTGCGGTATCGCCTTCCGGCATCAGAATCATGTCGGATTCGTTAATGCCTTTCCAGCCGGCAATACTGGAGCCATCAAACATCTTGCCCTCTTCGAACATGCTTTCATCTACCTGGTGGGCTGGCATAGACACATGCTGCTCCTTCCCGCGGGTGTCAGTGAAGCGCAGGTCAACGAACTTGACCTTGTTGTCTTTCATCATCTTTAGCGCGTTAGCGGCGGACATCTCTTTTATCTCCTCAATGTGATCAGTGTGAATTGAAAATGACTCAATTGCCCCATACTAATGCACACACCATGCCAGTTTGGTTAGTCTTATAAGTCACTGATGTAGCAGTGATTTATCAGGACTGGCTTAGGGAATATGCACTATTATAGGGCAAATACGTTTTTAGACAACCAAAAAATGCACCATATCAGTGCGACACTAATAGATGTTTAACTGAATAAAAGCTTGATGCTGCCAATATCCTTGTCGTCATGAATGGCGTCCTGGAATTGTCTGGATAAGTCAGTTGCGTCGGTGAGATTGTGTAATACGTTAAGGGGAAGCTCAATCTCCACGTGGATTTTGCCTCCGATATAGTGCAATGTCACATGTTTAATATGTTTCGCCTGTTCAATATGGCGAAAGCGTTCGTTCATGCGCCCGGATATCGTTTTTCTTAATGGAAGCGCGCAACATGCAGTTCCAATTTCGTCATCTTCCGGGTCTATATGGACTGTTACGTCACTAACTTCGTCTATTTCCCGTAAAAGCTTAAACCGCACCGACTCACTGATTTGGTGGCCTTCTGAGACACTAACTTTTGGCGCAACCTGGATGTGGACGTCCACCAATGCGTCTCCACCCATGCGCCGTGACCTTAATTGGTGCATGGACTCAACGCCCTCTACCGACTTAATCATGGCCTCTATTTTTTTTACCTGTTCCTTGTCCAGAGCGGTATCGACCAGTTCCCGCACGCTGTTCCATGCCAATTGCCAGCCAATACGGGCGATCATGGCGGCAACCACTACCGCAGCTAGAGCATCCAGGTATTCGTAACCCGCCATGGTGCCCACGATGCCGATGACAACCACGACGGATGAAATGGCGTCGGAACGGCTGTGCCAGGCGTTGGCTTTGAGGAGGTCGGAGCGGTATTTTCTTGCCGCATGCATGGTGTAGTGATAAATCACTTCTTTCGAGATGATGGACAAGCCGGCGATAACAAGCGCCATCACCCCGGGGTTTTTCAAGTCTGCCGGATGAATGACATCCTGTAGCGCATTAAAGGCAATACCTATTGCCACTGCTATTAAGGCGACACCCAGAGCAACCGTGGCGGCAGTTTCAATGCGGCCATGGCCGTAAGGATGAGTCTCATCGGCTTCACGGCTGGCATGCTTGGCAGCATAAAGGACCATAAAATCTGTTGCCAAGTCCGATAGCGAGTGGATGCCGTCTGCTACCAGCGCTTGCGAGTGGCTGATAATGCCGACAACAATTTTGGAAATACCTAACGCAAGGTCTACGACGGAACCTACCACGGTAACAAACACAACCTCCTTGTAACGGGCATCACGGTGGCTTTGGAGGTTGTTGTTATAGGGTATTTCAGGATCAGCCATTGGCGCCTACTCTGATAGTGATAATAACTTCACCATTATGTTCCGATTTGTCCAGTACTTCATGACCGTTAATTCGGCACCATGCCGGAATATCATTGAGCGCACCGTGGTCAGTGCAATATATCTCAAGCTCGTCTCCGGGCAATAATGTTTCTACAGTATTCTGAGTTCGAATCACTGGCATTGGACAAAGCATGTTACGTGCATCCAGTTGCTGTCTCATACATACCAATTGCCGGGAATGAGTTCGGCTTTAAAAGGATTAACACTTAATTGTTTTTCGTTACCACTTTTGTCGTGAATTGTAACGGTGACTTGTTCCGCTTCTTTGCCCTTGCCAAACCGAGCCGTTAGTTCCGCGGCGAGTTGAATATCATCGCTGTCAGGGGTGCCGTCCAGTAATACTAGTGGCCCGGTATGACTGCTGGCATGCATATGAATAAATCGATTGCGATAGCCTTTTAAAAAATTATTTTCGCCGTTATCCCGGCCGACGATGAGCTTAAAATTGGGCCTCGGGCGTATATGCCGACCCACCTTGAGCAACATAATATCATCCAGATCGTAGTCGCGCTGCCCCCTCGCTGCCCACAGATCTGCTAGCTTATGAGAGTAGGACTCGTCCGTAAGAAAACAACAGCCGCCTGCGGGTTGAGCATAATCTGTTAGACCGAGCTCTGCCGCCAATGCCATCTGCGGTTTGCGATTTCGTCCACTGAAATCTTTCAGTTTACCTCTATCCACCCAACCCTCTTTTTCCGGCAGTGTTTCCGGCAAAGACTTGGCGCACAAGGGTCTAAGCAAGCGGTCATTGGCGCCCGATTCTTTGGCAATCACGGGCATGGTGTCGCGGCGCTGGGATTTGGGGCGTTGACCGACGACCTCGCCGGTAATAATAAAATCGAAGCTACGTGCCTCCATCCATTCTCTTGCCTTGCGTACCATGAATCCCTTGCAGTCTAAACACGGGTTGAGATTTGCACCGTATCCGTGTTTTGGGTTCAGTACAATGTCCTTGTATTCCTCGATAATGTCGATGATATGGAGTTTAATACCCAACTGTTCCGCTACCCACAAAGCATTATTGCGCTTGGGTTTGTTTTTGTCTTTATTGCGGATGGCATGAGTGTGCCCTTCGACGCAAAATCCGGTAAAGAAGTTGATCCCCTCTACATGAATGCCCTGATCCAGTATCAGGCGGGTCGCGAGCAGCGAATCAAGGCCGCCGGATATCAGAGAGACTGCTTTCCGTTGCTGGGACATAACGTTTTAGTGGTGTATTCGGTGTGTCTATGAGGTCAACTTTTCGGGCGGCTAGTGTACCTGATTTGTTGTCGTGATACTCCCAATCCGTTTATATATTTGTGGGTATCGAAAACGAGAAACGGGTCCTCAAGGGACCCGTCATTTTATTGTTTTTCTCTTTTTACCCCTTGTTTCGGGGCTCCTCCTAAGGGTAGCTCAGACATTGCATCTATCTGTTTTTGCTACGCCCGGCAGGGTATCTCTTTGCCCTGAGGTTTGTCCAGTGAAAATATCGCTCCCCAAGGGATGTCCTGAGGAGTCAGGGCAGATAACTAGAATTTAACGTTAACAATGACGTAACCTGGTATACCTGTAGTGGCCCCAAAATCGCCGGCATCGCTATACAAAACCAGATCCACGTAGACGTTGTTTTTGGGTTGCCAGCGCCCACCCAGATTAATCACAGTGTCAATAAAGTCGTTATTTTCCAGAATCACTTCTGCGATCAGCGATGTACCGGTGTTTTTTAGGTTAAACATGGCTGAGCCCTTGACGAAAATGGTGTTATCGCCCCCGCGGATTCCGGTATCGTCAGTCACCAATTCAGGATTGATGTTGAACTGGAGATCACCGGTTTTGACCGTAAAGGCACCGCCAATAGCGAAGTCAGTCGCAGAAAAATTCGACAGTTCGTCATCAAAATAGCTAACAACGCCGTAGAGCGAGAACCCTTTTTGTAACGATGCTTTATAGCCAATACTGGTAAACGCGAATCCGGATACACTGTCAGATGCCGTATTTAACATCACCTCTCCTCCGAAGGCGCCGCCACGCACGCCGGTAGCAAGTCCGGAAGAAATAAACGAATACTCTAAATCTACACTTACCGAGTCTTTTGGCAGGGTGTGAGCCGTTTGCTCAAAAAACACTCTCGATGAGTCGACCGCAAAAGCTGAACAGGTGATAGCGGAAAGCAGGCCAGTCAAAACAATACGATATATTGTTTTCATAGAGTCAATATCTCCTCATTAATTAACGGTTGGTCGTCCTGATTAAGGGAAGGGAGATTCTATCGACTCGAGGTTCAAGAAGCCACATACGTTGTATTGTAGTGAAGCAAAAAATTTCGAGCATTATTCCTTGGTATCAGAGGCATTGCTGCTACTGTCCAAGGCGCTTTCCAGGAGAATGTTTTTTTCCCAGTTATAGCTTTGCACATGGGCTGGGCGCCCTGGCTCAAACTCACCGTAGGCCACACGGGTGTACACCACTGGCTCATCACAGCTGTAGGCGTAACGGCTGGAACGGTAATTAAGCCTAATGCGCT
>JAOUNW010000012.1 GCA_029880755.1 Gammaproteobacteria bacterium
TATGGCAAATTTATAAGTCGCAGAACAAAGTTTCATGCGCATGATGAGAATAACGAGTGCGAGATTGGTGATCTGGTGGTGATTGAAGAGTGTCGCCCATTATCCAAAACCAAAAGCTGGCGGTTGATAGAAGTGGTAGAAAAGGCTGTTAAGGTTTAATCAAAGAGCAGAATGAACGGCTTAATTCGGAGTAGCAGACAATGATTCAGATGCAAAGCATGTTATCAGTCGCTGATAACAGCGGTGCAAAAAAGGTTCAGTGTATTAAGGTGCTTGGAGGTTCCAAGCGTCGTTATGCTGGTATTGGTGATGTAATTAAGGTCAGCATAAAGGAAGCGATACCGCGTGGTCGTGTGAAGAAAGGCGACGTATATAATGCGGTTATTGTTCGTACTCGAAAGGGTGTTCGCCGTAATGATGGCTCAGTTATACGTTTTGATACCAACTCAGCGGTACTGCTGAACAACCAGTTGCAACCCATCGGGACACGTATTTTTGGACCGGTTACGCGTGAATTGCGTACAGAGAATTTCATGAAGATTATTTCTCTGGCGCCTGAAGTTTTATAAGTGGTGTTACGTTATGCGCAAGATTAAAAAAGGTGACAAGATTCTTGTCATAGCAGGTAGAGACAAAGGCAAGCAAGGCACTGTTCTCAGTGTTTCCGCTGATGATCGCGTGCTGGTAGAAGGTGTAAACCTGGTGAAAAAGCACGTTCGCCCCAATCCCAACAAGGGAATTACCGGGGGTATCGTCGATCAGGAAGCAACGTTGCATGTATCCAATGTCTCGTTGGTTAACCCGATAACCGGGAAGGCCGATCGTGTGGGATTCAAGATCCTGGAAGATGGAAAAAAGGTGCGTTACTTCAAGAGTAACGGCGAAATTGTAGACATTTAAGTTAGCTGGTATCGGTCAAATGACTAGGTTGCAAGATCATTACAAAAACACCATTGTTCCTGAGCTCAAGAAGAAGTTCGGTTACAAGAGTGTTATGCAGGTTCCCCGTATAACCAAGGTCACCATTAATATGGGTGTCGGTGGGGCAATGTCGGATAAAAAATTGATAGAGCATGCTGTTGGTGATTTGACCAAGATCAGCGGTCAAAAGCCGGTAGTGACAAAGGCGCGCAAATCAGTCGCGGCATTTAAGGTTCGCGAGGACTGGCCTATCGGCTGCAAGGTAACCCTGCGACGTCAGCGTATGTATGAATTTCTGGATCGTTTGGTGTCTGTAGCAATTCCCCGTATACGGGATTTTCGTGGATTGCCTTCAAAGTCGTTTGATGGGCGTGGCAATTACTCCATGGGCGTGAAGGAACAGATTATTTTTCCGGAAATTGAATACGATAAAATTGATGCGATTCGTGGTATGGACATTACTATTACCACCAGTGCAAAAACGGATGAGGAAGCGCGTGCACTATTGGATGCATTCAGTTTCCCGATTAAGAGCTGAGGAAGCAAGATGGCGAAGAAATCAATGGTAGCGCGCGAAGTTAAGCGCAAGGCGATTGTCAGCAAGTTTGCGGCAAAACGTGAAGAGCTTCGTGGAAAGATTAAGAATCCCAACACGTCTGAGGAAGACCGGGAAGCTGCGGTTATGGCTTTGCAGAAACTACCGCGCAACGCCAGCCCATGCAGAATCAGGAATCGCTGCGCCATAACTGGTCGCTCCAGGGGTTTCTATCGCAAGTTTGGTTTGTCCCGAAACAGGTTGCGTGAAGTGATGAATCGGGGTGAAGTACCCGGCGCAGTTAAGTCGAGCTGGTAACTAGTTAAAAGAGTGGAAAGAATATATGTTAACTGACCCAATTGCAGACATGTTGACCCGCATCCGTAACGCTCAGGCGGCGGACAAGGTTAGCGTGACGTTGCCTGCTTCCAAGTTAAAACGTTCAGTTGCCCAGGTACTGAAGGAAGAAGGTTATATTGAAGACGTGTCCGAGAAATCAGCGGACGGTAAACCGCTGCTGGAAATCGGATTGAAATATTTCGAAGGCCAGCCGGTTATTACTGACCTGAAAAGAGTCAGCACGCCGGGTCGTCGTGTATATCAGGGTAAGGATGAAATTATGCGTATCGCCGGCGGCCTTGGTGTCGCGGTGGTGTCGACATCAAAAGGTATCATGTCTGATCGCGCCGCCCGCAAAGCAGGTATCGGTGGCGAGATACTGTGTATCGTATCGTAGTGGAGTAACGAGATGTCCAGGATTGCCAATTATCCAGTTGCTGTTCCCAAAGGTGTTGATATCAACATTGATGGCAGCCTGGTAAAAGTTAAGGGCCCAAAAGGTGAGCTCAAGCATGCGGTTCACGATTTGGTGTCGGTAATACGTGAGGATAATGAACTGCGTTTTGCCGGAAAGGACGAGTCCATGCAGGCAAATGCGTTATCAGGTACCACCCGTGCACTGGTTCATAACATGGTTCATGGTGTTAGCCAGGGGTTTGAGAAAAAGATGACCATTATTGGAGTTGGTTATCGTGCGGCAGTTCAGGGCAAGAATCTGAATTTGACGCTTGGTTTCTCTCATCCGGTAAATTATCCGATTCCGGAAGGAATCACCATTGAGACCCCGAGCCAGACAGAGATTGTGGTAAAGGGTGCAGACAAGCAGCGTGTGGGTCAGGTAGCGGCAGAAATACGTGCCTACCGTCCACCAGAGCCCTACAAGGGTAAGGGCGTACGTTATGCTGATGAGCATGTTGTACGCAAAGAAGCGAAAAAGAAATAGGGTTTAAGTAAATGGCGATCAGCAAAATAGACAGACGTCATCGTCGTAGCGTCAGTATCCGTCGGGAAATAGCACGGCGGGATCGGCAGCGTTTGTGTGTTCACCGGACACCAAGGCATATCTACGCGCAGATTATCTCCGCCGATGGAAGCCAGGTGTTGGCGAGCGCTTCAACTGTTGAGGCAGAAATACGCAAACAGGTGAGCAATGGTGGAAATGTTACGGCGGCGCAGGCAATTGGCAAACGTATTGCTGAGAAAGCCAAGGCAGCCGGGGTAACCAAGGTTGCATTTGACCGTTCCGGTTTCAGGTATCATGGTCGCATCAAGGCGCTGGCAGATGCCGCCCGTGAAGGCGGTCTTGAGTTTTAAGGAGAGTATCAGGTGGCAGCAATGAGTACTGAAGGTCGTACAGATAATTTCATGGAGAAGCTGGTAGGCGTTCGCCGTGTTGCCAAGGTGGTGAAGGGCGGGCGACAGTTCGGTTTTTCTGCGTTAACTGTTGTAGGTGATGGTAATGGTCGCGTCGGTATTGGTCGTGGCAAGGCGCGTGAAGTGCCAGTGGCTGTGCAAAAGGCAATGGAAAACGCCAGAAAGAACATGAAAACTATTAGCCTTAATGGCCCGACCTTGCATCATGAGGTGAATGTTCGTGCTGGTGCCGCCCGCGTTGTCATGCGACCCGCCTCGGAAGGTACCGGTATTATCGCAGGTGGCGCCATGCGCGCGGTGTTCGAAGTCGTCGGTGTTCAGGATGTACTGGCCAAGGTAATCGGATCCAGAAATCCGATCAATGTTGTACGCGCAACCATCAAGGCGCTTGAGAGCATCCAGAACCCAAAAAATGTCGCAGCAAAGCGTGGCAAGAAATTAAAGGACATTACGGAGTAGTCCCGTGTCAGCAAAAAAAGTCAAAGTTACATTGGTGCGAAGCACTATTGGTATCGGCAGGGTTCACCAGGCCTGTGTTCGGGGGCTGGGACTGCGCCGTATACGTCATAGCGTAGAGCTGGAAGATACCCCTTCTGTGCGTGGGATGATCAACAAGGTCTCCTACATGGTTAAGTGCGAGGATATTTAATATGCGTTTAAACACTCTCAAGGCTGCACCGGGAAGCCGGCCGAATGCAAAGCGTGTTGGGCGTGGAATTGGTTCCGGTCTTGGCAAAACCTGTGGACGTGGTCACAAGGGACAGAAGTCCCGCGCAGGCGGTTACCATAAAGTCGGTTTTGAAGGCGGCCAGATGCCTATTCAACGTCGTTTACCCAAGCGAGGATTTAATTCGCCCACCGAGGGCGATACTGCCCAGATTCGTTTGCATGAGCTGGCCAAGGTAGAGGCAGGTGTTATCGATATGGACGCGTTGAGGAAAGCCAACCTGGTGAGTGCCAGCGTGAAAAAAGCCAAGGTATTTTTGTCTGGAAAGCTGGAAAAGGCGGTTGTGATCAAGGGGATCGCCTTAACCAAGGGTGCGGAACAAGCCATCACCCAGGCAGGTGGCAAGGTCGAAAATTAATGGCCAGACCGGCAGCACCATCCTTGGGCGCCAGCGCCGGAGCGATGGGGAAATTCTCCGATCTTAAGCAGCGTATCTTCTTTGTTTTAGGCGCGCTGATTGTTTACCGTATCGGAACCTATATTCCGGTTCCGGGAATAAATGCTGCAGCCTGGGCACAGTTGTTTGAGCAGTCGCAGGACTCTATTGTTGGACTGTTCAATATGTTTTCCGGTGGCGCTTTGGAGCGTATGTCGGTGATGGCGCTGAATGTGATGCCGTATATTTCAGCGTCCATCATTATGCAGTTACTGACTTCCGTAGTGCCGACGCTGGAGCAGTTAAAGAAAGAAGGGGAAGCGGGCCGTCGCAAGATAACGCAGTACACCCGTTACGGCACAGTGGCTCTGGCGGCTTTCCAGTCCATGGGAATCGCTATCGCACTGGAAGGTCAGTCTATGGGCGGGTTTCCAGTTGTAATTCAGGCAGGTATCGCGTTTAAACTGGTGACTGTTATTACGTTAGTTACCGGTACCATGTTTTTGATGTGGCTGGGCGAACAAGTTACCGAGCGCGGTATAGGTAACGGTATCTCGCTGATTATTTTCGCTGGTATTGTTGCCGGGTTACCGGCGGCAATTGGCAATACGTTGGAGTTGGCCAGTCGTGGCACCTTCCAGCCATTGTTTGTTTTGTTTTTGTTTGTTTTGGCAGTGGGCGTAACAGCGTTTGTGGTATTTGTTGAGCGCGGCCAGAGGCGAATTACTATTAATTACGCCAAACGCCAGCAAGGCAGAAAAATGATTGGCGGGCAAAGCAGTCACTTGCCGCTCAAGTTAAATATGTCCGGTGTAATACCGCCGATTTTTGCGTCCAGTATTATTTTGTTTCCGGCCACGCTTGGTCAGTGGTTTGGAAATGCAGAGGGCATGGGTTGGATGAGAGATATCGCGACCACGATTTCTCCAGGTCAACCGCTTTATATGTTGTTTTATGGCAGTGCGATTATTTTCTTTTGCTTTTTTTATACGGCCCTGGTGTTTAACTCGAAAGAGATGGCCGATAACCTGAAAAAATCCAATGCCTTTGTACCGGGGATTCGGCCAGGTGAACAGACAGCCCGTTATATAGACGGAGTCACATCCCGGCTGACATTTTGGGGTGCGATGTACATTACGTTCGTCTGCCTGATACCGGAGATTATGAGAAATCAGTGGAATGTGCCGTTTTATTTTGGCGGCACGTCTATTTTGATTATTGTTGTGGTGTGCATGGATTTCATGGGTCAGATTCAGAACCATGTCATGTCCCACCAGTATGAGAGCCTGTTGAAAAAGGCAAGTCTGACAGGCGGTGGAATGGGGATACCGCGGTAGGCGGCCCCGGTGTAAAACGGAGTAAATAGTATGAAAGTAAGAGCTTCGGTGAAAAAATTGTGCCGCAACTGCAAGATTGTACGGCGCAAGCGGGTAGTGCGGGTGATTTGTTCCGACCCTACCCATAAGCAGCGACAGGGCTAAACCCCGGTTTTTAGGTTGATTTTTTCGGAGACTGACAGTATCCTTGCGCGTTTTCGCGCTACCCCGGAAAGGGGAGAGATTGGTTTGGAGAGTGTGTAAATGGCTCGAATTGCAGGCGTAAATATACCCAGTAACAAGCATATTGAGATTGCTTTGACCTCTATTTATGGGGTTGGTCGGCCGCGCGCCCAGAAGATTTGCGCTGCAGTGGGAGTGGCCAAGGAAACCCCCGTCAAGGCATTGAGCGAGGACGATCTCGAGAAGATTCGCGGGGAAGTGGCGAAGTACACGGTTGAGGGTGATTTGCGCCGGACCGTTTCCATGAATATCAAGCGTTTGATGGATCTGGGTGCATACCGCGGTATTCGTCATCGTAAAGGGCTGCCGGTTCACGGTCAGCGTACCAAGACAAATGCGCGTACCCGCAAGGGACCACGGCGCCCCATCAAGAGATAGCGGATTAGAGAAATATGGCAGCACCAAAGAAAGCAGCAGCGGCACGTACCAAAAAGCGTGTCAAAAAGAATGTTGCGGAAGGCGTAGCGCACGTCCATGCATCATTTAACAATACCATCGTGTCCATTAGTGACCGTCAGGGCAACGTCCTTTCCTGGGCTACTGCCGGCGGTTCCGGTTTTCGGGGATCGCGTAAAAGCACCCCCTTCGCTGCCCAGGTTGCTGCTCAGCGTGCCGGCGAAGTGGCCAAAGAGCACGGTATGAAGTCGCTGGAAGTACGCATAAAGGGCCCCGGTCCAGGTCGCGAATCTGCTGTTCGTGCCCTCAATGCATTGGGCTTTGAAATCAATAACATCACTGACGTTACGCCGATACCCCATAATGGTTGCCGGCCTTCCAAGAAACGTCGTGTTTAAGAGTTAAC
This sequence comes from Gammaproteobacteria bacterium, assembly GCA_029880755.1. Taxonomy (GTDB): domain Bacteria; phylum Pseudomonadota; class Gammaproteobacteria; order Acidiferrobacterales; family SZUA-150; genus JAOUNW01. Next base: position 6,634 of record JAOUNW010000012.1, read on the forward strand.
GGAGAGTTTCGCGTGGCACGATACACTGAGTCAAAATGTCGCTTATGTCGGCGTGAAGGCGGCAAGCTTTTCCTGAAAGGTGAAAAATGCTTTTCCGCAAGTTGCCCTGTTGAAAAGCGGGCCTATCCTCCCGGACAACATGGCCAGCGCCGTGGTCGCGTATCTGATTACGGATTGCAGTTGCGCGAAAAGCAAAAATTGCGCCGCATCTATGGCGTGCTGGAAGCGCAGTTTGCCGGTTATTACGCTGAAGCGGATCGCCGCAAGGGCTCCACTGGCGAGAATCTGTTAAAGCTGTTGGAGTGCCGCCTGGACAATGTGGTTTACCGCATGGGTTTCGGAATTTCCCGGAATGAGGCCAGGCAACTGGTTCGCCACAATGGCATTCTGGTAAACGGCAAGCGCGTCAATATCCCTTCTTACCAGGTCAGGCCGGAAGAAACGATTGAGCTGACATCGAAGGCCAAGGAGCAGTTACGCGTTAAGGCGTCTATCGAAGCAGCCGAGCAACGCGGATTACCTGATTGGGTAGAAGTCGATATCAAGGCCATGAAGGGTGTTTATAAATCTATTCCTGAACGATCTGAATTGCCATCCGAGATTAATGAAAGTCTTGTTGTGGCGCTTTATTCCAAGTAACAGGCCAGGATTATAAGAGGACGGATTATGCCGAATTCTGCTACAGAATTTTTGAAGCCACGATTAGTAGACGTGCAAACCATGAGCTCTACTCATGCCAAGATTACGCTGGAGCCGCTCGAGCGTGGTTTTGGTCATACTTTGGGTAACGCCCTTCGTCGGATTCTATTGTCTTCCATGCCGGGTGCAGCGATCACTCAGGTCAAGATCGATGGTGTGTTGCACGAATACTCCAGCATTGAAGGTATCCAGGAAGATGTCATTGAAATCCTGTTAAATCTGAAGTCGGTCGCATTACGCATGCACGGCCGCTCGGAAGCGCTGCTGAAACTGAGCAAGCAGGGCGCGGGCCCGGTCACAGCCGGAGATATTACTTTGGACCATGACGTTGAAGTTGTGGATCCCAATCAGGTTATTTGTACTCTGACTAAAGATGGTTCCATTAGTATGGAGCTTAAAGTTGAGACTGGTCGCGGTTACCAGCCAGTAAGCACTAGAGGTGAAGAAGAAGGCCGCAGTATAGGCACCATGCAGATCGATGCCTCATATAGTCCGGTTCATCGTGTGTCGTACACTGTCGACAATGCCCGTGTAGAGCAACGTACTGACCTGGATAAATTAATTCTGGACATAGAAACCAATGGTTCTATTGATCCGGAGGAAGCTGTGCGCCGTGCTGCTAACATTCTGCAAGACCAGATTTCTATTTTTGTCGACCTGGAAAGCCCCGATACAGTGATAGAAGAGAAAGCAGAGCCGGATATGGATCCCATTTTGTTGCGTCCGGTTGATGATCTGGAGCTGACAGTGCGATCGGCAAATTGCCTGAAGGCAGAAAATATTTTCTATATCGGTGATCTGATTCAGCGCACAGAATTTGAATTACTAAAAACCCCGAATCTGGGTAAAAAGTCACTAACTGAGATCAAGGATATTTTGGCGCAGCACGGTTTGTCTTTAGGGATGAAACTGGAAAACTGGCCACCTGCCTCCTTGAAAGAAAAATCAAACGAAGCAGAAACTGCCTGAGTATTATATCCTCAGGTAGTCAGGAAGAGGTTCTAGGGTTATGCGTCACAAAATTAGCGGTCGAAGATTAAACCGGACAAGCAGTCATCGTGAAGCCATGTTTCGTAACATGGCGGCATCATTGATTTGTCACGAGCAAATACGCACCACTTTACCCAAGGCGAAGGAATTGCGCCGCGTTGCCGAGCCGTTGATTACCATGGCCAAGAAGGAATCCGTGGCCAATCGTCGACTGGCGTTCGCCCGCTTGAGGGACAAGGCGGCGGTAGGTAAGCTTTTTACTTTGGGTGCTCGCTTCAAGGAGCGTCCAGGTGGTTACGTGCGTATCCTGAAGAGTGGTTTCCGTGCCGGCGATAACGCGCCCATGGCTATTGTACAGTTAGTGGAAATGGTGAAAGCTGAAGAAATGGAAGCGCCGGCCAAGACCAAGAAAATTGTAAAGAAGCAGGCTGCACCGAAATCAACTGATGTAACGGCCCAGGAAGCGGAAGGCGCCGAGGAAGACGCTGAACAAAAACAAGCTGCCAAGAAAAAGGCAGCGAAAAAGGCGCCTGCAAAAAAAGCAACGGCCAAGAAGGCCGCGGCAAAAAAAACAACAACAAAAAAGACCGCTAAAAAGAAAACAACAAAAAAGAAATCGAGCTAAGCTCAACCTGTTGCTGGACCGGGCTCGGGACAGTTTTGCGTTAGAAAGGCCGGGTGACCCCCGGCCTTTTGTTTGAGGGGAGGCGTGCAATGATTGCGTTGTTTACGGACTTCGGTCTAACAGATCCCTATGTCGGGCAAATGCATGCGGTGCTGGCGCTGCAGGCACCGGGCACGCCTGTCATCGATCTGTTTCACGGGTTACCCGATTTTAATGTCAGGGTTGCTTCCTATCTGCTCCCCGCTTACACCCGAAACTTCCCCTTAGACACAATATTTGTTTGCGTGGTAGACCCGGGTGTGGGTAGCCCCAGGAAACCACTCATAATGCACGTGAATGGCTGTTGGTATGTAGGGCCGGACAACGGCCTGTTTCGTGTGCTTTGGCGCCAGTTTCCTCAAGCAAAAATATTCGAAATCGCATGGCGTCCCAATTATCTGAGTTCCAGTTTTCATGGCCGGGATTTGTTTGCTCCCGTTGCGGCCATGCTTGCCCGAGGCCAGGCAGTCGCCTCCAAACCCTGTGGACTTTCCGATCACCACGATTGGCCTCCTGATTCTCCGGAGATTGTCTATATCGATCACTACGGCAGTGTCATAACGGGCTTGCGTGGCAATGGCCGGTCAAAAGAATCGGTTATAACGATTGGGAATCACAAGATTTCCTATGCCAGGGTATATTCGGAGGCCAATACCCATCAGCCATTCTGGCATGAAAATAGCAATGGATTAATAGAGATCGCAATAAATCAGGGGCGGGCCGCGTCTTTCTTGAAGGTAAATGTGGGCGACCAATTCGAAATCACTACTTGATCTCGGTGTTGGTTGATTGATACAGAGCCAGGACGCGCGCGCAAAAAAAGGGAGAGAAGTGCCGTGCTATCAATAAATAAATTAGGAGATATATATAAGGGAAAAACAATTAACCTATGTTGCGAGTCGAGATAAACGACATGAACTTAAATATAAGCATAGTAACGATATTCTTCCGCTGGGTGACGGGTCTTTTGGGGGGCTGTGTTCTTGTCACTTTTTCAGTTTATGCTGAGACACCTGATTCCCCGACACAGGTTACAGAGCAGGATATATTGAGCGATATCCCGACGGTGTTATCTGCATCGCGTATGCCACAGCCCGTAAGTGAGGCGCCCGCGGCCATTACCATAATTGATTCAGAAATGATTGAGGCCTCCGGTGCCAGAAACCTGGTGGATGTATTTCGTCTGGTTCCGGGTTTCGTGACAGCGAATTTTGATGGTAATCGGGCCGTTGTTTCGCCTTATGGATTGTCAGATGTGTACTCACGCCGAATACAGGTATTGATTGATGGAAGATCGGTTTATTCGCCGGACTACGGTGGCGTGATCTGGTCGGACTTACCGCTGGCATTGGAGGAAATCGATAAAATAGAGGTGGTCCGCGGTCCCAATGCAGCCAGTTATGGCGCTAATTCCTTTCTTGGGGTTATTAATATTATCACCAAGCCTGCCGCTGTTAGCGACGGTGTTCGTATTAAATACACTTACGGTCGTCAAAATACTCAGGATTCGCTACTGCAATATGGTTACGCTGGAAAAAGAGCTGATTATCGCGTGACACTGGGTTACCAGAAAGATTCAGGCTTTGAGGATCTTTTTGATTCCCGTCGAACATCCTTTTTTAATAGTCGTATCGATTATCGGCTGAGTAATAATAATACCATAAATGTGTATGCGGGTGCGCTTGGTGGCGAGATCGGTGAGGGTAAGGAGGGAGATGCTAAGGATATTCCCAGGGACGAGCATGTGCTTTCAAATTACCAGCAGGTTCGTTGGACTTATATATCAGAAAACTCAGGTGAATACTCGTTGCAGTATTTTCGAAACTACCATGATTCGAGAGACTCTTTTGTTAATGCATATGGGTTGTATCCAGTTGTATTGTGGGACTATGACATCACTTCAGAGCGTCATGATTTGGAATTTCAGCACCAGGTAGGGTTCGGTTCGTTTTTGCGATTAGCATGGGGTGTCAATGGACGTATAGATTCTGTGACGGGTGAAAAAATATTTAACAGCAATTCAGATCTTGAGAGTCGTTTATCTCGGGCATTCGTAAATAGCGAGTGGCATGTCGGCCGGGATCTATTGTTTCATTTTGGGACGGTGGTTGAGAGAACCACTATAACTGATACTGAATTCTCCCCGCGGACAGCCGTTAATTACCATATAACGCCACTGCATACCATTCGTGCCAGTTATTCTGAGAGCACAAGAAACCCTACATTGGTTGAAGAAAAAGCGGAAATTCGTATATGTGCGATAAGTTCAGATCCTTCTTGTACCGCGATAGGCAGCTATTTTGTAGCATCACGTTCTCGCGGTGGGCTGAACCCAGAGAGAATTGCCAGTCGCGATATTGGCTATTATGGTCAGATTACCAATAGTCTTCAGTTGGATATCAGGTTATCCCGGAAAAAGTTAAAATATCTCATAGACTGGACTCTGGATAATTATCCGGATGCATTGGATGTGCTGGGGTATTCAAATCGAGACGTAACCGATATTCTCGAAATAGCAGAGTTACAAAGCACGTATTCACTAGACTCAAATAGCAAGTTAGCTATTTCCTATGCTTATATGGATTTTGAAGGCGGAAGATATCCAGAAGCAAATAAACGTTTCTATACACCTAGTGTTCCCAGACAAATGGCAAGTCTTTTGGCAGTACATAATTTTGGGCAGGGATACAAAGGTAGCATTGGATATTATTTATTGGACAGAATTCGCCACCTTGATACAGAAGATAGTACCGATACAAGCCTGGATCCGAGGCGTCAACTGGACCTGAGATTATCCCGGCAATTTATGCTTGCCGGTAGCGAAGCTACTATTTCATGTGTTCTTCAAAATGTATTGGACGATTACTACGAATACCAGGAGACTGATCGTAAGCCAATTTCCGCACGCTATTATGTCACGTTGGCGATGAAGTTCTGGTAACTCGATAATGCTTATTAGCTTGAGGCTGCTGAACATAGTTTAGAAAGGATGATACCAGGAAACCAATATAGGGATAGAAAATCGATGCCGTTTTTGGTCATTAGGGCGCTAATGATTCTTGTGGCCCTGTTTTGGTTGGAGAAGAGCGCGGCAGCTAATGGTGAAGAACGGCTTCTTGTCGTAATCAGCGACAACAATTCTATCTACAAAAAGTTTACCAGTACTTTTCAATCTGTGTTGAATGCGCATGACTTTGGATTACCAGTAGATGTCGTGACAGCCTGGTCTTATAGAAGGACTCCCGCTGAATACCTGGAAAAGACCCTTCTTGTTGTAAGTGTAGGCGCCAAGGCGACTGAAGAGGTTATGCGTGGGAACAGGGAGATACCATTGTACGCCACCCTGATTCCCAGGCAGGCATTTAAGGGTATTACGGCGCAGGGTCAATCGGGCAAGCCGCCTAATACGAAGATTTCCGCAGTATTTCTGGATCAGCCGGTTTCCCGCCAGTTTAATCTTATAAAACTGGCATTGCCGCAAGTACGCCGTATTGGTATGTTCACCGGCTCTTCAGTAACTGTTCCGCAGAATCTGGCTGAGGAGGAAGCCGGCAAGGCCGGGTTTAGCCTTGTTACTGAAAAGCTAGGGCAGAATTATCCTTTAGCGACAGCAATAGACCGAATATTCCGGAAATCGGATATCCTGCTGGTTCTGCCTGATCCGGGCATAATAGACACAAAAACAGCGTCTACCATCTTAATGTCATCTTACCGGTACCGTAGACCAGTAGCGGCCTACTCAGAGGCCTATGTTAAAGCTGGCGCATTATTGGCTGTTTATTCGACTCCTGAACAGATCGGCAGGTATACGGCAAACCAGGTTTTGGCAATGAAAAAAAATCATTGGATTTTGCCTGAGGAATCCTATTCCACGGAATACTCCATCGAGGTGAATCACTGGTTGGCGCGTTCGTTGGGATTGACCATTACTACTAAACATAAGCTGCTTCGTGAGTTAAAGAAGTTGGAACAGGTTGATTAAATAATTATGCTACGACGCTGGCGTATACAATCTCGAATGCTTGTTATGGCCCTGGTGCCGGCAAGTATTATTGCCGTTGCATTGTCCGCGCATTACGGTTGGCAACAGGTGTCAGATTTGAAGCGGAATCTAAAAGACCGTGGTAAGGCAATTTCGCGCCAGCTTGCGCCTGCCTGTGAATATGGCGTATTTAGCGGCAACCGAGAGCAACTGAAGACTTTGGCGATGGCGGCGCTAAGGGAGGAAGATGTTACGGAAGTGACGATAACAAGTATATCAGGCGAAGTGCTGGTCCAGGTTAACGCGAATAGAGGTAAAGATAATTCCGGAGATCTTGCAGAAGGAGCCTACTATAGTTATCAGTCTCCGATATTACAGAGTGAGTTGATTGAGCCGGATGGTAATGACCCGAACAGTGTTGGCAAGAATGTCAAGCAGCCGGAAAAACTTGGTTCGGTAACAGTAAAATTATCGACTGAGGAAACCACGAGACGGATATACACGGTAATTACCTATAATGTTGTAATAATTTTGTTTGGCTTGGGTTGTACATTTTATGTTGTCCGGCGCATGGCCAGGCAGATCGCAGAGCCAATAAAAGAATTAAGCCGGGCCGTCACAGAAATTAAATCAGGAAAGCTGGATTACCGAGTACCGGTTGGATCGGGATGGGAGCTAGGTATGCTGGAAGAAGGTATAAACAGCATGGCAGAAACACTGGATCAAGCCAAAATAAGAGAAAAGGCTCAGGCGGAAGACGCGATTTATCTGGAGCAAATCCGGGCCCAGGTGACCCTGGAGTCAATTGGCGATGGAGTCATTGCAACCGATGCCACCGGTGATATTGTCTATATCAATCAAGTGGCAGAGCAGATTACGGGCTGGCAGACCAGTGATGCTGTGGGCCGCCATTTAACCGATGTGTATCTGATTAGCGAGCTGAAGATCAATCAGGAAGCGTCTTATCCCATCGGGTTATGTCTGCAGGGAGGGCAGATTGTTAGGAATCATGAAAACCATATACTGGTAAGTAAGAATAAACGAAAGTATTTAATAGAAGACACGGCCTCTCCTATCAAGGATCGGCAAGGTAATATTATCGGCGCCGTGCTGGTTTTCCGGGATGTAACGGAAGTACGTCATATGGCCCGTAAAATGGAGTTCCTGGCGCACCACGATCCATTGACAGGATTGCTTAATCGAAATGAATTTGAGGCGCGGTTGCAGGATATTTTGGCGGGTGCGCGCAACGGATTTGGTGATCATGCGCTGTGTTACATGGATCTGGACCAGTTTAAGATTGTTAACGATACCAGCGGTCATATCGCGGGAGATGAACTGCTTAAGCAGCTAGCGGTGTTACTGCAGGGTAGAGTAAGAGGTAATGATGTTCTTGCGCGTCTCGGTGGTGATGAGTTTGGGATTATCATTAAAGACTGTAATATTAATGAAGCCAAACATATCGCCGAGTCATTTAAACAATTGGTTTCAGATTTTCGATTCACCTGGAAAAACAGAACATTCGATATTGGCTGTAGTATTGGATTGGTGCCTATTACAGCAGGTAGTGGCAGCATGACTGACCTGTTAAGCGCAGCAGACTCCGCCTGCTACATTGCCAAAGACCGGGGAAGAAACTATGTACATGTTTACCAGGAAGATGATGTGGACCTGGCCAAGCGCCATGGCGAGATGCAATGGGTGCAGCGGCTCAAGGAAGCACTAAAGCTTGGTCACTTCGTTTTATATTGCCAGAAGATTATCCCCATCGCTGATGGCAATAAGTCTCCGGAAATTTACGAGATATTGCTCAGGGTGCAGGATACCGGCCTTACTTTGCCGGAGATATTTATACCTGCTGCCGAGCGCTATTATCTCATGCCGGATATTGACCGCTGGGTGGTGCAGGAGTCGTTTAGGACCATAGAAAGCCTTTTTTCAGACAAGGCGGGCGGCAGTAATGGTGTCGCAAAGTTTTCCATTAATCTTTCCGGTCAGTCCATATGCGATGATAAATTTCTGGATTTTGTGCTTGAGCAGTTCCAAAAGATTAATATTGATCCAAGGCGGGTATGTTTCGAGATCACCGAGACTGCTGCGATTGAGAACCTGACCCGAGCACAGACATTTATATCAGCGGTAAAGAAACTGGGCTGCTGGTTTGCGCTGGATGATTTTGGAAGTGGTCTTAGTTCTTTCGGTTACCTGAAAAGCCTCTCTGTGGACTATATCAAGATTGATGGAAGCTTCGTGGCGGATGTCATGAAGGATCCTATTGATGCTGCTATGGTTGGGGCTATTAATGAAATCGGTCATATCATGGGGCTGGCAACGGTGGCTGAATCTGTGGAGGATATCGATACCCTCAACATGCTAAAGGAGATCAAAGTGGATTATGCCCAGGGCAGGGGAATCAGCGAAGTCATGCCATTGGCAGAGTTGACACTGTTACGGGATGAGGGCAAGGTAAAATAAAAAGTTTATTGGACGCATGCAACGTCAACCCACTTTACGTTGCCGAGCTTCTCGTTTGTCAAGCAGAGGTTTAAGGAAGGTGCCGGTAGCAGAGCGTGGTTCATTGCAAATGGCTTCCGGTGTTCCTGTAGCGATAATCTCCCCACCCCCATCACCGCCTTCAGGGCCAAGATCGATAATCCAGTCGGCAGTCTTGATTACATCGAGATTATGTTCAATTACCACCACGGTATTGCCATGGTCACGCAGACGATGCAGCACTTCCAGCAGGTGTTTGATGTCATGGAAATGCAATCCGGTAGTGGGTTCATCAAGGATATAGAGCGTTCTACTCGTGTCCCGCTTCGATAGTTCCCGGGAAAGTTTGATGCGTTGGGCTTCGCCGCCGGATAGCGTAGTAGCGCTTTGTCCTAGTGTTACATAGGACAAACCGACATCTATTAACGTATCCAGCTTGCGTTTGACGACAGGGATAGCGGAAAAGAATATGGCAGCTTCTTCCACTGTCATGTTCAGAACTTCGTGGATGGTTTTGCCTTTGTACTGGATATCCAGCGTTTCCCGGTTATAGCGTTTTCCCTTGCAGGTATCACAGGGCACATAGATATCGGGAAGGAAATGCATCTCCACTTTTATCAGTCCATCGCCCTGACAGGCCTCGCAGCGACCCCCTCTGACGTTGAAAGAAAAACGCCCGGGTGTATAACCACGGGCCCGTGCCTCCGGTGTGTTGGAGAATATTTCCCGAATTGGAGTAAACATGCCTGTATAGGTTGCTGGATTGGAACGGGGGGTCCTGCCAATAGGGCTCTGGTCAATGTCGACGACTTTGTCAAACTGATCCAGACCCTCGATTTCCTGGCAGGGTGCTGGTTCGAGATTGCTGCCGTACAGGTGCTTGGCTACCGAGGCATACAGGGTATCGTTTATCAGGGTGGATTTACCGGAACCGGAGACACCGGTTATACAGGTAAAGAGTCCCACCGGAATTGAGACATCGACTTGTTTCAGATTGTTTCCCGAGGCCTTGCGAATGATGAGCTGGCGATCCGGGTTGTTGGTGGTTTTTGTTTCTGGAATGACAATGGTTTTGGTGCCTTTGAGATATTGGCCGGTCAAGGAATCGGGGTGATTGATAATCTCCTCCGGTGATCCTTGAGCCACGATCCTGCCACCGTGGTGGCCGGCGCCTGGTCCGATATCCAGAACATGGTCAGCGCTGAGAATAGCATCTTCATCATGCTCCACCACAATGACTGTATTGCCGAGGTCGCGCAGGTGCTTCAGCGTTTCCAGCAGGCGTGCGTTGTCCCGCTGGTGCAATCCTATGGAAGGTTCATCGAGCACATACATAACCCCCACCAGTCCGGCACCGATTTGTGAAGCCAGACGAATACGCTGGGCTTCGCCGCCGGACAGCGTGTCCGCGGATCGGGAAAGACTGAGATAGTCCAGGCCGACATTAATCAGGAAACCTAATCGGCTGTTGACCTCTTTGATAATCTTCTCTGCAATTTGGGCTCGATGGCCGCTTAAGCGCATATCGGAAAAGAATTGGTAGGCGCCTCTTATGGAAAACTGACTGACTTCATGTAATGGTCGCTTGTTAATAAATACATTTCGTGCCTCGGTGCGCAGGCGACTGCCGCCGCATGACTCGCAGGGCTGGTTGCTTAGATATTTTGCCAACTCTTCTCGCACGCTGTTGGATTCCGTTTCCTTGTAGCGCCGTTCAATATTGGGAATGACGCCCTCAAAGGGATGTTTGCGGCGATAACTGGAGTTGCGGTCACCATGATAGATGAAACTAATCAACTCCTCTCCACTTCCGTAAAGAATGATATGACGGAATTTTTTTGGCAGTTCCTCAAAAGGTGTATCCAGATCAAACTTATAATGCTTCGCCAGAGACTGGAGCATTTGAAAATAGAATGCATTACGGCTATCCCAGCCGCGGATTGCCCCCATGGGTAGAGGCAGGGTGGGATCGCTGACCACGCGTTCGGGATCAAAAAATTGTTTAACACCCAGCCCATCGCAAGTTGGGCACGCACCTGCCGGGTTGTTGAAAGAGAACAATCGTGGTTCCAGTTCAGGCAGACTGTAACCACAGTGGGGACAGGCATAGCGGGCCGAGAATAAAATCTCCTCTGCGGCATTGCCTTCATCATCCAGGCGGACTGCCTTGACCAGTCCGTCTGCCAGATCGAGGGCCGTTTCAAACGATTCCGCCAAACGCTGTTCCTGGCCACTTTTGATCACGACCCGGTCGACTACTGCCTCAACAGTATGTTTATGGGTTTTCTTGAGCGGCGATATTTCATCCAATGCAGTGACGATGCCGTCAATGCGCGCACGGACATAACCCTGTACGCGCAGGCTTTCCAATATATGTAGATGTTCACCCTTTTTATCCTGCACCAGTGGTGCCAGTAGCAATAGTTTGGCCCCTTCCCCCAAGGCCATGATGTTGTCAACCATCTGGCTGACAGTTTGCGCTTCCAGGGTGACATCGTGCTCAGGACATTTTGGTTCACCGACGCGGGCATAAAGCAGCCTCAGGTAATCATGAATTTCAGTTACCGTGCCCACGGTCGATCGTGGATTGTGGGAGGTTGCCTTTTGTTCAATGGAGATTGCTGGGCTCAGCCCCTCTATCAAATCAACGTCGGGTTTTTCCATGAGCGACAAAAACTGTCGGGCATAGGCGGAAAGGGACTCCACATAGCGCCGTTGGCCTTCCGCATAGAGGGTGTCAAATGCCAGGGAGGATTTGCCGGATCCGGATATTCCGGTAATGACAATCAGCTTATCTCGCGGTAAATCGACATCAATATTCTGTAAGTTGTGGGTACGTGCCCCGCGAATGCGGATGTAATTCATTGCTTTTCTCGGATTTTGGGGAACCTGATACTATACGCGGTTTCCGGGCACCCAGGCAAAATTAGCCAGTAATTGTGTGTCTGGTTCGCGAGATTGCTATCACACCCAGGAGTATTATGCAGATAAAGCGGTACCCCATGAATCCGGCCGAGCGTCGGGCAGTGAGCGGGTTGGCCGGTATTTTTGCCCTACGTATGTTAGGGCTTTTTCTGATCCTACCAGTATTTTCGCTGTATGCAGAGTCCTTGGCTGGCCACACCCCGTTTCTGGTGGGATTGGCCCTGGGTATTTACGGCCTGACACAATCCTTGTTCCAGATTCCCTTGGGTGCCGCCTCAGATCGTTTCGGTCGCAAGCCGGTCATTGCCCTGGGGTTATTAGTATTTGCCCTGGGCAGCGTCGTGGCGGCTCTTTCGCATAGTATCCACGGCGTCATTATTGGCAGGGCGCTTCAAGGTGCGGGTGCCATCGCCTCGGCGGCGTTGGCATTAACCGCTGATCTGACCCGGGACAATCAGCGCACAAAAGCTATGGCTATTATCGGCATTACCATAGGTGGCTCATTTATGGTGTCGCTGTTGCTCGGTCCGATATTGGGCAGCCGCCTTGGCGTGCCGGGAATTTTCTGGCTGACGGCAGTGGCAGTGATTCTGGCTTTGCCGGTGCTGTTTCTGTGGGTGCCCACGGCGATTACCATGAAAACCCATAAGGCGTTGTCCTGGGAGGCATTTTCCGGTGTGTTGCGCCACCCGCAATTGATCAGGCTTAACGTCGGAATTTTTATGCTTCATTGTGTTCTGATGGCTCTGTTTGTCGCCTTGCCAAAAGTGTTGGTGACTTACGCCCAGATACCCCTGGAGCGTCATTGGCAGTTGTACGTACCGGTGTTGTTGGCATCGGTGGTAGTTATGGCCCCCTTTGTTTTGTTGGCGGACCGAAAAAATATTATGCGCCAGGTCTTTTCGGGCGCTGTCTTGTTGTTACTGGTTTCACAGTTGTTTCTCTTTTTTGAATACAAAAACTTCATCGGTGTTGTGGCGGGCCTGTTTCTGTTTTTTGTTGCTTTTAATTTTCTGGAGGCGTCTTTACCTTCCCTGGTATCCAGGACAGCACCGGCGAGAAACAAGGGTGCGGCCCTGGGGGTTTACAGCACCTTTGAATTTTTTGGCGCCTTTGTCGGTGGTATTTCTGGTGGCACGGTTTATGGTGCCTGGGGTCTGCACACGGTGTTTTTATTTAGCGGGTTAATTCTGATTCCCTGGTGTGTTTTGGCGTTTACTATGAAAATGCCCAGACTATTAAGTACCAGGACGGTAACGGTCGGCCGCCAGGCACCCGAGAAGGCAGAGGAAATCGCCAAACGATTAAGCACATTACCGGGCGTAACCGAGGCGGTTGTGAACGCAGATGAGGGTGTCGCGTATTTAACTGTGGATGATAGTGTGTTTGAACCGGCAGAGCTTGAAGACTACTCAGTAACAGCCTAAGTCATGATCAGTTTATAAGTATATGATTATTTAATTTATCAGCACCCTGTTAAATTGCGGATTTTGGTGGTTAATATTCCTTGAAAATAAAATAATTGTTCAAAAATTTTTTTCCGGGTACACTGCCGACCGCCCCGCGAAGGAGTGTAAATCTCTTAAGGCAAGTACTTCGCGGATGATCCTTTAACCCAATAGAACAGGAGGCACTATGTCCCGTGGTATCAATAAAGTCATTCTCGTAGGTCATCTCGGCAAAGATCCAGAAGTCAGATATTCCGCCAATGGCGCGGCTGTTGCCAATGTTTCGCTGGCAACCTCGGAATCCTGGAAAGACCGCAATACCGGTGAAAAACAGGAACGAACAGAGTGGCATCGAGTAGTATTTTTCGGGCGTCTGGCGGAAATTGCCGGTGAGTACCTTAAGAAGGGCGCGCAGATTTATGTTGAAGGCCGTTTGCAGACTCGTAAATGGCAGGATAAGGAAGGACAGGACCGATACACCACGGAAATAGTTGCCAATGAAATGCAAATGCTGGGTTCCCGTGCAGGTGCCGGCGCCATGGATTACAGCGATAACTCGCAGGCATCATCTTCCGTATCTCAGCCCATGGCGGCTGCCACATCAGCCGATGATTTTGATGATGACATACCTTTTTAGATAGTTTTCTTGTCAGGATAAAAACAAAAGCGCCCGGTTGCACGGGCGCTTTTGTTTAGCAGGATTTATAAAATAAAGACTAACCCGGAGGCCAGCTCATGGCTCTTCCACCCATTAGATGCAGATGGATGTGAAATACAGTCTGTCCGGCGTCGGCATTGCAATTCATTACTGTACGGTAACCACGCTCGCTTAACCCTTCTTTTTCGGCAATGTCTTTGACCGCCAGAAACATTTTTCCAATAAGTGTGCCGACTTCATCACTCAGATCATTGATCGTGGCAATATGATGTTTTGGGATTACCAGAATGTGGGTGGGTGCCTGGGGGTTGATATCCCGGAAGGCCAGCACGTCATCGTTTTCATAAACCGTATCCGGTGTAATTTCTCCTGAAACCATTTTGCAAAACAGGCAGTCTGTCATGGGTGCTTGTCCCCCAATGTTTTGATAGTTACCAGTGTAAACATACTTTATCATAGGCCGCTTCGCGAGTGTTATATTCGGTAGTGTGAAAGAGGAACGGAAATTGAGTCGATTACGGCTTGAAAATATCCAGCGAAACGGTCTGATGCCGGTGACGCTGACAATAGAGCCTGGTGAATGTGTCTGTCTTTCCGGTTCCTCGAGTGCCGGCAAGACGCTGTTGTTGAGAGTGATAGCGGATCTGGATCCTCACGAAGGCGAGGTATATCTGGACGAGATCGCCTGCCAGTCTATGAACGCGCCGCAATGGCGCGGGCAGGTAGGCATGTTGCCGGCAGAGAGCTTCTGGTGGAGTGAGCGGGTAGGTGATCATTTCGGGCAGATCGACATAACGCAATGGCATCAGTTGATGTTCGAACCGCAGGTCGCTGACTGGGCGGTGTCACGACTTTCCACCGGTGAACGACAGCGTTTGGCATTACTGCGTTTGCTAAGTGGCCGGCCTAAAGCGCTATTGTTGGACGAACCCACGGCCAGCCTGGATCCGGATAATGTTGCCAGAGTGGAACAACTGATTGAGGATTACAGGGCCGCACACAAGGCACCGGTATTGTGGGTCAGTCATGACCGTCAGCAAATCAGCCGTGTAAGCAACCGCCATTTTCGTATTATCAGTGGCAGGGTAGAGGCGGTCTCATGACAGTGATCGCGTTAAGTCCGCTGGATCTGGTGTTAGCTGGTGGTCTGGTATTAGTGTTGGCATTGTTATCCTGGCCTCTGAAGCTACGTATTGGCCCGACACTATTGATCGCTGCCTTGAGAACCACGGTTCAGTTA
>JAOUNW010000127.1 GCA_029880755.1 Gammaproteobacteria bacterium
CCCAACACTTTTGGTTTTACCGACGGGATCGCTGGCACTAACCACTAGTTCATTCAGGCCAGAAGTTAATGGCACGTTGGCGGCGATAAAGCTGTTATCCGGATTAATGAATGCCGGCACACCATTCACCATAACGGTTCTGCCGGGAAGTCCTTCCACAAAACCGGTTACATCCACAGCCGCACCGTTAATAATGGCATTATTGGCCGGGCTTAACACGGTGAGTGTTAGCGGAATATCCAGCATCAATTGCAGTGTCTGCTCAACAGTATTTCCCGCCGGGTCGGTCGCCATTAAGACAAAATTGTTCTCTCCCGGCACCAAGGGAACCGAGAAGGCAAAATCCAGGGGGTCTTGCCGAATCACTGTGCCGCCCAGTTGATCTAAATCTTTTAATGCGACATTTGCGGTGACGTCATCCACGCTACCCGAGATTACAACTTCGGTGGCGGCCACAAGCGCACCATCGGCTGGAGAGAGGGAGACAAATACAGGTGGTATGGAGTCGACAATAAAACTGGCAAACACTTTGTTGGAGGCATGACCAAAGACATCAATTGCCTGGGCCTGTATGGTATTCAGTCCTTCTGGTAAGGCAACGAGTGGCAGGTAGGCAGCATCCTGCCCGTTAACCTGAAAGGCATGACCTATCGATGTGCCGTTGAGCAGGACATCTAAACTGAGTCGCTCATAATAAGTACTACCCGGATCGCATTGGGTCAGTCCACATTGCCCAGAAAGCCTTAACTGAATGGGTGGCCTGGCGTCATTGATCAAACTCCCTGCCTGAGGTGTTTCCAGTTCTATAACGGGTGAGGGTATTGCTGAGGCTGATGTTGAAGTAATGGCCTCAAGTTCGTTATTAACCGGTATTTCGGCCACTATCTGGCCGTCTGCGGAAATATTAAATGCCGCTTTCTTTGTACCTAACCACACATTTCCGGTAACGGCATCCACTGCCACTCTTTCGACAGGTCTGAGTTGGATAGGAATGAGTATAGTTGATTGCAACGTACCATTTCGATCATAGAGGAATAAGTTATTATTGGTGGCAACATATAGCATTCCGGTAATACTATTAAGCGCGATGTCCTGAATCCCGGCAGGATCAGTAACAGGAACCGGTGTCGGCGACAAACTGCCACCTGATGTAGCGATGCGTACAAGCTCTTTGTCGTTGGCCAGCCAAATCACATCGCCCAGGGAGTCCACCAGAATCCGGTTAGCGGAGCTCAACCAAAGCGATGTATCCTCATCCACCATAACGCTGCCTGAGCTGGTAACCCGTAGCAACCGGTTTTGATTCAACAACCATAGAGAACTGTCCATGTCGACGGCAAGATAATCGATAGAACCGCCATAACGAGATTCCCAAATAGTCAGAAAATTCCCTTGTTGATCCAGGTGGGCTGCGTTGCCCTTTGCAACAACCCAAATGCTGCTATCGCTTGCATCCAAGGCTATGTAATCCGGACTCGCAAGATTTGGATGCGTATTGACCAGATCCTGTTCTAAAGTTTGATAAACGTGATCATCGAATTTATATAAATGCCGCTGGGCCAATACCCAAAGGGAAGCATCGGCCGGGTCAGCGGCGATATCGGCAATCTCATAAGGCAGGGATGCACCGTTAATGACGGTGTTCGTATAGGGATCGACCTGGAAAATATTCTTGTGGTCCGCCACCCAAAGAGCGCTACCGGGTAAGTACGGCGAACTGGAAACGGCCCCCATGGCAATCAGCGCCATAACGGCCATGAAAGGTAAAGCCGGAAGCTTTCGTTTCAGCAGACCCCTAAAACGCAAAAAAGCTAACAAACAATGCTGCATAATTATCCCTGTCTACTAATGCAATTCCTTTACCGGTAAATGTAGAACACCTAACGGCGGAATAGCTACATCTCTGATTAGAATCTAAGCCGAGGAATGAAATGACCTGCCTTGCTTGGCCCCCATTTTTCTTAAGTTGCAAATAACCATATATTAAAAGTTATAATAAAGACCATGGCGCATATAACGTCAAGATCGTTGTGGTTATTAAGTGATTGGAATCAATTATTTTTCTGAAATAAAGCGATATTTGGCGGAATTCTTGTGAGTGCCTCTATAGATCGAGATCACCCACGGTGCAGTCGATTTAATTTTACCCCTAACACCCCTTTTTCCGCGGAGTGCTACAAGGCCTACCCCAACACATAACCCTAAGAATTAGTCTAAATGCAAATAAGAATGATTTGCATTTAGATTTGGATAGGGATAGAATATCAGCAATTCCTGATCAACCGATTTGTATTAACCAAATACCTTTACAGAGGAAATTGAAATGAAACACTCGATTATCAGCCTTTTGGCCTCATCCATTTTGGCGCTGTCGGCGTTCGCCGTGCAGGCCGATGAAAGTGTCACGATAAAAATCAAGGATCATAAATTTAATCCGGCGGAGGTCACTATTCCTGCCAACACCAAGGTCAAGTTCATTATCGAGAACCTGGACCCGACGCCGGAAGAGTTTGAAAGTTATGAGCTGCATCGCGAAAAGATTATTCAAGGGAACAGCAAAGGCGTTGTGTTTATAGGCCCGCTGAAACCTGGCAAATATGCCTTTTTTGGAGAGTTCAATATGGCCACAGCGCAAGGTCACATCATCGTTAAATAGATAACACTACATTAGGAAGTTGAGAACATGTTAAGCACTGCAATTTTGGTTTTTCGTGAAGTTCTGGAAGCGGCCCTGGTAATCGGCCTAGTGGCGGCTGCCACGCGCGAACTCAATGGCAACAAACGCTGGATCGCCATGGGTTTGGGCGCAGGCATTTTGGGTGCAATCATTATTGCGCTGCTTACCGATGCTATCGGTGCCGCCGCTGAAGGTTTGGGGCAAGAGCTACTCAATGCCATCATCTTGTTGGCTGCCGTTATCATGCTCGGTTGGCACAACGTCTGGATGCGCAAACACGCGGCGGAACTGACTCAACATGTAAAAAACATGGGCAGTAAAGTCGGCTCTGGCGAATTGCCCCTTTATGCGCTCGCCGTTGTGGTCGGCCTGGCAGTATTGCGCGAAGGCGCGGAAGTGGTGTTGTTCCTGTACGGTCAATTTGCCTCCGGCACGTCTGTTGCCCAAATGACTGCTGGTGGCGCCATGGGCACGGCGCTAGGTGTTGTCGTTGGCGTTGCGCTCTATTCCGGTCTCATGCGTATTCCGATGCGTCATCTATTTAGTGTGACTGCAATCATGTTACTGGTACTGGCTGCCGGCCTGGCGGCACAAGCCGCTGCCTATCTGGTGCAGGCGGACGTATTACCGGCGCTGGGTTACAACCTGTGGGACACTTCCTGGATCTTGTCTCAGCAGAGCGTACTGGGAAGCGTACTGCATACACTGATCGGATACATTGACCGCCCCATGGGCATTCAGCTGGTGTTTTATGTTGTGACGCTTCTGGTTATCGGCGGCCTGATGCGCTGGGTTAACGGCCAATCCGCCGGACGCCCAATGACTGCAGCGGCCGTGGTTATTCTGCTGACCTTCGCTGTCGGCAGCTTGCTGACTCCCAGCACTGCTTCGGCGACGCACAAAATTTATTCACCGTATGTGGAACTGGGTGAAGCGGAACTGGAGCTGCGCGGCCACACAACGGACGATGACGATCCTGCAAAAGACAGCCAGGAAAAATACAAAATTGAATTCGGTTATGGTGTGACAGAAAAATGGTTCACTTCCGTCTTCGGCGAAATCGAAGAAGAACAACCTGATAATGAGCTGGAATGGGAAGCCACTGCCTGGGAAAATATTTTCCAGCTTACGGACCAAGGCCGATACTTCGTGGATTTCGGTGTCTACCTGGAATATGAACTGACACATGAATCCAATACACCGGACAAAGTAGAAGCCAAACTACTCATGGAAAAACCCACCGGCGGCTTTTCCCACACAATGAATCTTATTTGGGAACACGAGGTCGGCTCCAATGCCGCCAGCGGCACCGGTTTTGGTTATGCCTGGCGCACCAAGTGGCATTACAATCCAAAGTTTGAGCCGGCATTGGAAATCTATGGCGATCTCGGCAAATGGGACAACCTGGATTCCCGTGACAACACCGATCAACGCGCCGGCCCTGTCATTGGCGGGGAGTTCGCCAAGCAAGCCGACGGTAGCAAGTGGGTGTATGAATTGGGCTACTTGTTTGGTTTCACCGACGCCGCGCCAGACGGCACCCTGAAATTTCTTATCGAATACGAATTCCGTTTTTAATTTCACCTCGAAAAGAGGAGACCAGTCGGCACAAGGACTGTGCAAACAAGGCGGACCGTTAAATTGTGGTCCGCCTTTTTATTTTCCGTAAAGATTGCCTGCTTCTGTCGTCATCGCGGATAAATTTGCCTTGTTTTCAGTAACCCTGTTTTCATAATGCGCGTCATTCCGACAAAATAGGACAGAGTCGCTTCATGGTAATTCTTGAAGAAAAAACCCTGATCAACACCTCACAGGAGGAACTGTTCCGCTGGTTTGAGCAGCTGCCGAAACACTATCGTTCATGGCATCCGGATCATGTGGAATGCCGCTATCTCAAAGGAAACATGATTTGTCGGGGCGCGGTGCTTTATGTGGAGGAGTACCTGCATGGCGAGTTACACCGGCTGAAGCTTCGTGTCACAAACGTGGTGCCTAACCGGGAGATTCACTATCGCGTTACTCCTGGTATACGCGGAGGTTTTTACTTCACAGCCCGCGGAAGTGGCTCAACTGTTTTCGAGGCGTATCTTCACTTTGGATGGAACCTGCGGATATTTAATCAATGGTTTGACGGAGTATTGAAATCATTGTTATCGGATATCTTGCCTGAACTGAAACAACACATGCATGAAGAAGGTATAAACCTGAAAAAATACATCGAATTAAACCGAAACAGTTATACTGGTTGATACATATCAACCCACAAAAAACACTTTTATTGTTCACAAAAAAGGGAGTATAAAAACACCAGATCAATCGTCCCTCAGTTGTCATCACCTAACGAAGCGAGGCCCTATCCTGCTTGCCAGCGGGCCGAGGCAATATCATGGAATCTAAATTGCGTGTTGGTGTAGTGGGTGTGGGTCATTTTGGAAATTATCACGCCCAGATCTATTCAAAAATGCCAGGCACAACGCTTGTTGCCGTAGCTGATTGCGACAGAAAGCGCGCCCAATCGGTAGCGCTGGCTTGTCGCTGCATGGCGGTAACCGATCCTCTCGCGCTCCTGGATCAGGTCGATGCTGTCAGTATTGCTGTACCCACAGTACATCACCTGGAAGTGGCGCGCCCCTTTCTTGAGAAAGGTATTCATGTGCTTCTGGAAAAGCCCATCGCCACCAACAGCAATGAAGCCGTCGAGTTGATTTCATTAGCCAGGCGGAACAACGCTATATTACAAATCGGTCACCTGGAGCGATTCAACGGTGGCGTCCGCGCGCTCCTGGAAAATGCGAAAGACGTCCAGTTTATCGAGGCGCATCGATTAGGAATATTTTCAAACCGTTCCACAGATGTGGATGTAATTATGGATCTCATGATTCATGATATCGATATTGTCCTTGCGCTTACACAGTCAGAACCGATAAAAATTGACGCTGCCGGTACACCGGTATTG
>JAOUNW010000062.1 GCA_029880755.1 Gammaproteobacteria bacterium
TTCTGATCTGCAGGAAACTGATAAACAACAGAACCCACAATGCGCGTTTGTCTCCCGTTACCACTGGCTAAAGCAGGAATTGCATTTTGATTCCCGAAGAATGCCGGAGCAGCCATGTAAACGTTTTAACGAATGGCGTAATGCACTCGATCCCTATGAGCTGACACTGGTGTTTCCCGCTTCGTACGTTAACAATCCTGCATCTATGTTCGGACATACCTTGTTGCGTATCGATACCAAAGACCAGGATGAGCGCACCCGCCTGCTGGCTTATACGCTAAGTTATGCCGCTGCCACCACCGAAGAGAATGGCATCGCCTTTGCCGTCAAGGGGCTTATGGGTGGCTATCCAGGGGTGTTTTCCACAGCACCCTACTATATAAAGGTAAAGGATTACAATGATCTGGAAAATCGCGATGTCTGGGAATATCGCCTTAATTTTACCACCGAGGAAATTGACCGTTTGTTGATGCATTCCTGGGAGTTAGGCAGTGTCTATTTCCGCTATTATTTCTTTGATGAGAATTGTGCCTATCATCTGTTGTCA
Source organism: Gammaproteobacteria bacterium (assembly GCA_029880755.1). Taxonomy (GTDB): domain Bacteria; phylum Pseudomonadota; class Gammaproteobacteria; order Acidiferrobacterales; family SZUA-150; genus JAOUNW01. The sequence goes on from JAOUNW010000062.1 coordinate 548, forward strand.
TTGCTTGAAGTCGCCCGACCTGGGTTGACGCTGACAGAGAATTTCGATTTTTACGCCATTCCATCTGACACTGTCCGTGCAGTGGTGCAGCGACCCGGAGTGCTCAAGGAGGTGGTGTACCGCCCGGCTCGTAGTACTATTATTCGCCACCGTCTGTCACTAATGGATGACGACAATCAGAAAATTGCCAGAAAGGTTGCGGATAGTCGGGAGGCGCTCACCAGTGATGAGTTTGTGTCTTTGCCGGAAAAAGACAGGGCAAATATGTTGGAGCTGGCGTTTGAATTTGTGGATTATCAACGATTGTCAGGAAAACGCGAGCGTGATGATGCCGCGAGACAGTCGTTGGCGTTGTTAAGCGCCAGAAGTAAATTGGATATTACCCAGGCGGCGCCGGATGTGCCGGTGCCGGAAGTGCGCCCTGATGCGGGTCACGAAACAGCACGGTTATCCTTTGGTGCAGGTGAAAAGGATGAGATTCAATTCCAGGAATTTACAGTGCGGCCGGCATACCATGATCTTATGGATTCGGATGGCGGTTATGTGCGTGGTGCCCAAATTGATTTTTTTGCCTTTAAGTTTCGCAAATATGAGAACGAAAATAATGTTCGGTTGGAAGATCTTAAACTAGTGGACATTGTTTCACTTTCTCCCCGCAATCGTTTTCTAAAATCCAAGTCCTGGCGCATCAACGTTGGCCGTGGCCGTAAATATACTCCCGAAGGCGGGGAAACATTGGTGAATCGGCTCAACGGCGGAGCGGGATTAACCTATGAAATGTTTGATAATATGCTGGTATTCGGCATGTTGGAGACGACACTGGAGACGACCAGCCACTTTGAAGACAGTTATGCGTTAGGTGCCGGGCCAAGCGTTGGTTCTTTTATCGATTTTGGTCCCCGTTGGCGTCTGGGCATAACCGGGCAAACTACACGTTTTGCTGCCGGTGAAAATCATACGGTATCGCAAGTAGCGCTGCGCCAAAGAATCAATATCACAAAGCAAAATGCATTACGTCTTGATATTGCGCGAGAACGCCAATTCAAAACTGGTCGTACGGAGATGAGTCTCGCGTGGCAGGTATATTTTTAATGCGTTGGTTACTGCTGGTTATAGTAGCCCTTGGTCTCACAGGCTGTGCCGGCTTTCTGTTTTTTCCGCAAAAGCCCTATGTGTTAACGCCGGACAAGATCGGTCTCAAATATGAGCAGGTGACCTTAACCACCAGGGAAGGCTTGAAACTTAAGGCCTGGTTTCTCCCGGCAAAAGGTCAGGCCAAGGCAACAGTGCTACATTTACATGGAAATGCTGAAAACATCAGCACGCACATCGGTAACGTTTACTGGCTGCCTGAGCAGGACTTCAATGTATTCCTCCTCGATTACAGGGGCTATGGCGCTTCACAGGGAAAAGCAAACCTTGACGGTGTTCACGAAGATGCCCGTGCGGCGTTGGACTACCTGGTTGCCCGAAAAGATATTCCGCCGAATAAGATCATAGTGTTCGGCCAGAGTCTGGGTGGTGCCATTGCGATATTTACTGTGGCACATACAACCCATCGGGATCAGATTAAGGCTATGGTGGTGGAGAGCTCACTCTCCGATTATCGTAAGATCACCCGGGAGAAACTCAGTTCCTTTTGGTTGACGTGGCCCTTGCAGTGGCCTCTTTCCTATACCATGCCGGATTTATACAGTCCGTTAGCAGTCGTGGATAAAATCAGCCCCATTCCGTTTCTGATCATCCATGGTGATAATGATCCCATTGTGCCCTTGCATCACGGTCAACGTCTTTTCAATGCGGCCAAGGAACCGAAACAAATGTGGCTGGTAAAGGGTGGCGCCCATACCCAGGCAACGGGCAAGCAGGAATACCGAAAACGTTTGATAGATTATTTTGAAGAAGTGCTTAAGAATTAGAAACTAGCTGCGCTCGTCGTAGACTTTCATGATTACTTTTAGTTCCTCCAGCACGACCGCGCATTCTTCCTGTGACAACGAAGCTGTTTCAGGCAGTGTTCTGCCTGCTTCCAAGTCGGCAATGATATCCCGGACCGCGCTGCAACCTCGGCTACACAATTTATCAATACAGTTCTGGATAGGTTTTGAGTGTACTGCCAAGTTTGTATCCTGCAAATAATCGTTTTAACAAAAACCAATGTCCCGCTTGTGAGACTGATTATAGCACTACAAACCGATGTCTTCGCGTAGAGCTCAGACGGCTACTCTAAATCCTTAGAAAACCCGTTATATCGGGCTAAAATCCTTGATTTGGATTAATCGAAGAGTGTATTAGAAAGAGAGGGGACGAAGGGATAAAAAAGCAGGTAAATGAAAAAATGCTTAAAGTTTAATTCCTCCGTCCCTTTTAACTGCTGAATGAAACAATGCAGGCGGCTGCTTAACTCTGTGTCTGTGGAATGCGGGGTAGTTCAGAGGGATTAAAAAATAGGCAATCACCTTTCCTTATTTCCCTGTGAGAAAACCGGGATCAGATCACAGTTTTTGCTAATATACCCAATACTGCGTTAACCTCGAACCATTAAATCTAATGCCATTCTCACAAGGAGGTGAACATGGCGCGTAAACCCCGTTTCACACTGCCGGGCATTCCCCAGCATGTCATCCAGCGTGGCAACAACCGTGAACTCTGTTTCTTTGACAAGGCAGACACCCGGCGTTATCTCGATATCCTGCAGGAAGTCGCAATACTTAACCTCTGCTATGTGCACGCCTATGTCTTGATGACCAACCATAGACTCGTCCCTGCCTACCGGGTCGCCCGCACATTGAAGAACAGTCAATGTCTTACTATATTAATTAATATTCTAGACGTATATTAGAAAAAACTGTGATCTGACCCCGGTTTTAAAATAAGGGAGGTGGTTTATCAATCAATCGGTCAAAGCGATTTTTGGTATAGGGACAATTTTATTCCTTTCTTTTTTCTCGGTCTGGTCAGCGAGCGAGGTCGCAAGAATAAAAGGCCCATCTCGGCTCATTTCTGTGTCAGCTGATCGCTATTATCTAATATCGGACCAGTGGGTGTTGGCGCTATCCAAGGACGGTGCAATTCAGAATCGCTTTAATACAAAGGAGTTGGGAATCCATGAGCCATTAGCTGATATTACGGAAACGGACGGGGGAGACCTGTATATCGGCTTGGAGCGGTCGCAGGAAATCTGGCATGTCAGCCGAGAAGGGAAGTTGAAAGAATTATTTCCACGCAAACCATCTCCCTTTGTAACCGACGCTCGCGTATTCGGGTTATCACGAGACCCATCTAAGGATGTGTTGTATTTGACAGACACGGTGCATCACACTCTGGAAATATGGGATCATGAAAAGCGCCTTACTAAGACATTGCGTTTACCAGTTACGGCTAACCCAAACTCAAAATATGCCGGTGCTCAACCTTTTACCTACCCGCTAGGCATGGATTTCTATGAGAATAGATTGTATGTCGCAGATACCGATAATCACAGACTAGTGGTTCTGTTCCCGGATGGAGTATTCGATAGGGCATTTGATGCTGTGTCAGAAGGGACGGGAAGGTATATCTATCCTAGACGTGTTTCGCGCAACAAAAACAAGATTTATTTTGTTAACCTCGGGCCGCGACTTAACGGCGGGCAAGTAGTGATGCTTGATATTAATACTGAACAGCATGATCTAGTCTATGAGCCGTTTCCGATGGATCCTGTAGATGTATTGGCACGAGCAGATGATTTGCTGGTGGTCGATAGTAAATCCAAGTCAGTACATCGCTTTACCCTGGGGGGGGAATATATTGGTCTGTTTGGTTCACAAGAACTACAGAGATTTTACACGGGTTCTGAGATACAACAAAAAACCTTCAAATGGATGAGATTTGTCTCATTGGGCGCCGTTATTATTATTCTTTTGAAGTTAATCGCGCTAAATAGAAGACAAAAGTCTTATCATCTGAAAGAATCTCCCGCGCCATTAATCGAATCACTTAGAGGAATGTCACAAGGTAGGAGGCGATTCCTGATTGGTGCGGTACCTGGGTTGGGCTATTTGGCGTCATCGCGTTATATCGAATTTTTCGGGGTAGTAATCAGCGCACTGTTCGTGGTTATCGCTGTCTATATCGAATTTATTGCTGGGGAGCGACATAGCACAGTATTCGGTGTTAATAGTTATGCGGCAACTACGATGCTACTTGGATTGATTGCCACAGTTTGGACTCTTACAACCGTACATGCGCTAAGCTTGGTTGAGAACGCATTAAATCAGGCGAAGGGTGGTGCTAAACATTTATTGTTGAAATTTATCGGGACTGCAGTGATAGCCGCATTGGCAGTTATAGCTGGTCAGGGTCTTGGAGAGATAATCCTAAGTTCTGCGCCAAGCTTATCTCAACTAGGCAGTGAGATGGGTATTGTTATGTCTAGTCTTTTTGACGTCTTAACTGGAGAGAATCCTGCCAATGTGGGTTACAAGGCGAGGCTTTTCCCGACGGATAACATCTTCCGCCAAGCGCTGGCCTATGGACTGGGGGTGGGCATAATTTTCTCAGCGCTTACCCATTTTGAGGAACGCTCCAAAGATAAAATAATTCGCAACGCATTGGTGGGGATTATTGCGGGGGTGCTCGTTTGGATCGCTAATATAGGGTTGTTTGGTAATGTATTGGGAAGTGGATTTATATTAATTATAACTCTTGGATTCTCAGTCGGAATTGTGATGTATGCATTCTTTAGAAAGACTCTGTCCCTTATATGTATTGTCGCATCGATGGCCGGAACCTGGCTAGGGAGCGCAATATATCTAATGCTTTTGGGCGCAGGGTATGAACTGTATGGCTCTGGCCAACTAGCTGGGTTTATTTTTAGGTCAGGTAAAAATGCAAGTGCGTTCTTTGTAATGACGATATTCATCTTATTAGTTCAACATGCCTTAACAAAGAATAAAATGGATAGCGAATGATGCTACGCTGGATAGGTCTAATCTTTTTACTGCTGGCTCCCCAGGTGCAGGGAGGCTCGGTAATTGATGGTCCAGCTAATGTTAGAGATATGCCAAATGGTAAAATACTGGTTTCTCTCAACGATGGAGTCTACGTAATCTGCAAAGAGTCGATTAAAGACTGGTTTCGTATTGAGTTACCAGTGATTATTCAGGCCCACTATGTGCACAACGGAAAGATAGATAAAGGGGTATCCCTCAGAGATAGGGGAGGTAGAGAGCTAGGGGTTACTATGGACCACGTACTATTGGAGCTAGCGTCAGAGTATAGAGACGGGGTTAGTGGTAAGATTATCGCATATACTCATGCGCAAAATATTAAGAAAGTTAAAGGAAAAACAGGCTGCTTAACGAATAAGAGCCAATTTCGATTTATAAACAGTACGAAAGCAAGGCTTGAAGAAGGTAATTATATACTGGAAAAATACTTTAACTCGCAGAACAAGACATTTGAAATAGGTGATGATTTTTATTCACCACCCCTGTTGCCTGAGATTACTGTCGAATACTTGGCAAGTGGTTACAGAATAGAAGGAGGGGATTTCCATTCCTTTTTTGCCAGCTTTGAATATGATCCTGATAAGCCACTAAGTGAGAATAATCTATGTTTTTTTCATAAATGTCTGGAGGAGATTAAAATAAATGACCCACGAAGGGTGGAGCTTGTTTTGGATGGCGAGAGACTCAGATTTCGTTCCACGAAGGGTTACAAGTCCATGGACAGGGCATCATCACCAGATGTAGCAGACTAGACCTTACAGATAATAATTTATGTGAGAACAAAAGACCCGAGTAATGGAATTAGACTCTAATGATGTTCTACATCCAATAATAATCAAGACAATCAGATACCCAAGGACAAACAATGAATAATGAGGAAATAATCGGTGGGATTTAAGGCGATTATTCTATTGTTGTATCTTGTAACATCATTTGTAGGATTTTATCTGAGCGGGTTGATAATAGATAAATATAAGAAAAATGAGATATGGAACTTTAATAAAGTATGGAACCTTATAAAAGTAGTTATAATTTCGTTTATTTCTTTATATTGTTTTTATAAAGCTGGAGAAGCTGTCGTAACTCTTAGAGATATGTATAAGTATGGGTCTGAATAACATTTAGCGAAAACCCGGGCCAGATACCAGTTTTTGCTAATATACCCAATACTACGTTAATCTCGAGCCATCAAATCTAATGCCATCCTCACAAGGAAGCGAACATGGTAGATAAAGCATGACAAATACCGATGACTCTCTGATTTTATGGTACTTTGCTGATCCCATGTGTTCCTGGTGCTGGGGCTTTTCGCCGGTCATTACCCAAATCAAGAAGGAGTTCGAAGGTAGATTCCGAATCGCCTTAAATCTCGGAGGCCTTCGGCCGGGAACAGCAAAACCTTTATCCAAATCCATGCGAGAGGAAATTCTGCATCATTGGCAGGAGGTTAATCGTCTTACCGGCCAGCATTTTAAATTTGAAGAAGCGCTGCCGGAAGGCTTTATTTACGACACGGAACCTGCCAGCCGTGCAGTACTCGCTTTCGGTAAGCTTAACCCAAAGGCCACGCTTGATTATTTTTCAGCGATCCAAAAAGTGTTTTATACGGAGGGTAAGGACGTCACTCAGGCGGATGTGCTGGCGGAACTGACAGTACCTTTTGCCGTTGATAAAAACGAATTCATGGTGCTTTTTCAGTCAGACAAGCTAAAACAGGATACGCGAAGCCACTTTATTCAGACCCGGCAAGCCGGCGTAACAGGATTCCCCACGGTAATATGGCAGGATGGTGATATGGCTGAAGTCCTATGTGTCGGTTACCGGCCCTATGACGTGATAGCTGAGAAAATAAAAGAAAAATTAAGCAATCATACAGGGACATAGCCCCCTTGTTGGTAGTACTAATCAATACGATTGACGTGCCTGCGTCAATGTTAGTGTTTTGAATTGTGACTTAAGCGCCTGCTATAGCAATCGTTCCCATTAATTGAGAACGCGGGGCGAAACGTTGGTACAGATGGTAAGCAACCAGTAAACCGTAAACGATGGTGCCGGAGGTCAATCCAATCCAGATACCGAGCCCGCCTGCGTTGAACAAAAAGGCCAATGACCATCCGCCGACAAAGCTGATACCCCAAAAGCCGGTGAGGGAGCACAACATCGGCGTGCGTGTATCCTTGAAGCCACGCAGAATACCGGAGCCGACAACACCAAGATTGCTGAAGGGCTGGTTAATGGCGAGTATTGCGAGAAACAACGTTGCCTGCGCAAGAATCGCTACGGAGATATCAGATCCCAGAAACCCATGAGTGATTTGTACATTCCAGGCAATAAGACTTACCAGCATTATGGTGCCAAGTGTAATACTGATAGCCAAAGCCGTGCGCATAATCCGGAACAGGGAATCGTGTTCTTGAGCACCCAAGACAAAAGAGATGCGCACTGTGGCTGCCTGCGCGAACCCCGTTGGTATTGCGAATACCACACCGGCCATGCGTAAGGTGACGGCATGTGCAGCCAGTACTTCTGCGCCAAACACCCCCATAGTCACCGTGGACAAAAGGAACACACCCATTTGTCCCAGGTTGGCTACACCTATGGGAACTCCAATATGAATAAGCTCAGGGATATAGTTATTCTGTTGATCTCGCCATTTGCTTAGCAAGCTATAAGATTTAAATGCCTTATATCGGATGACATATACCAAAACGGCGAGAAACATGAAGCACGCAGTAATGACTGATGACAGCCCTGCTCCGGCCAGACCCATGGCGTCGAAGCCGAAATGTCCGAACATAAAGATATAGTTGCCTAATGCATTAATGGGCATGCCGCATAGCGTGGCCAGAAATATGATTCTGCTTTTTTCATGGCTCGCCAAAAAATAATGCATGACATTAAACGCCATCATGGCAACAAAAGTGAATGCCATCATTTGGGCATAAGGAACGCTGATGGTGATAATGTTGTCGGCAATGCCTATTGTGCGCAGCGCAAATTCTGAGTGATACACGATCCAGCCACCGGGAATGGCCAACAGAATTCCCACCAGGAATCCCTGCTGGGTAATGCTGCGCACATGATCTAAATTTCCCGCGCCACGGGCCTGGGAAATCAGTGGTGAAATTGCGGCAATGACACCGGCAACCAGGTAATAGAACAAAGAATAGAAATCGCTGACTACGGCACCCGCAGCCAATTGAGTTGGCCCCAGCCAGCCCATCATGATCACATCGGTAATGGCGATGCTCATATTCACCAGGGAAGCCATGATCAATGGCAGGGCGATGCGCGTCAGCCTGCCGGCCTCGCGCGCATAGCCCTGTTCAAGAATGTTACCGGCAAATCTGGTGGCTGTTGTGATCATGTCGGGTTCCGGTTTCGTCTGAAGTGTTTCCACTTAATTAGAATGACGAAAAAATACCTCATTTGGTTCCCGTTCCGGAGCCACGGGCTTGGATACGTCTTTGCCGATCAGCATGGCCGGGATACGGGTAGAGGCACCATTGTAAAAGCCCACTTCCTGCCCCTCGACAGAGCGGGGGTTGCGGAAGGTGCCAAATACCATGTCCCACAGTGGCAGGTCGGCGTAATTGTACCGGTGAATACCGCGGCCGTGATGAATGGTATGACTCTCAGGGCGCTGAATCAGGTAACCCAGCCAATGGGGTGTTTTGATGTTGGCGTGCTGAAACATGGCATTGAAGGTGAGGAATAGGGCCGCAATGGCGCCGGCCTCCGGGGCCACACCCAGCAGCGGGAAAAACACCAGGCTCCCCCATGTCGTAAACATCGCCGCGTCAAACGGGTGCAGGTAGTAGGCGCCAAAGGCATCCAGGCTTTCGGCGCTATGGTGCATCTGGTGGCCGGCAAACCACAACCAGTTCCAGGTATGGGCAGCCCGGTGGTACCAGTAGTGGACCAACTCATAAACCAGGATGCCGATGACAGTGCCGGCGGCAATCCCGAGCCCGCTTAGATTCAACAAGCTATAGCCCTCCGTAACGGTGCCCCAGAAAACCCCTATCTCGCCTGTGAAGTAAAAGATCGCCCCGGTGACCAGCAACCCTTGCAGGCGCCAGTACCGAGGTTTGTTGAATTTGCGTTTTTGAATCAGAAAGTCCAGCAGCAAAAATGCCGGGATGGTTGCTAGTGTGATCGTCGCCAGTATTTCCATGATGTGCCTCCTATTAGGTGATAAAGAACATACCAAACGGTATGTTCTAGGTTAGGCGCATCGAGCGAAAAAGTCAATACCAAACGGTATGTTTTTATTTTATCTATAACCTACTGTATTCTATTGTTATTTTATTATATAAGTGGATTCATGGGTTGAAATTCTCTGAAAAACACATACTATACAGTATGTGTTAGTTTTTGCGGTTTGGATTTCAGAGAGGGCGGCGTGTCGAGGAAAGGCGTTGAAACACGGGAAAAGATTTTGGATGCGGCCCAGGCCATGGTGCTTAGCCGAGGGTTTTCCGGTGTGTCCGTGGATAAGGTCATTGAATCTCTTGGGGTGACCAAGGGCGCATTTTTTCATCACTTTAAAAACAAGCAAGACCTTGCGACGGCCTTGATCGTTCGTTATGCGCAGGCTGATATGGACTATTTTAATGAGGCGCTCGCGAGGGGGGAGCGTCTTAGTAATGATCCTTTACAGCAACTGCTGATCTTTATCGGTCTCTATGAAGAGCTGTTTGCGGGACTGGCGGAACCGTATCCGGGTTGTTTGTTAGCAACTTATATTCACGAAGCCCAACTTTTTGACGAAGATGTCGAAAATACGATTAATAACGTATTTCTTACCTGGAGACAGGAATTGCTAAAACGACTGAAAGTCATCGCCGCGAATTATCCTGCCAGGCGCAACGTAGACCTACCTTCGTTGGCTGACGAGTTTATTATTTTAATTGAAGGGGCATTCCTCCTATCCAAATCTCTGCGCGATGTAAAAATAGTTCCTCAGCAGTTACGGCACTATAGAACTTATCTGGAGATGATTTTTCTCCCGGATGTATAAGTGGTCGACGATAAGCTTTGTAGCTCGTGTTGAGTTGGCCGTCGGCTAAGACTTAAAGCGGTTTTCTTAATCAGACATCATCAAAAAAAGAGTATAAAGTGGGGAGAAATTTCCGTTTAGTAACAGTTATCTGTATTGCGTGATTATTGATAGAGGCGGCCTATCTATTTCGCAAGAACATTCCTCAGATTTTTCCATCCCCATTTACGTGTTGTAGTCATAATGCCGTGGTTTTTAAGGATCTCTATGTCTTCCGGCTGAAGATAGTTACTTAATTCACTGGCGAGCGCATCCAGGTACGGCGCATAGTTCATCCATCGCTTGCTTGAACTGGTATAGATAGGCTGGCGAACTTGCCATACACTCTCTGTTGTGATGGCTCTTTGTTCTTTGTAAAACTCAAGGCAATGCTCGTCCCAAGGTAGGCCAATGCTCTCGATAATTCTCCGGGTTTGGATGGCAGGATTTTCAATCAGTTTGTCGTAATCGACATCAATAATGGTATTTGCGGGCAATATCTTTTTCCAATATTCCATAGTTTCTCGATAAAAACGATAACGGGCACCTATCCATTTAAGGTCATAGGTCCAGTATACGAAAGTAAAAGGCCGAAAATAACAAGATAAACACGTATCCAGCGGGTTTCGTATGGCGTGTATGATATGTGCTTTGGGAAATAGTAATTTAATAAGGCCAAGACGAAAAAAGTTATCAGGCATCTTGTCAACGATGCGGTTCGCATGTTGCCGGTTATTCTGAAGTACTTGTAGATAGCTATCTGTATATTGCCGGATTGTGTCCTTATTTAGGAAATTATGTAATTCTTTGCCGTAGTCCGATAGCGAATCGCTAGGAAAGACCTGGGCCGCTATATGCGCGATTTCCTTTAATTCGCCCGCAGCTGCGCCCTGGGGATGGCTGCAGATAATCTGTTCTATCAGTGTTGTGCCTGAGCGTGGCATGCCAACCACGAAAATGGGTGTTTCCGATTCGCTGCCAAGATCTCTTGCCTTTTCAAATAATTCTTTATCGTAGTATTTACGGGTCTTTCTGACCCGATTTAGGAGGACTTTATCCTGATCCGTGGCGG
>JAOUNW010000063.1 GCA_029880755.1 Gammaproteobacteria bacterium
GCACGTTGCCCTCACAATTGACCAAAGTGCCTGCCGTCTCGGTGAAGGCAGCCATGGGCAATAACACGTCAGCACAATCATGGGCCACAGAACCTGGTTCGGGTTTGAAGCTGGCTAACATGACAACAAAATCAGCGGCCTGCAATGCTACGCGTGTACGACCACCGGACAGCGAATCCAGATCCGGTTCCAGGCCCATGAGCAGCATACCTTTTAACTGTTGCTTAAACATGGCATAACTATCCAGACCCGCTACGGAGGTATCCTTACCCTCAACGCCTCGATGAGGCACACAGCCGGCAAGCCATGCGCCTACACTATTGGCTTCGGGCAAATAGCCCAATTTAGCGCCACTCAATTCAGCAATCAGTTGCGCCAATACGCGCACCTGCGCCGACTGGGCATGGTATTGGGCATAGTTACCCAACAATACAGCACTGTTTTGTTTGGCGGCCAATAGAGAGGCAATGGCTTTTTCCTTCTCTCCCGGTTCAATACCGGAAAGCATGGTAGATACACCTGCCGCCAGATTCTGGCCTCTCAACGATGCCAATGTTTTGACTACCCCACCCAGTGACACAAGCATATTCTGTGGTGAAGCGGTAATCCTGTGGGTCAATTTGTAATCGAAAGTGTAATTCACCGGATTGATCGCCATAATACTGGCGCCATTTTTATGTGCCTTGCGCAAACGCAACCCGATAAGCGGTTGGTCCTTGTTAATATTGGAGCCAATGAGCAGCGCGTTGTCCAGTTGTTCCAGTTCCTGCAATGATTGGCCGAGCCACGGGTACGGTGGCAACAAGTTGTCGTCACTGAAGTCAGTCTGGCGCAAGCGGTGGTCGACATTGCCGGAACCGAGACTCCGCATAAGCTTTTGCAGTAAATAGTGCTCTTCGAAGGTACAGCCGGGCGCCGCCAACGCTCCCAACTGTCTGGCACCGTATTTTTCCAGCACCAGACCCAATCCCCGAACAGCGGCTTCCAGAGCGCCGTCCCAATCGGTCTCCTGCCACTTGCCATCCACTTGAATCATGGGCGTTAGCAGACGTTTGTCACTGTTTAGTGCCTCGTAACTAAAACGATCGCGATCCGCCAGCCAGGTTTCATTTACTCCCTCATTTTCCCTGGGCAGAACTCGCATGACTTTGCCGCTACGGGTCTGCACAGTGAGATTGGCGCCAACACAATCGTGTGGGCTGACAGATTCGTAACTGGTTAGCTCCCATGGTCTGGCTGTATAACGATACGGTTTTGAAGTCAACGCGCCCACCGGACATAGATCTATAACGTTGCCTGATAATTCAGAATCAATGCTCTTTTCAATGTATGTACCGATACGTGTATGCTCACCGCGTCCGGTTGCACCCATTTCCCGAATACCAGCAATTTCTTCGCCAAAACGGACGCAGCGCGTGCAATGAATACAACGCGTCATATCCGTGGAAATCAGGGGTCCCAGGTTCTTGTCTTTGACAATACGCTTATTTTCCGCAAAGCGTGAAATATCACCACCATAACCCATCGCCAGATCCTGCAACTGGCATTCACCACCCTGATCACAAATTGGGCAATCCAGCGGATGATTGATTAGCAAAAATTCCATGACACCCTTTTGCGCCATCTTGGCCACTGGCGACTGGGTAAAAACTTTCATGCCAGCGGCAACCGGTGTTGCGCATGCCGGCAATGGCTTGGGTGCCTTCTCCACTTCAACCAGACACATGCGGCAGTTGGCAGCCACAGACAGCTTCTTGTGGTAACAGAAACGCGGTATGTAAATACCGGCAGCATCGGCCGCCTGTATCACCATGGATCCCTTGGCTGCAGTAACGGTTTGACCATTGATCTCAAACGTGACTTCATCCGGGTTGGATGGCGGACTGTCTTTCGTTACAGTTTCTGCTTCTGCGCTCATTATTATCTACTTAATGACTTGATGTTCCAGGCATACAACGGCCGTGTTTAACATGGTATTCGAATTCATTGCGAAAGTGTTTAATAAAACTTCTCACAGGCATGGCAGCAGCATCGCCGAGGGCACAAATAGTTCGGCCTTCAATACGGCTTGCGACATCGTCCAACAAGTTGAGATCTTCCAAGCGCCCCTGGCCATGCTCGATACGGTGTATTACGCGCGCCATCCAGCCAGTTCCTTCGCGACAAGGCGTACACTGACCGCAGGACTCCTCATAATAAAAGTGTGAGATACGCGCCAGAGCACGCACCATGCAAGTTGTCTCATCCATAACAATGACAGCGCCGGAACCAAGCATGGAGCCAGCCTTGGCAATGGAATCGTAATCCATGGTCAAATCCATCATCTGCAATCCAGGGATCACTGGCGAGGACGAACCACCGGGAATTACCGCCTTCAATCGATTACCATGACGCACGCCACCGGCCATTTCCAGCAAATCTGCGAACGATGTGCCCATAGGCACCTCAAAATTGCCCGGTTTATTCACATGACCGGAGACGGAAAACAGTTTCTCGCCGCCATTATTGGGCTTGCCCAGATCCAGAAACCACTGGCCACCCTTACGTAATATCATGGGCACGGAAGCCAGTGATTCAGTGTTATTAATGGTTGTTGGTTTGCCATATAAACCGAAATTGGCAGGAAACGGCGGCTTGTAGCGCGGCTGGCCTTTTTTCCCCTCAATGGATTCCAGTAATGCCGTTTCTTCACCGCAGATGTAAGCGCCCGCGCCCAGATGCGAATAAAGATCAAAATCCACTCCGGAGCCTTGAATATTTTTTCCCAGTAAGCCGGCCTGATAAGCCTCTTTCAGGGCGCCTTCAAAACGCTCGTAAGGCTCCCAAAACTCGCCGCGAATATAGTTGTAACCGACAGTAGCGCCGATAACGTATCCGGCAATAGCCATACCTTCGATCAAGGCATGCGGGTTATATCGCAGGATATCTCGATCTTTGCATGTACCCGGCTCGCCTTCGTCGGAGTTACATACGATGTATTTTTGTCCGGGCGCCGTACGCGGCATAAAACTCCACTTCAAACCTGTAGGAAAACCGGCGCCGCCGCGGCCACGCAATACCGAAATTTTCAATTGCTGAATAATGGCCTCTGGCGATGTTTTTTCCGCCAGAATCTTTTTCCAGGATTCGTAACCACCTGCCTGCTGGTAGGCAGCAAGGGTCCAGGACTGATCTTTATCTATATTGTGGAAGCAGACTTGATTGGTCACCGGTTACTCCAGCTTATCCAATATGTCATCGATTTTCTCAGGCGTCAGATGACCAAAATACTCGTTGCCAATCTGCATCACAGGGGCGTCGACACAAGCCCCGAGACATTCCACTTCTTTCAAAGTAATACGCCCATCGCTGGTGGTCTCCCCCAGTTTTATTCCAAGCTTTTCCTGTAGATGACTGACAACGCTATCTGATTTACACAACATGCAGGAAATATTGGTGCAAACACAAATCTTGTGGCGACCTACAGGCTTTAACTCATACATGGAATAAAACGTTGCCACTTCGTAAACTGCTATAGCCGGCATTTCCAGATACTCCGCTACCGCATCCATCAGACCTTCCGTCAGCCAGCCACCGTTTTGATCCTGAACAATACGCAACGCCGCCATCACCGCTGACTGTTTCTGATCCGGCGGATATTTGGCCAGCCAGTGATCGATTTCCTGTCGGCTGGCGCTGGTAAGCAAATCCAGTTTCGAATTGACTTGTTCCTGTGCGCTCATCGGTCAATTTCTCCAAACACAATATCCTGCGAACCAATGACTGCCACGACATCAGCAAGCATGTGGCCACGTACCATCTCATTCATCGCTGACAGATGGGCAAAACCGGGCGCACGAATTTTCAGACGATAAGGCTTGTTGGCGCCATCTGAAACCAGATAAACACCGAATTCCCCCTTGGGATGCTCAACGGCAGAATAGACCTCACCGGCAGGCAAACAATAACCTTCCGTAAACAATTTAAAATGATGGATCAGGGACTCCATGTCGCTTTTCATGGATTCACGAGCGGGTGACGCTACCTTATGATTCTCGCATATGACAGGACCGGGATTTTTGCGCAACCACTCAATACACTGACGTATGATCCGGTTGGCCTGCCGCATTTCCTCGACACGCACGAGATAACGATCGTAGCAATCGCCATTCGTTCCCACCGGAATATCAAAATCTACCTTGTCATAGACTTCATATGGCTGCTTCTTGCGCAAATCCCAGGCGACGCCCGAACCGCGTAACATAGGTCCGGTAAAACCCAATTGCAGGGCCCGTTCCGGCGATACGACGGCAATATTCACTGTGCGTTGTTTCCAGATACGGTTATCCGTCAGCAGAGTCTCATACTCATCCACCCGCTGAGGAAAGCGTTCTGTAAAGTCCCAAAGAAAATCCAGCAGTGATCCCTGTCGGTTATCATTTAACCGATCCACTTCTTTTTTACTGTGCCACTTGGAAGCTGTGTACTGCGGCATCACGGCAGGCAGATCACGATAGACACCACCGACACGATAATACGTGGCATGCATGCGTGCGCCCGACACCGCCTCGTAACAATCCATCAAATCCTCACGCTCACGGAAGCAATAAAGGAACATGGTCATGGCACCCACATCAAGCCCGTGAGTTCCCAGCCACATCAGATGATTAAGTATGCGTGTCACTTCATCAAACATGACCCGGATATACTGGGCCCGTAATGGCACTTCCAGTCCCAACAGACGCTCAATGGCCATGACATAACCGTGCTCGTTACACATCATGGAGACATAGTCGAGGCGATCCATATAACCAATGCTCTGGTTATACATTTTGTGCTCCGCCAGTTTTTCTGTACCGCGGTGCAGTAACCCCACGTGAGGATCGGCACGCTCAATTACTTCACCATCCATTTCCAGTACAAGGCGCAATACGCCGTGAGCCGCCGGATGCTGCGGACCAAAATTCATGGTGTAGTTACGAATCTCAGCCACCGTAACCTTCCTCCCGAATTACCCGTGGCACCAGGGTGCGGGGTTCGATCGATACCGGTTGATATACTACACGTTGTTTTTCGGGGTCGTAACGCATTTCCACATGACCGGACAATGGGAAATCCTTGCGGAAAGGATGGCCCACAAAACCATAGTCCGTCAGAATGCGGCGCAGATCAGGGTGATCCTGAAACAGAATACCAAACATATCGAAGGCTTCGCGCTCGTACCAATTGGCTGAGCTCCAGATACCAACCACGGAATCTACTGTCGGCATTTCGTCATCGAGAAAGACGCGTATGCGAATACGGTAATTGTGTTTTAGCGACAGCAAATGATAGACCACAGCGAAACGTGGCCCTTCCTTGACACCCGCAGCTGACTCCTTGCCATAATCCAGATAATCGACACCACAAATATCGGTTAGCTGCTCACAGGAAAACATGGGGTTATCACGCAACTCCCTGCATACATTGAGCACGTACTTGCGATTAATTTCCAATGTCACTTCGCCTGCTGCATCAATAACGTTGGAAATATAATCCCCAAACTTTTCACGGGCGTGCTCAATGACAGTTTGTGGCGGTTTAAACATGCTTGGACGATTCCTGAAAACTAGCGGGCTATTGTATTTGTGCGCTTGATCTTGTTTTGCAGTTGCATAAGACCGTACATCAGGGCTTCAGCGGTGGGCGGACACCCTGGCACATAGACATCCACCGGAATAATGCGATCACAGCCACGCACAACAGAATAGGAGTAATGGTAATAGCCCCCACCATTGGCACAGGAGCCCATAGAAATGACCCAGCGGGGTTCTGCCATCTGGTCGTAGACCTTACGCAATGCCGGCGCCATTTTATTCACCAGCGTACCAGCAACTATCATCAAATCTGACTGCCGCGGGCTTGGCCGGAATATCATGCCAAAGCGATCGAGGTCATAGCGGGAAGCGCCAGCTTGCATCATTTCCACGGCGCAACAGGCAAGCCCGAATGTCATGGGCCAGAGCGAACCGGTCCGGGCCGCATTGATGGCTGCATCCAGTGTCGTGGTAATAATTCCACGTTCCAGTACACCCTCAAGAATTCCGTCTTTTACTCCCACTCGAGTGCCCCCTTCTTCCATTCATAGATAAAACCGATAATCAGGATACCGAGAAACAACATCATGGAAAGAAAACCAAAAATACCGATTTCCTGAAGAACCACTGCCCACGGAAACAGGAAGGCTATTTCCAGATCAAAAATAATGAACAGGATTGCCACAAGATAATAACGCACGTCAAACTTCATGCGCGTATCTTCGAAGGCCTCAAATCCACACTCATAGGGGGAATTCTTCTCGCTGTCAGGACGGGACGGGCCCAGCATCCAGCCTAATAACATAGGCACAACACCGACCAGCAGGCCGACAACAATAAAAAGCAATATAGGCAGGTAATTCGCTAGCATGTTCCAGTCTTCTGGGGAATCCCCGAAAAATTCTCTGAAGCGGCATCGACAGCAAAAAAAGAAACACAAAATGCTCACTAACTCCCTGCAAGCCTTTCACACATCCGTTTGCTTCGCAACATAAGGGCGTCCCTACCCTGTATTGGTTTCTTTCCGCCCTGTCTTCTTCCGCCCGATGAATCCGGTCAGACATCCCATTATTTTTTACGTTATCGCGTTAAGGAAAGCTGCGCGCATAGGCGGGGCAGTCTAGGCTTTCGGCCCGACTAAAGTCAAGTTTGCTGTCAGATGGTTAATCGAATTGAATCAGAAGCTTAGCGAATTTTTACTACGGGTATAAAAAACCCCTATCACTAAATTCTTGTGACGAACAGCGGTGAATCAAAAAAGAAAATTAGTGTTTGGTAATATAAAGATGGTGCCGAAGGCGGGACTCGAACCCGCACAGCTTACGCCACTACCCCCTCAAGATAGCGTGTCTACCAGTTCCACCACTTCGGCATTTTGGTTCATGATAGTCGCCGGGCACCAACGAATCATCAATTGACGTTTATTGCGGGACTTCAGGAAGATCCGGTGCTGCGGGAGACGATTTCTCCGATGTGGGCGCGTCTTCCTTTATCTCCTTTTGGGTCTCGACGGCAGGCTCCTCTGTAACACTGACGGGCTTTCCGGGTTGACCGAAAAAGAACGCCAGAGACAAACTGGTGACAAAGAAAATCGTCGCCAGAATCGCTGTTGCCCGTGTCAGAAAATTGGCCGAGCCCCGGCTACCAAACAAGGTTTGCGATCCGCCACCAAAGGCGGCGCCAGCATCAGCGCCCTTGCCGTGCTGGATCAGGATTAGACCGACAATGGCGATGGACGCCAATACGTGTATAACAAGCACAACATCTTTCATGTAGTCACCTTCAAACGTTAATTTGCTGCCCGGCCTATTCCTAGAAAATCCTCGGCAACCAGGGACGCGCCGCCAATAAGCCCCCCATCAATATCTTCCTGGGACAGCAATTCCGCCGCGTTGGACGGCTTCATGCTGCCACCATATAACACCTGCACTTTGTCCGCTACTGCCGCATCCAGGGCGCGCAATTTGCCTCGAATAAAAGCATGGACATCCTGGGCCTGCTGCGGCGTCGCGGTTTTACCGGTACCGATTGCCCACACCGGTTCATACGCTATGACAGCCTTGGCAAACGAAGCTATACCATGTTTATTGAATACCGCGTCTAACTGGCGAGCCACCACGCTTTCAGTGGTTCCCGCCTCACGCTCTTCCAGAGTTTCTCCCACACATAATATCGGGATTAATCCGTGTTGCTGGGCAGCTCCATACTTCCCGGCAACGATCTCGTCTGTTTCTCCGTAATAGGAGCGGCGCTCGGAGTGCCCGACAATGACATAAGTGCACCCGAAATCGCGTAGCATCGGTCCCGAGATTTCGCCGGTATAGGCACCCGAAGCGTTCACATTCAGATCCTGACCACCCCAAGCAATACCGGTGCCTTTTAATTTGGTGGCGACCAACGGAATCAGAATAGCTGGCGGGCATACTGCCAAATCGGCGTTTTTCACTGTGGCGGTGCCCTCCAATAAACCATCGATCAACGCCGATGACTCGGCCTGACTGCCATTCATTTTCCAGTTTCCGGCGACTAAAGGACGACGCATGTGATTCTCCCCCCTCGGATTATGACCTAATTCCAGTAAAAAACCGGCCGGATGTTACCCATCGACGGCATATAAAGCAATCACAACACCTGAATTTGGCCGAAAAATGAATAATCTGTCCCTCAAACCGTGATAGCGGCTACAACCAGGCTACGTGCAAGCCAAGAATTTATGGCCATCGGCAACCTGAGGGACTGTTACGCGTACTACCCGATATGATAGAACGTCTATGCTGAAACCTGTGAGGGTATAACGTCATGACACTTGGACTGCTAAAAAAAATAATGGCGTTATTGCTGCTAGCCAGCTTCTTTTTACCCTTATCTCGCTGTGAACTAATAGATTCCGCTGATCTGGGACTCAGCCCTGTTTCCGGAGAACAGCTTCAGACAAGTAAGCCGATAACCAAAACGAGATATTATGAGCTAACTCCAGCAGCGGCATTCAAGGTCGGCAAAAGCGAGAGCTGGATAATGTTGCTGGTCTTTGCCTGGCCAACCCTGATTTGGGGAATCCATCTTATTCCCGGTGAACCGGCAAAAAGTTATCTTGTAATGCTGGAACCATTTTTTTGCCTGGGTAGCGCCTTTTATATCGGCGAAGCTTTAGCAATTGGCGAGATATTGACAGGAGGCTATATCGCTGCCATGTCTTTGACGCTTTACTTTCTACTTGCTTGCCATGAAGCCTATCGAAACATGGTTAGAAAACCGACCTGATCCTGAGATTATTTACTTAGGTATGGTAAAGAAAAATCGGCTGCCCTTATTGGCCTCTGATTCCACCCATATTTTACCGCCATGCTGTCGAACAATTCTGCGGCATAATGCCAGGCCGACGCCAGTGCCCTCGTAATCCTGACGACTCTGCAAACGCTGAAAAATAATAAAAATCTGTTTATAGTAACGTGGGTCTATACCAATACCATTATCTTCCACACAAAATTGCCAGTAGTCCTCTTTTTCTGTAACCGACAAATGCACTTTTGGCGCCTCTTTTCCCCTGAATTTTATGGCATTGGAAATCAAATTCTGTAAGAGCTGCCCGAAACTAAGCCGCTCTACCTTAAGCACAGGAAATGGCTCATGAGTAATACTGGCGCCGCTATTAATTATTTCCCTGTTCAAGTTTTTTAAACAAGCATCAAATATGGGCTCTATATGAATGGGTGACTTAACATCTTTCTGCTTTCTGCCAATTTGAGAATAGGCCAATAAATCATTTACCAGCCCCTGCATGCGACTTACACCGTCTACCAGGTATTGAATAAAATCTTTGGCATCATTATCCAACTGCTCTTTATAGCGTCTTTCGATAAGTTGTGCATAGTTTCCCACCATGCGCAAAGGTTCCTGAAGATCATTTGAGGCCACGTAGGCAAACTGCTCTAGCTCGGCGTTTGATCTTGCAATATCCTCCATCTGTTGCGCCAGGACCCTCTCCGCGTTAAGTCGCTCCAGCTCTGCAACAGCGCGAATACCGAAAATACGTAACATTGATTCCGAGATATCCTGTTTCAGCAAGGGAGTCTCGTTTAACACTACTATTATCCCTATAACTTCACCCAGGAGATTCTTCAGTGGATACCCCATATATGCTTCGATTTTCATTTGTACCAACAAATCATCCTTGGGGTAATAGCGAGTAACAGAATCCGGGTAACAGCAGATACCACTTTCAACCACCTTCTCGCAGGGAGTATCTTTTAGTTTATAACTTAAGTTAGCCGCCATTTCTCCATGATCACATACCGCAATCGTTTTTGCTGTATGATTTCCCTCCAATCTGGCAATAAATGCGTAATCTGTTTTTAATACTTTGGCCAACTGCTCTACCAAGACCGAGAAGTATGATTTGTTTTTCTCTTTGGATGTTGCTTCAGAGATCACCTGTAGCGCCTCATGCATATCCCGTTGTTGTGTCAATGTCTTGCGAGTCAACCTGACCAGTCTGTATCCAATAACCAAAGTGGTCAGCAGCAACCCCACCAACAACAATCGCAGAATTTTCCTACTTCCCTCCTCTTCGTTCTGCATGAGATCATCGTACTTTATCTGGTGTAGCTTATGGAGCTGTTTTACTGAAATAAAAAGTGGTTGAAGGTAATCCTGTACAAAGTGTCTTCCTTGCTTTCCCACAGGAGACGCATGCACCATGGCCAGATTGAGATTCTTGAATTGCTCGTTAATACGGATAACAATCGGATCAAGCTCAGGGTCCTTATATGTTCCCTGAAGCTCGGAAATATGCGCCACTTCATCACTAACCAGATAAATGATTTTGGTGGCCTCCAGGTATTTTTCCGGTACCACCTTGTCTGACAATAAATGATCTACTTTGGCGATACGTTCAAGCAGCGATAATGTTCGATTGATCGTATAGAAGTGATACTCGTTAGCAATATCCTCGTCGCGCTGGTGCTTAATGTCACTGAGAGAGGTATATAGTATAGTAACTACAATAAAGACTGATATAGCACTCACAAGAACATAGATATAACTGATAGCAGAGTGTATTGGTCCAGAGTCTCTCATTCCCTAGCATCCTCTGTTTTCCATTTTAACATTATCGCCATATCACTCAGTTTTTTAAAATCGCGAATATTAACCGGCATGTAGCCAACCGTGTTCAAGCGCATTAATATTTCCGCCTGAACAGGTTCAGTCATGCTAAGCCCTAGAAATGCACTTCTCAGCTTCTGCTGTAAGTTTCTGTCAATATTGGGCTGGACCACCCAGACCTCATCCGGGTAGGGAGGTGTTGCCCATAACACTCTCACCTGACTTCGCAACAAACTCCCTTCCTTGTACATTTGGTCAATAACAATTCCGCTTGCAACAGCTGCAAAGACTTTGCCGTCCCGTACCCTATATGCCGCTTCATCGTGTCCGGCGGTATACTCGATACGGCTAAAGAATTCTTCCGGAACGATATCCATATCCTTGAAATAATACCGGGGAACCAGGTTTCCACATGTGGAGACCTTGTCACCAAAACTAAAAGACTCGCCTTTGAGTCCTCTGACAGACTTCACTTTACTGCTACCAGAAACTAATATATAGCTGCTTGCCTGAAGATCCTCATCACGAATAACAAGCGGAACCGCATTATCTCTATAATAACTTTCAACAAACTGATGTCCCCCCAAAAGAGAGATATCAGTTTTTCTCTCACGGAAAAGTGTCAACAAACGCCCATAGGAATCAGGCGTTATCAACTCAAAAGGAATACCAATCTGATTGGTTAAGTACTCGAGAAGAGGGATATAACGTTGGCGTAAATCTGCTTCCTGGACATCGGGCATAACCGCCACTCTAAGCACATTCGGAACAATGTTCTCTTCTTTGTCGCGCCAGTTACAGCCATATAGCAACCCGATCGTCATGGCCACAAGAAGGCTATACCGCAATAAAACGCTGAATCGGTATTTTATTAGCATGGCGAAATCCGGACTCTTATTCTGAATCCCGGAACAACAAGTGCTCCGGAATATGGCAC
>JAOUNW010000129.1 GCA_029880755.1 Gammaproteobacteria bacterium
CGCCGCTTTCCAGTTCTATATGGAAGGTACTGACAACGACCACTTCCGTCGGACTGACAATGTTCGCGAAATGCGGATTAACCTCCGTGCTCACATACTGAAAATTCACTGCTATTACCGGAGACCAGGCTTCAGCCATATCCTTATACACACTTTCCAGCATCATATTGATGACCCGCATTTCCGTCTGTGTAAACTCCCGGCCTTCAATCTTGGCGTGAAATCGCCCATCACCACCAAAAAAATTCTCCACAACTGAAAAAACCAGTTTCGGATCGAACACCACCAGAGCGCTGCCTCGCAGTGGCGGTATGCGGCTCAAGTTCAAACTGGTCGGGACGAATAAAGAATGTACATATTCCGCGAACTTCAACATCTGAATACCACCAACTGAAATTTCCGGTGTCCGTCTCAAAAGATTGAACAAACTAACGCGAAAATGGCGCGCGAAACGCTCATTTATCATTTCCAGTGTTGGCATGCGCCCACGTACGATCCGATCCTGGCTGGCGAAATCATACTGTTGCACCGGGCCACCGGCATCGCCATCGCTGGTGCTGACATCACCGGCGTCAACGCCATGCAGCAGGGCGTCTATTTCATCTTGTGACAGGAGATCATTAACCGCCATACCGTTACTGCATCACAAAACTGGTAAAATAGAGGGCTTCAACTCCAGCCTGTCCGACCTCTTCTTCCAGTATTTTTTGTACTTCCGCCAGGGCGCCGGAACGCAATTTTTCCTTGCCCTCCAGAGTCGAGACACTTTCATAGGTCTGACTACCGAAAAGAAAAACCAGGTTATTGCGGATTACCGGCATATGCTTTTTGATATGCTCCTCCATAGCTGGATCCCGGGTCATTACCTCTACGGTAATTTGCAAAAAACGCGCAGGGCCCCTACCCTCAAAATTCACGACAAACGCCGGTTCCAGAGGCAGGTATATCGCCTGATCCAGCTTTATCTCTTCTTCTTCCACTACCTCCTCATCGTTTCCATCGGTAGTGGATTTCTGGGGGGCTAGCACACCGGTAAAATGCAAGGTACCCATAATCGTGCCAACCATAGTGACGATCGAAAGTAAGACGATAATAATTATCATCAACCAAGGCGTTGATTTTGCTTTTGGTGCGTCTTCGGTTGCCTCTTCTTTAGCCATGAACTATTCCTACTTAGTAAACACAAGCTTATTGCTAGTCTTGTGCAAGCTATATGCCACTGGAGTAAGAGCATATTTCTTTTTGTTTAACAGAGGGTTATAATGCTTTTTTCGACTTACGACAGTCTTTTGACTCCGTATGATTTAAGCTGATATCGCACACGGCACTGCAGCGAACGATATTCGGGCATATTATTCCTTTATTTTTACGTACAATTCGAAAAGATTGGTGGATCCCCCAAACTGCCGGACCGCGATCCACCTGGAGAACTGATCTTCCTATCCCAATAGCGTGCCAAGATGCATTCGCTTGGGCGGCAGCATTCGCAAGGAGAGGCTTTTGACATGATTGTTTACGCTTGGCATATCCGCATCGAAAAAACATTTTTACTTGTTGCGTTAATAGCGGGTGCGGCCTCCTGCCTGCTCCCGCCGTCCGCCATGGCCTTTGACTATTTTCAATCCCTGCCGGATCAACCGCTGGTACCCGCAAACAATCCCATATCGCATGAAAAAGCCGATTTGGGAAAAATGCTGTTTTTCGACGCACGTTTGTCAAAGGACGGTAAACTCGCCTGTAATTCCTGTCACTCTTTGACTACCGCAGCTAGTGACGGCATGGCCGTATCACCGGGGGCTGACGGTAAATTTACCCGGCGCTCGAGTCCCAGCCTGCTTAACATCGGTTTACAAACGGTTTATTACTGGGATGGCCGCAGTAAATCCCTGGAAGATCTATTTCTCGATCACTTAGCCGCCGCTGATATTATGGCAGTGGACGATTTTGTTTTACTGGAACGAAGAATCCAGGCAATACCCGGATACCGTACAGCTTTCAGCAAGGCTTTTAACTCAAAAGACGCTCAGATTTCCGTTGCCCACATGGCGCAAGCGGTGGCTACTTTTCTTCGTACTTTGCTGACCCCGGGAAGTCGATATGATCAGTTTATTCAAGGCGATGTGAATGCGCTAAGCGCTCTGGAAAAAACCGGCATGGAATTATTCCGCACTGTAGGTTGTCTGGCGTGCCATTTTGGCGTCAATTTCGCCGGGCCCGCACCGGGTCCGGCACTACATCTGGGCGACGGCTTTTACGAACTGTTTCCCAACCACACCGGCACAATTTATGACGAACCGTTGCATTTATTAGATGACTTGGGCATTTTTGAAGTCAGCAACAACCCGCAGGACAAGCGTTTATGGCGGGTACCGCCGTTGCGAAATATTGCCCTCACAGCCCCTTATTTCCATAACGGCTCCGCTGCCGACTTGGAGACCGCAATTAAAGTAATGGCGCTTACACAACTGCGTAAGGAACTCCACGCGGATGAGATCGCTGCAATAAGAGCATTCTTAGAAAGTCTGACTGGAACACTACCGGAAATTTCACTCCCCTCTCTGCCCGTGACACCGGGGATTTCGATTCAGGAATATCTCCGTTGGTAAGCTCAAGCGGTCGATGCCTTACATTGCCGGATACATAAATATGGCCGGCTCAGCCGTGTTCTGAGGTACCGCCGCCATCGGGCTCGGGGCCCCATTCATAAACGGCGGTTACGCTGCTGCCGTTATCAGAATATTCCAGGTCTTTACTTAAAGCACGAACCAGCGGAATTCCCCTGCCTCTGTACTTTTTGTTGCGTTGCAAATCATAGTCGATAGCGCCATAGTCGAAACCCCGGCCGCTGTCTGAAACTTTGATTTTCAAGCAGCCGCGACCACTGTTGTTCGCATGTTGAATACTAATTCTCAACCAACCGTTCTGTGCATTTACCAGTAATTTTTCCCGTGATTCAAAATAGTTTCTAAACCCCGACGGCGTATCCCGTTCCTCCGAATCCAATTCCAGAATTCCATGTTCCACGGCATTATTCACCAATTCGGCCAGTATGGTGTGAATTTTTTCACGATGCGAATATAAGCCCTGCATGTCCATTATAGACTTGCTGAGAAAAGGCAATGGATCAAATCGGGTGAGAAGCGCTTTTTCCAGTTTGAAATCCAGACTCCATTCCATGGGCGAAACCTTGCCTGAAAACTCACTTTGGGGAGTCGCATCCGAACTCAAAGACTGCCGGTCTACCGTCAGTTCGACAAACGTAATGTCATCGGCTTGCGGCTTCCCCTGGGAATACTCCTTAAGCAGATTAATAATGGCATCGTGTGTATTTTCCATGCCATGCGCCTGATGCACCATTTGTTCCAGACCTTCCTGACCGAGCATTACCCCGTTGATACCGGTTAACTCAGTAGCGCCATCTGAATATATATAGACCTTATTTTTTGCGGATATCTCGAATACCTGCGGAGTCCTGTCAAATTTTTCCGGCGCCAGTATGCCCATAGGGACATAACGAGAACTACCGCGATTTTTCACCACGCCGTTCGCATCGCACAGTAGCACATCCGGCATGCCACCGTTCCAGACGGTTACCGTTTGTTCAACGCTATCGACTTCCATAACGACGGCAGCGAAAAACAAATCCTTTGGTAGTATATCATTCAGCTTGCTGTTAATTGCGCTGACTATATCTTTTACGGAAAAACCGTTAGAAGTCATTGCATAAAATAAATCAGATACCGGCACGGCACCGACCGCCGCTGACAGTCCATGGCCGGTGAAATCCCCGATCAGCACATTCAACGAACCCGTGGGTCGAATTGCATATAAAAATAAATCGCCATTGAACACGGACATGGGTGACAGGTAGTATTTCATGCCGCTGATTTTCCGGTAACCGGTAGTGACAATATTGGTAAATATCCTCTTCGCGATTTCCTGCTCCTGTCGCAATCGATCGTGGTGATAAGACAGTTCACGATTCTGCATGACAATTGTTTTTGTCATTTCCTTTATCCTTACCATCGCGTCAATCTTGGATTTCAGGATAATATGATTATAAGGTTTGGTGATGAAGTCGTCGCCGCCGCATCTGACACATTCCGCCAGCGCCTCGTCCTCTGTTACCGCTGTGAGGAATATTACCGGTACAAAGTTGCTGCCCGCTAATTTCTTAATGCGCCGTGTGGCATCATACCCATTCATTCCAGGCATCATGACATCCATCAGCACCATATCCGGGCGTTCACTGGTGAATTTTTCTATCGCTTCGAATCCGTTGCCGGCCTCGACAACCTGGTACTGGTAACGCATCAATACAGCCCTGAGAACCGCGACATTCGTGCGGTCATCGTCCACTACCAGTACTTTGAGCGAATCGGCCATATCATTATGATTAAAGTTGTATTAACAAGGCGCCAGCAATTATTATTTGTAGTTTAAACGAATATTGCTTAATTGCGGTTCATTAATTGGTCAGCCGCACCCACGGCTGTCAGAGTGTATTCACTATATTAGTATAATTCCGGTGCCACCAAGCCATACCGGGTTAACTATTTAGTCATTTTAATTAATTCTTTGGGTATCGCATACAAATCCAGGACGCGATCGACACAGCCTAGTTTTACCGATTCCCCCGGCATCCCCCATACTACACTCGAGTTTTCATCCTGCGCGATCGTCGGTGCACCGCTTTCCTTCAACTCTTTCATGCCTTGAGCACCATCGGCTCCCATACCCGTAAGAATAACACCAATTGCATTGACGCCGACATTTTGCGCCACCGAGCGAAACATAACATCAACGCTGGGTTTGTGCCGATTCACCGGCGGTCCGTCCAGCAAATTACAGATATAGCGAGCGCCACTTCGGCTTATCGCCAGATGCCGGTTGCCCGGTGAAATATATACATGGCCGGGCAAGATCTGCTGGCCGTCTTCCGCCTCACACACCGTCAGCTCCGAAGCGCCATTCATGCGCTTGGCGAACGGACCGCTAAAAGCTTCCGGTATATGCTGCGTGATTACGATACCCGGCATGGCCGCCGGTAATCTTACTAATACCTCTTTTATCGCCTCAGTACCCCCGGTTGATGCACCGATCGCTATAATCTTTTCCGTTGTTTGTAACCGGACTTTCCCCTCACTTTTCTTGATTACCGCATCGGCGCTTAATTTCGGCGTAGTTTCTGAGCCGGCGCCCTCCACTATCAGGCGGCCTACCTTCACCTTCGCCGCGATCTTGATCTTGCCGACTATTTCTTCCGCATAATTCCCCAAGGTACCAGCCAGATCCAACTTTGGTTTAGCCACAAAATCAATGGCGCCGTATTCAAGAGCCTGCAGCGTAATGTCCGCGCCTTTCTCCG
>JAOUNW010000002.1 GCA_029880755.1 Gammaproteobacteria bacterium
GGGGAGAAAAACGCGGACCAGGGCCCAAAGGACAACGCCCCAGAAAACAGGAAACAGAGGAACAGACCAAGCAGCCGACCCCTGCTCAAGCCCAAAGCTCGGACGAACAACGTAAACCCAGAGAGCGCTCCGAAGGCGGCCAGCAACGTGGTCGTGGTCGACGAGGCAACCGGCGCGGCCGTGCGCAAGGCGGCAAGCGCAATCCTAATGAGCAACAGACCCGGGGAACCGGCGACAATCCAGCAAACGAAAGAACCGATAACGGCACACCTTCAAATGTAGACGCTGTCCAAAAATCGGAATCGACAAAGATTAGTCCGGCACCGGTTAGCACAGCAAGCCCTAGACCTCAGCCCGAAACATCAATGCCTTCGGGTGCGCCATCCACAGCGGTTGCGGCTGCATCGGCACCCATTCAGGTAAAACAGGATACTGGCAACACCAGCGCATCGGCGCCCAGCCAGCCTCGGGAAGAATCCAAAACGGCAGCAGCATCGGCCAGTTCAGATGGGCCAAAGTTGATGCAAGTGGAAACCAAGTTCAAACCGGAAGCACAGGAAAAACCTGCTGCCAAGGAAGTGACTCAGGACTAACAGATACTTTATGAACCATCTTCAATCGGCAGATGGATTAAATGAAAAAAGGCAGCGATATATCGCTGCCTTTTTTCTATAACATACACTGCATCATCGTTAGTTAAATCATTTGTCAATCAACCTTGAACTCGGGCTTGATTCCCATGGCGCTGGCCACCAACCGTTTCACCTGCTTCAACGCCTCAGGGACTTCAATATCCATCACCCACTCCAACACCCATTTGTTGTCAGCCTCGGCCATGATATCGGCCACATGGTCGGCCACAGTACGGCAGAAGGCATAACCTGGACCTTGGGCATCGTGGCTACACTGGGCATATTCCTGTGCGCGCTGGTTGATGATATCGATAAAGGGCTTTATATAATCACCTTCACCAAAAACATCTGTCTGGTTATTTTCCATAGTCTTGGCCAGATGCAGCGCGGCAGCATTAATCAATTTAGCCCGGTCTTCTTCCGTGACCTGACCGTAGACCATGCGGTCCACCACTTGAATCAAAAATGCGATCAACTCCGTCAACACGCCAAATAACTGCTTATCGGAAGCAAAGCTGAAATGCTCCTCTTCCATCATGTGGCGAATAACTTGCTGTGCCACTTTCCAGATATTAAAACCAATCACCCCAGCCCGGTCTTCAACGGTTTTTTCTCGGGTGATATTGGCCTTTCCCCGTCGCACACGTTTGGTTTGGTGCCAGGTGGTTCTTAATCGTAATGCCATAATAGTAAGTCGCTCTTAACTGCTCAATAACGGGAAGTGTAACTCTAGCATGGCCGGTTTGTTAAATAGTTTATAATCCTTGTGGAATCCGCTGCTAATGCAGAAACAGTGAAATACCGCCCAGCAATATTAACCAGGCCACGACCCGCCGAAACAAGCGCTCATTCACCTTCAAATGCAAATGGTTCGCCAGCCACAGGGTTGCCATAAGAAACGGCGCGGCCCATGCCATCATTAAAAGAATATCGTTGGTCAGGGTACCGTTCCAGACGTAACCTGAAACCCGGAACAGGTTCATGGACAGAAAAAATGCCAGGGCATAATTGCGAATCTGGATTTTGCTATCGAATGTCGCCAGTAGCCTAGTCATGGCAATCGGGCCACTGATACCAAACAATGCCTGCGACGTGCCAGCCAACGTATCAAGTAACCGCGCCAACCAAAAGGGCAACGCCAGTTTCCCCGGAAAAAACACCAGGTAAAATCCAAACACCGTGATAGCAGCAGCCAGCCAGTATTGGAACGAAGAGACAGGCACCAGGTAAAAAAGATACAGGCCGAATACAGCGCCTACTGATGCAAATATTACCATGGACAACAAAAAATCCAGTTTAACAGTTTTTTGGGATCGGGATAGCCCTATGGTGCCCACAAGAATTTGTGGCAGGGCTGAGAAAATCACCAATGTCTTGGTATCAATGATAAAGCTCATGACCATTATCATTAATATGGTGCCCGCCAGGCCGAAGATGATCTCCACCGTGTAAGTCACCATACAAACAACTATCAACAGTGCCAACGACAGCATGACTTAATTCAGAAGCAAGAACAGGTAATCAGGCAAACACAACCCACGTTGTGGCAATATATTTCACCCCCGCCTGCAGTGTGGCGCCGCGATGCTCGTGAGTCCAAAAGGGAGGAAACAATACCAGCTTGCCTTCACGGGGTTTAACCTTGATTTCCTGAAATAGAAACTCGGTTTCACCACCAGGTCCGTCCACATCATTGAGATACCACACGGCCACTAATTGCCGTTGACTAAACTCATGACTGCCACCATCGATATGCCAATGATAAAACTCTCCTGGCAGTGTTCGCTGGATTGCATAACCCATGTCCTTGAAGGGCCCCTTAAAGTAAGTGTATTTCTCCCGGAACTGATGCAGCACCGACCCCAGGGAGCGAAATAGTGCACGATCTATATCTTTCCAGTCGTCTTTACCGCTGACCACAAGATCAGTGGACCGTTTTACGTCAAGATCCTCTTCCCGGGTCTGGCCTATACGGCCCGGATACTGCTGCTCCTGTTTCGCCTCAAACCGCCGTATCATCTCCCGGCATACATCTCCCGGCAAAGCGCGATCCACTTCGAATATAAAGCTATTAGGTCTGATCTCGGTAATACTGTAGGTTTCTGGCATTGTTTCTGACTTTTATCAACGATTCAGGGTTCGGACAATAAAATTAACTACTTATAATAACACGCGTCCATTGGGGCCAGCAAAATCCCATGAGGGCAAAAAATAATGGCTGATTCACCCCTCACAGCTGACGGGTTTACATGGCTTGGCCAGACAACACCAACCGTGCTAAATAGGATTGTAACGAAGCCAACACAGTCACAATTATGCTGAATATCGGCGAGCTTATCGACACAGTGCAGACCAACTGCCATATTTCCGATGCCAAATATGCGGGCAACTATTCCATGTGCACTTTTTTGCTCAAGATGCGAGAGTATTACCGCTGGGAAAACGAATTTTCTTACTCCGCCACACTGGAAAAGGACGATATCGGCAACTGGCTGGTCAGCCGGGAACGTTCCTGGCAAGAAATAGAATCCGATGATTTTATGCCACTGCCACTGCAGGACACTTATATCGATCCCTTCGATACCGATACCATTAATAATATCATTCTGGATCAGGGGTATGTATACAGCAGTGGTTATGGCATTTTTGGAAAACCCCATTTTTTTATCGGCCACCTGCTGGAAAAACGGCGACGCGATGACATGACTATTCTTATTTCTTCATGTGAGTATGCGCGCGACCTTGTCGCCCCTCCGGCAATGACCCGTGATAAAACAATCTTTATTCGCCAGGAATCGGTCACCCGTTTTCTCTGGGAACGTATTGAGGAATGGAAGTGGAATAAGAAAAAGGATACTCCCATGGCAAGAGCCATCGCTTGTTATGGAA
This sequence comes from Gammaproteobacteria bacterium, assembly GCA_029880755.1. Taxonomy (GTDB): domain Bacteria; phylum Pseudomonadota; class Gammaproteobacteria; order Acidiferrobacterales; family SZUA-150; genus JAOUNW01. The sequence goes on from JAOUNW010000002.1 coordinate 3,522, forward strand.
ATGACGATAACATTAGCGAGTTGCTTTCACCTCTGACCGATGGTGAGATCGGTATTATGGTACTGCACGAATATGGGGAAGTTATGGTAGGCAAGCAACTGGGCCCGGATTGGGAAAAGATGCTATGGATGCTGTCAGGCACCAAGGCAGAGTTTATGGTTCGCGCCTTACGCGACAATCTGGCGGATTGTCTATCTACCCTGCCTGAGCTTATCAGGATGAATATCGATGCCCCTCTGCATTTATTTTTTGCTAATTTTAGCGGTCTACGCAAACATCTATTCCCTGAAGCTGCAGAATGTTATCGCCAATGGCTACTGAAAGGCTCCATTAAGCCACTGGAATCGCTGATCTACGTCCACAAAGATATTATGCTGGAAAAGGCACAACAGATACTGCATCTGTTTCGATCAGGCAATCAGGAAACAGCAGCCGGCATTGAATCGCTTCTGGATCCCGGGCCTGCCAATTAAGCTGATTATCCCGGCAATTACACTTCTATTTCCTGTCACAGGCTTCTGGTAAACTTACGTCTTTCCGCAATCCCATTTTATTAGATAATATTTATGAACCTAGAAATTATTATTGAGGACCGACGCAAAACCTTAAACGTTCCCGATGAAATTATGGCCGAAGCTGAGGCGTTTTTTGACAAAATGGATCGTGATATGGATCGCGGCTGGCAGATGGGACCGGAATTTATTGAGAAACCTGATCAGCTTGACCGTTGCAAAATTGCCGCAGACAAGATCCTGATTGCTATCGATACCAATAATGAGAATTTGTTGTTAATGATGGCGGGCTATATCCTGTCCCGAATGCCGGGTGTCACGGGTATTAATATCGATACCCAGGGAGAAATGCAAAACACGGAAATCATTATGGGGCACGGTGGCCGAATCAATTAATTTTTCTGGGAAGGCTGTTACACTATGTTACTCACTATCGCTGACATTTTAGATGAAAAAAAGCTGGCGAATATCCGAAAGATTCTTGAAAGCGCCAAATTTGTCGACGGTAAATTGTCGGCAGGCAGTTTTGCCCGTCGTTTAAAAAATAATCAGGAAATGGAGCAGCAGTCCCAGCAGGCCCAATATCTGGATCAACTCGTGGTGGGCAGTCTGGCGGAAAATGCCATCTTTCGCAACGCCGCCCTCCCCCTGAAAGTATCTCAACCCTTCTTTGCAAGATATAATGACGGCATGTCTTATGGCGATCATATTGATGACCCTATAATGGGCACAGGTGGCGAACGCTACCGCACCGATGTTTCCGTAACCGTATTTCTCAGTGAACCCAGCGAATATGATGGTGGCGAGCTGGTAATCAACACTACATTTGGCCAACAACAAATCAAACTGCCTGCGGGGCACGCAGTCATGTATCCCTCATCCAGCCTGCATCATGTGGCTAAGGTTACACGAGGTAACCGACTGGTATCCGTATTATGGATTCAAAGCATGGTACGCGAACCCGCTAAGCGGGAGATTTTATTTGAACTAAATCAGGCCAGGGAGTCACTAATGAAAAGACATCCTGATAACCCAGAGACAGCGCAAGTTGACCACACCTATGTCAACCTGGTGCGTTTATGGAGCGAGGTATAGCGACATTGTCAAACGACAGCACTAAAACCAAGGAGCAGTGGTTACAACAACTAACACCGGAGCAATATCGCATTACTCGCGAGCACGGCACTGAACCAGCCTTCAGCGGTAAATACCACAATTGCAAAACACCCGGTATCTATCAATGTATATGCTGCGGTGCCCGGTTATTTTCTTCGGAGACAAAATATGATTCCGGCAGCGGCTGGCCCAGTTTCTGGCAACCACTGGAAAAGATGAATATCCTGGAAAAAAAAGATGCCAGCCTGGGGATGACGCGCACTGAAGTGCTTTGTGCTAAATGTCAGGCACATCTTGGGCATGTATTCGAAGATGGTCCCAATCCAACCGGATTACGATATTGTATTAACTCGGCTTCTCTCAAACTAGTGGAAAAGAAAAAGTAGGATCTAACAAAGAATACGGAGACCACGTGTTATGAAGAAATTTGCTTTAATTTTGGTCGTCATAAGCACCACCCTGTTTGTTCACCACATCAGCTATAGCGATACCGCATTACCGGTGATCGAGCCAGAACGCATCATATTCATTAACAGCAAGGTTTTAGAGATCAAACCAGATCAAATTGTCCACAAAGAGCCTCTCGACGCCTATCGCCTGCATGAACCAATTCGTTATCGGGAACAAGCGGTATTACTCGAGGACTGGCAACGCGTCATCGTCAGCAAGCACATGAATTATTTTGAAGGACCGCGCGGAGAAGTCCGCGTTTATGATTATCAGGGAAACCTGCTGACCCCCGCCATCCAATATCGCGGACGAATTATGATTATCGGTCCTGCCAATCGAATTTTTTTAGGTCAACGATCACGCAGTTATCGCATCGATAGCAGTCTCCTGCTTAACAGTGATGGAAAACTAGTGGCAACTATCCCGCAATCACAAGGTGCTTACGACTTTGCCCTGTCTCCGGATGGAAAGATGATTGTTATTTATGCCAGCGGCAAACAAAAAGACCAGAACATTACTAGTGCAAAATTGATTGATACTAATGGCAAGGAAATCAGAAGTCTGGAAGTCTCCCTGGGACAGACGCTAAATATAGAACACGAAGGACAGAAGTACGACTTTGTTGTGCCGCCTATTCCGCCTAACTATTAAGCCAGAACATATTAAATGCTTTCTCATATCGACACGGCATTCTCTATTGCGCAGACAGGAATCGGGATGAAGGCTTCTTTAAGGTGGGTTATTTCGGGAAAATCTATCAATTGCGATTTGTTTAACGCTGCTTCCTTAAATAACAATAGAATTCTTTTCACTCTATGTTCGCCACTTTAAACTAAAGGGATTTTTCGGCTTCGGAAAACGTCAGCCCACAGACTTCAACAGGTTCGGTTTTACCTTTCACGGTAATGGTCTTCTCCTTTTCCTGCCACAACGACTCAGGCAGGTGTTGATAGGCGTCTTTACCTATAATAATATCCTTACCCATTTCCTTGGAGTAGCTCTCCAGGCGAAATGTTAGATTGACAGCATCTCCTATAGCGGTATCACTTTTATCCACGCCAACGGCGGCGATACCGGCATTGATGCCCACCCCAATTTTTAACTTTGTTCCCTGTAAAGTTGATTTATATTTTTCGTTTATATCATTAGAAATGCTATTCAACATGCACGCTGCTTTTAATGCAGCTGGCACCGCGCCTGTCATATTGCTTCCCGCCTCCCAGCGAGCATAGACACAGTCCCCCAAAAACTTGTCCACCGTACCCAAACATTTCTGAATACAATCGGTAACCGCATGAAACCAGGCATTCATAATCTCGGTTAGAGATTCAATGGCAATGGTCTCGGACAAAGTGGTAAATCCGCGGATATCTGCTACCAGGATCACGAAATTAGACACCTCCACTTGCCGCTTTATCAGCACCGTCGCCGTCCCGGCCTCGTCGGCCTCCGGCTGCTTCAGCGCTTTTTCATGGATAAAAGCGAAATGACTTGAGCCCAGCGTAATTTTGTCTCCATTTTGGAGCAGGGTCGGTAGCGAGATGCGCTTGGCGTTGACATAACTGCCGTTTGAGCTGCCACCATCAATAAGGTAATAGTCGTCATCGCCCAGGCAGCGGACCATGGCATGATTGCGCGAAGCCTTCAAATCCACGAGGACAACATCGTTATTCTTATCGCGGCCAATAGTGAGTATGGTCCCGCAGGGAAATTCTTTTTTTTCTTCTTTCAGCGCTAACACTAGCGTGGCTGGCATTATAATTACCTTTAGGAATATTCCGTAACTTATTGTATTTTATTAACTATAAGTGAATTTTTGTTTTCACTATGACATTCCTCACTCTTGCAGCTTAGACCATAAATTCCCCCAGCAACAAACCCTGAGCCACTGGTTTCGCCTCGTCTTTCATGGCTTACCACAACATAAATGGCACTTTTCCTGCATACATCCTAAGGAAATCGTCCCGCCGTGGTCTATAGTTAATAGACCTGTCGCGGGTTAATAACAAAGTATACCGGGATAAATTTGACCGGATACGGGGGTGAACGCAATGAAAGAACGGCACTTTCGAATAATGGTGGGTGTAATACTAATTATTGGGCTTTACTACGACATGAATGATCTCATTCTTGCGATATTGATCATTATGGCCTTTGAAGCCATTACCAACTGGCGCATACCCATCATGATTTCTCGTCTACGATACAGAAAATCTGATGCCCTGGTCTCGCCTGAAACCTCCCACGATGCGGATTCCATCTTCGGCCGATTTCAATTTGAAGCGGAACGTATGTTTCGTATTCTTGTAATTCTTTTTGTCGCCACAGGCCAATACCTGTTCCCAGAGCAAATCTGGTTTATTCCCTGGTTCGTAGCATTTGCCTTATTGGGTGCAGGTCTCTCCGGCGCCTGTCCCATGGTCCTGGTATTACGCAAACTGGGATTCCGCTAACCCGAGCTGTGCCGCCATGATCCCGGAATACCCCAAAGTTTCTAGCGACACCCAGATCAGTCTTCCTATCAAGATCACTATGATCGTGTTTTGGAGTCTGGTGATGACTGGCATGTTGGTCTACCTGCTATTGGTCCAACACAATGAACTGGATATGGCGGAAAAACTGTCTCAGAAAACCGAGATCGCCGCGCACCGGATTCATTCGGTATTAGTTCACGACGAAAAACAATTCTCTAAAAAAGAATTTCTCGAGCTACTGGAACAGGTCCGCAGTCAACTGGATTTTTCCGCTATTAAGATCAAGCCGCTAGATATTAATGCGCTTGAATTTGGCAACGACTCCATATTTCCCCTGAGCACAGGATCAGCAACACCTGACCTTGTCAGCCAGCGTCACATTCTGGATGTCCATTCTAAAAACGGGGACCACCAGTCGGTTGAGCTTATTCTTTATTACCCGGATCCAAAGAAACTCATGGCACAAAAACGAAAGAATCTTTTTCTTGGGATAGGCACCTTTCTGCTTGCATTCGGTATCATCCTGGCCATGATTCTACAGCAAATTATTGCTAAACCTTTCTCCGCGATGGTTTATTCAGCAAAGGCCTTTTCAGACGGTGATCACGACTCCCGTTTTAATACGAATCAATCCGCCGAGTTTGGTTATCTGGCTTCGTTTTTTAACCGAATCCTGGATAAGCTCTTATCCCAGAGAGATGAATTACAATCTGCCTTGAATAGGGTGAAAGCATCTGAAGCGGAGCTATTTCAGGAAAAGGAGCGTGTGGAGGTTACTCTCCATTCTATTGGTGACGCTGTCATTACAACCGACAGAAACGGTTCAATTAATTATATGAATCCTGTCGCTGAAGCGCTTCTCAATATCAGTGATACCGAAGCCAAGGGAAAACCTATATCGGATATCTTGTCTCTGCTTGAAGAGAATGAGGCCAGGTCACCTATTAGCAATCCGATCTCTGCTTGCCTTAACACCAATGAAGTCGTCGAAAAAACCGAAAACATTGTCGCTGTCACACCCGACGGAAACCGCATAGCGGTCAGCCTTACTGTTTCTCCAATAAGAAGTGCCTCTGGCAATGTTATTGGTACCGTCATGGTACTGCATAATATGGAACAAAACCGAGCACTATCTCGGCAACTCTCTTACCAGGCTAGCCACGATGAATTGACCGGTCTTTATAATCGCCGGGCATTTGAACAGTTCTTGCAATCGGCAATCGATTCGGCCATATCCGAAGGTCATCAACATGCGCTATGTTATCTGGATCTGGATCAGTTCAAAATTGTCAATGATACCTGTGGCCATATTGCTGGCGACGAACTCCTAAAACAGCTTGCCGGATTGCTCAAAGAGCAGTTTAGAGATAGCGATATATTAGCTCGCCTGGGCGGCGATGAGTTTGGCTTAATTCTGCACCATTGCGACCCGGAAAAGGCCCTGCGTAAAACCGAAAAAATACACGAACTGATAGCCAGTTTCCGCTTCTATTGGGACTCGCATGTGTTTGAGGCCGGCGCCAGCAGCGGACTGGTATCTATTACGTCGGACACCCGCACCCTGGATCAAATACTGGGTTCAGCTGATATCGCCTGTTATGCAGCCAAGGAAAAAGGCCGTAATCGAATCCATGTATATCAGCCTGACGATGATGAATTAAAACAACGCCGCGGCGAAATGCGATGGGTGTCCCGTATCAAGGAGGCCCTGGAACAGGATCGTCTCCAGCTCTACTATCAACCCATCGCTGAAGTAAACGACATCCATTCCAGATATATACATTTTGAAGTATTGGTTCGCATGCTGGACAAAGACAATAAACTCATCCCGCCAATGAATTTTATACCTGCTGCTGAGCGCTTTAACTTAATGCCGGCAATTGACCGCTGGGTGATCAGTCACGTTTTTAGCTTCCTTAAACGCAATATTCATTCCAAATGCTCATATTTATGCTGTATTAATCTTTCAGGACAATCGTTAGGGGATGATAATTTTCAGCAATTTATTGTCGATGGTATTCGACAAAATCACATTTCTCCTGAAAATATCTGTTTTGAGATTACCGAAACTGCTGCTATTACCAATCTGGCCAGGGCCAGAGTCTTTATGAAAACATTGCGCGCCATGGGCTGCAAGTTTTCACTGGATGATTTTGGTAGCGGCCTAAGTTCCTTCTCCTATTTGAAGGAGCTGTCGGTTGATTTTCTAAAGATTGATGGCGTATTTATTCGGGACATGGCCCAAAATCCCATCGACTACGCCATGGTAGAAGCAGTTAACCGTATCGGGCATGTGATGCGACTTCAAACTATTGCTGAATTCGTCGAGAACGATGAAATACTAAAGCAGCTACACCTATTGGGAATTAACTATGCCCAAGGATATGGTATCGCACGTCCCGCTCCTATAGAACAGTTATTGGACATGATTAAAGCAAAAGGAATTCCTTTAACCGTCCCCTCCAGAAAAACAGATAATTAACCTATTCCCCAGTGGCAACAGGCCTCGCACTGTTCGTTATCCATTCGCTCCAACTACCCGCATACAACTTGGCCCCTGTCAGACCGGCGTGCTCCATTGCCAGAATATTATGGCAGGCAGTTACGCCTGAACCACACATATGAATCACTTTTTCTGGCGCAAGGCCGCCCAAACGAGCTATGTATTCCTGTCGTAGTTCGTCGGGTGACAGAAAATCCCCTCCCAAATTCAGATTGTCTTCGTAGGGCAGATTGACTGCGCCCGGCACATGTCCTGCCACCGTGTCCAATGGTTCCACTTCGCCGGAAAAGCGCTCTTCCGAGCGCGCATCAAACAGAACTGTATTATTGTCATTCAGCGCCTGCTGCACAGTATGAGCGTCCACCCATAATTCATCATGCAGGCTGTAATCGAACTTCGCCGTAACAATGCTGGGTTTATCGGCAGTGACTGGCCTCTTCTCCCGAAGCCATTTCGGGTATACGCCGTCCAGAAGTGCGACGTTACCATGGCCCAGCCAACGTAGTAACCACCACATTCGACTAGCCATGGCGCCAAAGGCATCGTCGTAGACAACTACTTGAGTTTGATTTCCCACTCCCCATTGACCCAGTTTCTTTGATAATAATTCCGGATCAGGCAAGGGGTGTCGGCCTGAACCCTCAGTAATAGGTGATGACAAATCGTTATCAAGATGTACGTAACGTGCGCCCAAAATGTGCGCCTTGTCGTAAGCAGACTGACCGGCATCCGGATTAGTTAAGGTAAAGCGACAATCAAATACAACCCAATCCGGATCATCGAGATGCCGGGCAAGAGTATCCGTGCTGACTAGCGTGGTGTAGAGCATAAAATAAAAACAGGATACAAGCCGCCATTAAGGCCTGTATCCTGTAGTGTTATGTAGAAGATAATTCTGAATGCCAGCGAGTTAATATCCACCTTTACGACGCGACTCCGGCAAACCGGCAATACGGCCACCCTGTTTGCTGGGATCCTTTGGGAACAAGTCATACACATCCTTCTGGCTAATCTTACCACCCCATTTATCAGACATTGCTTTAACGATATTTCGCGTGTTTGGCTGATTGCCATTATTATTAATGAATTCATCCCTGAGAAACTCAATCAGGTCCCAGTGCTTTTGGGTAAGATCGAGACCCTCTTCCTTGGCCAGATGTTCACCCAGCTCCTTGGTCCAGTCGCCGTGATCCACCAAATAACCGTTTGCAGTAGTTTCGATAGTTTTTCCATTAAATTCAATTGCCATTGGTATTCCCCCTCTAAGTAACTGAAAGATGGCAGGTTAAACAAAAAAATTTACATAGTTTGTTCAGGCGACACTTCAGCGATATCCTTGTGCGGCACAAACAACCCGCAACCCAGATGCCGGAAGGGACCTAACCCTACCTGCTGAAGCTTCACTGAGTCTTTCACATCAAGTTCGGCCACCATTAAACTGCGCGTCGTCAGACTGCGCTCAGGTGTCCGAATAATTCTTTTCTTACCCGGTAACATTTTGTGCGGGCGTATTCCAATTTGCGCCAATTGCGCCACAACATTATCCATAAACACCGTTTCATCATCCTCGCTAACGACGTAACGGGAAAATACCGTAGTAATGTTGCTGAGTGCTCGCCGGTTCACCTTGAGCACTTCCATGGCATTGCCTGCAACATCCAGAGTCTTGCCTACCAATGTATTTGCGTCAGCCTCCCGCTCTTTTGGCAGTCTCAAAATCAGGCGGGTACGCCGGGAAAGGTGGAGTATATCGTCTGGATTCTCCGGGCGCATCCATCCGTTGCCCATTTCGGAAATATGCAAGGGATGAACCCCGGCACCGGTTTCCTGTGCAAGCCATGGCAACTCCCTGAGTAAAGCGGCAGACAATGCCCAGGCATGATCCACTGGCAACGAGCGACACTGGATATTAAAGACAAGGTCGATAATATCCTCGGGAATATTCTGATCCTGATTAGATTTGGTTTCGTTCCAGTACATTCAGTTTACCGGGAGTTTCTCACTCAACATGTCGCGGTCAAACCACCAGTCGTTTTGCACCATGACATCGACAATATTGCGCAGTCTGGGCAGGAACAGGGACGGGTCATGTAGTTCCATTTTCCGGAACCAGACATCAAAGGCTTCCTGGGTCTCAATTTTGCTATGGCGCCGGGCTACAGTACCCATAAGGTTTCCGGTAAAAAATAACAGGTCGTCGCGTTTCTTCCCGTCGCAGCGCATATCTACCACGTAGTGGGCCGCCGCCATGGCCACGGCGGCGCCATCGGAATCATCGGGCGTTTCATCCACAATGTGCTGCAATAAAGCCACCGTCACTTCCGGATCGATGGGATAGGTCACGCCCAGCCAAATCCCCTGACCCAGGGCCGCCAGGGATTCCGCCTGATCGGCCTTAAACATAACATCGCAGGCAATCGCGGCATGCTCGAAATCTTCGGCCGTCATCATAACGTCGAATACCTGGCGAGCCAGATCAAAGGCCTCACTGCCCCGCTCCAGATCCACCAGTGTACCGGCTATCAATAATTCCAACTCGGCTCGTTCTCTTGGCTCATGCCCAGGAGCCAGGGCCTCAATCTGGCGCTGGGTAGCATCAATCTGCTGCTCCAGTCGGATAGTGGAAGACAGTGCATCTTCAGCACCGTCGGCATCCAGCATGCCTGTATCATCATTTATGTATTTCATTACCAATCTCTAAAATATTTCTCATTTAACGAGTTACCGAATTGACACCCACAAAGGCGCCTTCCAGCTGATCTTCCCAATTAGGCGGCGTATCCGGAAAAGACGGCTTAACGTCCATCTTGAAAAACATTTCCGAACCGGCTTTTTCCCTTACAATGTTCAAAAGCCCATCAAATGTTTCCAGCTCATGATGCTGAATCAGTATTTCGCTAAGATATAACATGTCCTGCCTCTTCCATTCATCAATAAACGGGTTCAGTGCCCTGGATGCGATCATAATACCGGGCGCGGAATAGCAATCGCTGGCTACCGGTATCCGGATCGTCGGTAAATGCCGTCCGGCTATGTAACACATTATTGCAAAGCAGTCCTTGCCCGCTCGACAAACGATGCCGAAAAATATAACCAAAAGTACCCGCCAGTACTGTTTCCAGAAATCTCACAGCTTCCTGAGTCAGCTCATCCTGTTTCCACTCAATACTGCGCGTTCTGGCTGTATAACGCATATGCAATGCACCGCTTTGCGGGTCGATGGAAAACACCGGGCCGGTTTGAGCGGGACGCAGTTGCTCCGGCCCCGTTTCCGTATTCTCCGGAATAGTCATAATATCCTGCGCCATCAATGCCCGAATAAAATCCGGGTTATGCTCCCTAATTAATAAGTATGCAATTTCGTGGTCCATAAGTCCGTTTTCGCCGCCCGTCGCCGCTGGCGTTGCACAGTGTAGCAACATCGCCCGAATCTGCCGCTCAGGAGGATTGTAATAACCGTCGGTATGCCACAGTATTCGCTTATCGGTATAAGGGATGTAGCCGCGCAGGGATTTACCCGGCACTACCGTTAGCGAGGTAATCCCGTCATCATCCGCCAGTAAGTTGGGATCCAGACGCTGCAGACCAAACGCCTGCCCGACGGCTCTTGCCGCGTCCTTGTCTTCCCTCGCCGACATGCACTCATATATGACAAAATTACACTTGCGCACCCGGCTCAACATGGCGCCATGCTCGTTTCTACTAAGTGCGTAGGGGTTATCGAGCTCTACCAGTAATTCCTCCAAACGGGAGGGATAATTCTGCAACTTGCCATCGCGCCAACGCTTGTAGCCGTCTTCATTTTTCAATGAAAAAGGACTCTGCTGGCTCCTTGCTGAACTCGTGGGGTCTGTTACAGCCATTTTCTGTCTCAAATTACCCATCAGGCGTTACTGAAAACGACTTAAAATATGGGGGACAAAATCGACAAGACAAGCGTAAAATCCCACCCACAGTTGATATCTTGAGCCCGGAATGTAGAAGAATCCGCCGCTAAAAAAAAGCCTGGCTTTTGGGGGAATACAGTATTAACCGAGCAGACATCTGGAAATACGTGTGAGACACTCGTATAGAAATAACATTAGAATAACATTGTAACTTATTAATCTATATAGTTTATCATTCCAATGATCTTATCTGGATCTAATAATCAACTGTCTCTCATATATCTCTTTTGGGGAGGGTAAAGGCTGACTTTATCACCCCCAAAGAAAGATTCTATCGAAGGGCTGGCAAGACTAGACTTCTGCCAGTTTTTTGCAGCTGAGTGGATGAGTCAGAAATTCCTGGCAAGGTGATGAAAAGATACCCATTGCCTTCACAGGGAGAAATCTGAATAATATGCGCCCCTTGGCTGCCAAGAGGAGTCGCCCCGCAAAACGCAGGGTGATCTTAAAAAAAGATCCGATTCGCCTGGAGGTAAAAAACAATGGCTAGCAGCAAACCCAAGAATCCGGAAAAGCACAGCACTTATCTGCCCAAAGAAAAGAAGTCTAGCAAACCGTTCCACAAGACTCCCATGCTTGATCAGCTGGAGACCGGTCCATGGCCGAGCTTCGTTACTGGTCTCAAGCGTTTGGCGATGAACAATAATATGATGGTCGACCTGCTTGGCCAGCTTGAACATTCCTACAACACGCGTCTCGGTTACTGGAAAGGTGGCACAGTGTCAGTTTTCGGTTATGGCGGCGGCATTATTCCGCGCTTCACCGAGCTCATGAATGCCGATGGCAAGCCAATGTTCCCGGAAGCAAAAGAATTTCATACCTTGCGCGTACAGCCGGCACCTGGTAACCACTACACCACCGCTATGCTGCGCCAGCTATCCAATTCCTGGAATAAGTACGGTTCCGGCTTAATCGCTTTCCATGGCCAAACCGGTAATATTATGTTTATCGGCACCACATCTGAGAACACCCAGCACTTCTTCGACGAAATCAACGAATACGGTTGGGATCTTGGTGGCGCAGGCCCCTGCGTCAGAACCGGTATGTCCTGCATCGGTGCCGCACGTTGCGAACAAAGCTGTGCCAATGAACAGAAAATTCACCGCTTACTGGTAAATAATTTTATGGACGACATGCACCGTCCTGCCCTGCCCTACAAGTTTAAATTCAAGGTATCAGGTTGCCCCAACGACTGCATGAACTCAATTCACCGTTCTGACTTTGCTGTCATCGGTACCTGGCGTGATGACATGAAAGTTGACCAAAAAGAGGTCAAGGCATTCGTTGAGAAAAAGGGCCGCAAATACGTGATCGATAACGTAATTGCCCGTTGCCCAACCAACGCCCTGTCCTTGAGTGATGACAATACCCTGAATGTGGATAACCGTAATTGTGTTCGCTGCATGCATTGTATCAATGTCATGACCAAAGCTCTGTCAGTGGGCGACGACCAAGGTGTAACCATTCTTATCGGCGGAAAACGTACCCTGAAAATTGGTGATACCATGGGCACAGTGATCATTCCTTTCATGAAACTGGAAACAGAAGAAGACTATGAAGGCCTGAAGGAACTCGCTGAAAATACTATCGACTTCTTTGCAGAAAATGCCCTGGAACACGAACGCACCGGTGAAATGATTGAGCGTATCGGTCTGGTCAACTTCCTGGAAGGCATTGGTGTCGACGTTGACCCGAACATGGTTAATCACCCGCGCGCAACATCCTACGTTCGTATGGACGACTGGGATATTGAAGCTCAGAAATGGAACGAGCGTAAAGCAAAAAAGGCTGGTTAATAAAAAAGGCATAACAACAGGCCCGCCCCAACATCATTGAGCGGGCCTGTGTTTAAGAATTTAACCAAATACTCAAGTATTTTACTGGGGGTTTAAAAAATGGCTGACCAAAAGGCGACTCCGCGCCATCCCATTGAAACAGGCTGTCCTGACGCGTTTCAGTACATGCATCCTATTTTTCTGAAAAACTATGGTAACTGGGCTTATCATGACCGCCCGCGTCCGGGTGTGTTACATCACGTTGCCAAAAGTGGTGATCAGGTCTGGACCGTGCGTGTCGGTACACAGCGTCAATTAGGGCCCTATGAAATCAATCTGCTGTGCGACATTATCGACCAGTACGCTGATGGTTACGTGCGCTTCACTATTCGCTCCAATATGGAAGTCATGGTGACAGATGAAGCCAAGGTTCAGCCTCTGATCCAGGCCTTCGAAGACGCCGGTTACCCTGTTGGCGGTACCGGTCCTTCCGTGACTATGATCTCTCACACTCAGGGTTGGTTGCACTGCGACATTCCTGGCACGGACGCATCCGGTGTGGTCAAGGCGTTAATGGATGAGTTGCATGACGAGTTCATTAATGAGCAAATGCCTAACCGCGTACATATCACCACTTCCTGCTGTCAGATCAACTGCGGCGGCCAGGGTGATATCGCCATTAACGTTCAACATACCAAGCCACCCAAGATCAATCACGATCTGGTAGCTAACGCCTGCGAACGTCCGTCCGTCGTGGCACGTTGCCCGGTAGCAGCCATTCGCCCGGCCATGGTCAACGGCAAGCCCTCTTTGGAAGTTGATGAGAAGAAATGTATCTGTTGCGGCGCCTGCTTCCCACCCTGCCCACCCATGCAGATCAACGATGCAGATTTCACCAAGCTCGCGATCTGGGTTGGCGGAAAGCACTCCAATGCACGCAGCAAGCCTATGTTCCATAAACTGGTTGCCGCAGGCATTCCTAACAATCCGCCACGCTGGCCCGAAGCCGCAGCGATTGTTAAGAACATTCTGCGCGTTTACAAAAAAGACGCCCAGGACTGGGAGCGCGTGGGTGACTGGGTTGAACGCATCGGTTGGCCTCGTTTCTTCGAGTTAACCGAACTGCCGTTTACCAAGTTCCACATCGATAACTGGACCGGTTCACGTTATACGCTGAACGCTTCAACACATATCCGCTTCTAAGTCGTTAGAAGGCAAGTTACGGGGGAACGACTATGAAGTTTGGAATTATGATTAATGAAGGGCCGTATACGCATCAGGCATCTGATACTGCGTATCACTTTACCAAGGCGGCCCTGGAAAAGGGTCATGAAATTTTTCGTGTCTTTTTCTATCACGACGGCGTTAATAACAGTACAAGATTGACCACACCACCGCAGGACGATCGTCATATTGTCAATCGCTGGTCTGCATTGGCTGAAAAATACAAACTGGATATGGTGGTTTGTGTGGCGGCCGCGCAACGTCGCGGTATCGCCGATGCTGATGAAGCCAAGCGCAATGGTAAGGATGCCGACAATCTTGCCCCTACCTTTCGTATTTCAGGCCTTGGGCAATTGATAGAGGCAGGTATTCAATCAGATCGCCTTGTTGTATTTGGTGATTAACGGCGGAGTTCAAGACAATGAGCGATGACGAAATGATGCAAGAAGGCGGAACAATTAAAAAGTTCTGCTACGTAAACCGCAAGGCTCCTTACGGAACCGTTTACGCACTGGAATCCCTGGAAGTAGTGTTGATTGGTGCCGCATTTGAACAGGATGTCAGCCTGATTTTTATGGATGATGGTATTTACCAATTAAAGAAAAACCAGGACACGTCCGACTCGGATATGAAGAATTTCTCGCCCACTTACCGGGCCCTTGAGATGTACGATGTTGAGAAACTGTATGTCGAAAAGGAATCCATGGAAGCACGCGGTCTTACTGAAGACGATCTGGTTGTTCCGGTAGAAGTTAAAACCAGCAAGGAAATCAGCGAACTAATGGACGAACAAGACGTTGTCTTGAGTTTCTAGGAGACCAGACATGTTATTACATATTGTTAACAAATCACCTTTTATTAATAACTCGCTGGAGAGTTGCCTGCGCGCAGCCAAGAAAAACAGCGGCGTTTTGTTCATAGAGGATGGTGTATATGGTGCTTTAGATAACACCGCTATCACTCCGCAGGTCAAAAAAGCCATGAAAGACAAAAAGTTTTTTGTGCTTGCATCTGACCTGAAAGCTCGGGGAGTTTCCGACGGTGTAATCAAAGGGATCGAAGTGGTTGATTACGGCGGGTTCGTAGACCTGACAACACAATATGACGTTGTTGAGTCCTGGCTGTAACTAATATTCATTTAACGTAAAGAGGAGATCGAAAATGTCTAGCATCGATGTCGGCGGCAAAACCATTGCTGTAGATGAGGAAGGCTACCTGTCTGATCGTAATGATTGGAGCAAGGATGTTGCGGTAATCATGGCTAAGGCTGATGATTGTGAGCTAACTGATAATCACTGGGAAGTTATCAACTTCCTCCGTGAGTACTACGAAGAATACCAGATCGCCCCGGCGGTTCGCGTTCTGACCAAGGCTATTGGCAAAAAACTGGGCCCAGATAAAGGCAACAGCAAGTACCTGTACGAACTGTTCCCTTACGGTCCTGCCAAGCAGGCTTGTAAGTACGCCGGTCTTCCTAAACCAACTGGTTGCGTTTAATCACCAGTATGGCAAATAGATACATTGGGGTGCATTTGTACCCCAATTATCGTGCCATTCATCTACGGTGGAGCAAGTAATGTCTGCATTGACTATCACTTACGCGATCCTTTTTTACGCTGCCACAGCCATTCTTGTCATTGGCGTCGGCCGCAAGATCTTTATCTATGCGCGCACACCTGCGCCGCTAAAGATTCCCACTACCCCTGCCCCGCTGACCAAAACCGGCGTGGTCTGGCGTATGTTGAAAGAAGTTACCGTTTTTGAAAGCCTGTTTAAATCCAACAAATGGATCTGGATTTTTGGCTGGTTGTTCCATGCGGCGCTGTTTCTGGTGCTGTTCCGCCATATCCGTTATTTCACAGAACCAGTCTGGACTCTGGTTGCATTGGCGCAACCCTTTGGAAAATACGCTGCCTTCGGCATGCTGGCTGGCCTTGGTGGTTTATGGGCGCGCCGTATATTGGTTGATCGTGTGCGTTACATCAGCAGCGCATCAGACCATTTTATCCTAATTCTACTGTTGGCCATTGCCGCCAGCGGTGTTGTCATGAAGTTCATCCCGGCGGCTCACACCGACATTATTGCACTTAAGGCCTTTTTCCTGGGGCTGATGTATTTTGATCTTCAGCCGCTTCCCGGTGACCCGGTACTTCTGATTCATTTGGCTCTGGTCGCCGCACTAATGATTATTTTTCCGATCAGCAAACTGTTGCATGCGCCCGGGGTCTTTTTCAGTCCGACTCGCAACCAGGTCGACAATGCCCGTGAACATCGTCACGTGGCCGGCTGGACAGCTGCTGAAACACCAGGAAAACCATAACAATAACCGGAAGAACAAGTTCGAGGAACAACCAACGTGGCTGATTTCGAAATACCGGCACTAAAAGAATACCCCGTTATCCCTCCCGTAAAGGTAGGGACTATGGCGCATAGCAAGCCTTTCGTTGCCAAACCGGAACATCAGGCGGGCGTTGGCTATCCGGGTGAACTGGTGGACAACTGGGAAGAAAAAGCAGTTACCCGCCTGGGTGAATTGGTTAAAGGCTCTCGCGCCCTGCAAGTGTTCCTGGATTCCTGCGTCAAATGCGGCGCCTGTACTGATAAGTGTCATTACTATCTGGGCACTAGCGATCCAAAAAATATGCCCGTAGCACGTCAGGATCTGCTGCGTAAGGTTTATCGGCGCCATTACACCTTTGCCGGAAAACTATTTGGTGCCCTCGGCATGCCTGGCCTGGTGGGTGCGGCGGATATGACCAAGGAAGTACTGGATGATTGGTACAGTTATTTCCACCAGTGCTCGCAGTGCCGCCGTTGTTCCGTGTTCTGCCCTTACGGCATAGATACCGCCGAAATCTCCATGGCAGCCCGTGAAGTAATGGACTCCGTCGGCCTGGGACAAAAATACTGTAACGAGATTCTCGGCAAGGTTCATAAGATTGGTAACAACCTGGGCCTGCCCGAACCTGCCCTGGTTGACACGCTTGAGGGTCTTGAAGAAGACGTTAAAGATGACACAGGCGTGGATGTTCGTTTTCCTGTTGATCAAAAAGGCGCTGATGTTTTATTGGTGACTCCTTCTGCAGATTTTTTTGCTGAACCGCATATCGACGGTCTGATTGGTTATGCAAAAGTATTTCACCAGGCCGGTATAAGCTGGACCCTGAGCTCTTACGCCTCGGAGGCTGCCAACTTCTCCATGTTCATCGGCAGCGGTGACAATCTGAAGAGTACCGCCATGCGTATTCGTCAGGCGGCGCTGGACCTTGGTGTCAAGCGTATTGTGGTGGGTGAATGCGGCCATGCCTGGCGCGTTGCCTACAGTTTCTGGAATACATTAATCGGTCCGTTTGATTTTCTGGATCCGAAATATCCAGTGCCTCAGCACATTTGCGAGGTCACCTATGATCTATTACAACGCGGCGCCCTGAAAATTGATAAAGAAGCCAACGATCACAGAAGAATCACATTCCATGATTCCTGCAACGTGTCACGCGCTTCCCGCATGGGCAATATTCCGGGCGGCCAGTTCATTATCCCGCGCGAAATTATTAAATCAGTGGCGAATCATTATTTCGACATGCCTGCCAATACCATACACGAAAGCACGTATTGTTGCGGTGGCGGTGGCGGCTTGTTAACAGACGATTTGATGGAGTTACGTATTAAAGGCGCATTGCCTCGAATGGAAGCGTTGCAACAGGTAGTGGAAGAAAATGACGTCAATTACCTGTGTGCGATATGCGCTATCTGTAAGAGCCAGTTTACCAAAGTACTGCCCTACTACAAGTTCCCAATGGACATGATAGGCAGTTTGCATCAGTTGGTGAGCACGGCGATTCAGCTGAAATAAGATAGTTTAAACAATCCGTACGTTATAACGTGCGGAACTGAACAATACATACACCTAGAGTTTTTAACAGGAGACTGAGTGATGGCAACTCCGGCAGACAAGATGAAAGACAGCGCAAAAGGGCTTACCTTCCGTAAGTTCAAGGATGGCGATCACAAGCATCGCCCATGGCAGGAGGAAATCTTTAAAGGGGATCATACCCATAAGTGCCCGACCTATGTGCACAAGACACCACCTTGCCAGGGCAGTTGTCCGTCAGGTGAAGATATCCGTGGTTGGCTGAATATTGTCCGGGGCATTGAGAAGCCCAGCGGCGATACACCGTGGCAGGAATACGCCTTCCGCCGCTCAACGGATGCCAACCCATTTCCTTCGGTAATGGGTCGTGTGTGCCCGGCGCCATGCGAAGACGGTTGTAACCGTAATGAAGTGGAAGATCATGTCGGCATCAACTCCATTGAACAATTTATCGGTGATTATGCCCTGAGTCAGAAACTGACCTTCGAAGCAGGCAAGGAAACCGGCAAGAAAGTGGCGGTTGTTGGTGCCGGCCCTGCAGGTCTGGCTGCCGCCTACCAGTTGCGTCGCAAAGGTCACGCTGTCACTATTTTTGATGACCACCCCGAAATGGGCGGGATGATGCGTTACGGCATTCCCGGTTACCGTACCCCGCGTGACGTACTGGATGGTGAAATGGACCGTATTATTGCTATGGGTGTAGAAAAACGTATGAACACCCGTATCGGCAAGGACGTTTCAGTTGAACAGTTAGAAAAAGAATTCGATGCCGTGTTGTTTGCCATTGGCGCCCAGTCCGGACGCGGTCTGCCTGTGCCTAACGCTGACAAGGCAACCAACTGTATCTCCGGCGTTGCTTTCCTGAGCGCCTTTAATGAAGGCCGCCTGAAAGCGGTATCCGGCAAAGTTGTAGTAGTGGGTGGTGGCGACACTTCCATTGACGTAGCATCGGTTGCCCGTCGTCTGGGTAAAATTGAAAATATCAACGAAAAAGATCGCCCGGAAAACATTGTACTGGGTCATACCGCCCATGATGTTATTGATATAGCTAAACGCCAGGGAGCGGACGTACTGCTGATGTCACGGCAGCCTATTGAAAACATGAACGCCGCCAAGCACGAAATCGATGATGCTACCCGCGAAGGTGTTGAAATCAAGGGTTCTTTGACGCCTGTGGAAGTTATCATGGGTGACAATGGCCGTGCCAAGGCACTACGTGTTGCCAAGCTGGACTACTCCAGTGGCAAACCCGAAGTGGTTGCCGGTTCTGAGTTTGATATCGAATGCGACCTGATTGTGGCTGCCATTGGCCAAACCGGTAATCTTCAAGGTCTGGAACAGTTCGGCAACGACCGTGGACTGATGGAAGCGGACAAGCACTTCCAGATGACAAGCCGCCCGGGATTCTTTGCCTGCGGTGACATTATCCGTCCTCACCTGCTCACAACAGTTATCGGCCAGGCCTCTGTTGCAGCGGAAAGCATTGACCACTACCTGAAACACGAGGAAATGGTTAAGCGCCCCAAGGTGGATGTACATCATTTCAATCTGCTGGAAAAGCTGCGTGAAACGAATCTGGAACCCGAGTCGTTCAAACCTGAAGGCGATGAAAAGGTTCGAGGTATTGACCGTGGCCTACGCGGCACTTCCGAGCAAGGCAAGGCCGTAGGTGGTTACGCTATTCACAATTACGAAGACCGCTCTGCCGCGGAAATTATCCCTTCTACAGAGTTGTTCCTCGGGCATTTCCAGTATGAAGAGCGTCATCGCCGCTCGGAAAGTGTTCCGGATGCCAACGAAGTATTGGGACATTTTGAAGAACGCATGAAGGGTCTGTCAGAAGATGATGCCAAGGCGGAAGCAGAGCGTTGTATGAGCTGCGGTATGTGCTTTGAGTGTGACAACTGCGTGATCTACTGCCCGCAGGATGCCGTTCACCGTACGCCGAAAAATGAATCCACCATGGGTCGTTATGTCTACACAGATTACAACCGCTGCATCGGATGTCATATCTGCGCCGACGTCTGCCCCACCGGTTACATCAAAATGGGAATGGGAGAATAACGCACCCATGACACACACTAACCTCTTTTTGCGAATCAGGTCCTGGCTCGTGATGCTGATCGCGACTGTTATGCTCCAGGCGACAGCCGGTATTGTTTACGGTGACGGCCACGGAAACTCACGGGTACCGATGCCATCAACGGAAACCGCCAAAGGGGAAAAGTGTGTTGAGCCGGAAGACGTTATGAAACGCAAGCACATGGAATTTATCCTGCATCAAAGGGATAAAACCATGCACGAGGGAATCCGAACTAAGCAGTACAGCCTGAAAAACTGTGTAAACTGCCATGCCGACCCGCAGACCCAGAGTGTCCTCGGTAAAGATGGATTCTGTGAAAGCTGTCACGCCTACGCTGCCGTGAGTATTGATTGCTTTAGCTGTCATACCGACTCTCCGGAAGAGCAGGATGCCGCAGTATCCGGCACCGTGTTCGGCAGCATCTTTGACAGCAACATAACGAAATAAAAAAGAGGAATAATACATGAGCCTCAATCGCCGCGAATTTCTTGGTGCAGGAGCCGCCGCTGTAGCCGGTACCGCTATAGCCCCAGGGATTCGACTCATTGAGCTGGCCAGCGCCAGATCTCCAGAAGATGCCGTTTCCATGCAGCAACGCTGGGGCCTGCTGATTGATTCCAGCAAGTGCGCGGAAAATTGCAGTGCCTGTGTCAGCGCCTGTCATGAAGAAAACGGGGTCACCGACGAAGGTTCTCCCACAACTGACGCCCAGTGGATCCGCAAAGTCACTGTCAAAAATCCAACCAGCGGTTACAGTCATTCACTACCACTTATGTGTCAGCACTGCGAAAGCCCACCCTGCGCCGACGTCTGCCCTACTGGCGCATCATTTCGGCGAGCCGATGGCATTGTCCTGGTAGACAAACACATTTGTATCGGCTGCCGCTACTGCATGATGGCCTGCCCTTACAAGGCACGCTCATTTATTCAC
Source organism: Gammaproteobacteria bacterium (assembly GCA_029880755.1). Taxonomy (GTDB): domain Bacteria; phylum Pseudomonadota; class Gammaproteobacteria; order Acidiferrobacterales; family SZUA-150; genus JAOUNW01. Next base: position 24,408 of record JAOUNW010000002.1, read on the forward strand.
GAAACCATTACAGACCAAAAAGCCGATGCGCCACGCGGCAAGGGTACCGTGGAATCCTGCACGCTGTGCGTGCATAAGGTTGACCGCGGCGATGGCACAACCGCCTGCGCGGAGGCCTGTAATAAGGAAGGCCATAGCGCAATCCTGTTTGGCGATCTCAATGATGCCAATAGCGAAATCGCCAGGCGCTTGAAGACCGAAGCCAGCCAGCAGTTGCGTGCTGACCTGAATCTGAACACTGGTGTACGTTACCAGGGCTTTTAATAGCGACAAACACCAACACGGATATTGAGCGAAATACCCATGAAAAAAGTTCACTACACCATGATTGAAGGTACCAGCCTGGGATTCTGGTCACTACTGGCTATTCTGGGGGCATTTATTGCCGCGGGCCTGGCCTCCAGCTATTACATGGAGCACCATGGCCATATTGTCACGGGCATGACCAATCAAATCGTCTGGGGCACACCACACGTGTTCGCCGTGTTCCTGATTGTCGCGGCATCCGGTGCGCTCAATGTTGCCTCAATCGCCTCGGTGTTTGGCCGTAAACTCTATAAGCCTCTGGGGCGCCTGTCCGCCCTGCTGGCACTGACTCTGTTAACCGGCGGTCTCGCTATCCTTGTGCTGGATCTTGGCCGTCCCGATCGCTTGATCGTGGCCATGACCTATTACAACTTCAAATCCATCTTTGCCTGGAACATGATTTTGTATAACGGCTTTTTCGTCATTGTCGGCGCCTACCTCTGGACCATGATGGAGCATCGCATGAACCGCTTTACCAAGGCGGCGGGCATGGCTGCCTTCATATGGCGTCTAACATTGACTACTGGTACAGGTTCTATCTTTGGTTTTCTGGTAGCACGTCAGGCGTACGATGCCGCCATTATGGCGCCCATGTTTATTATTATGTCGTTTTCTTTTGGTCTGGCGATCTATTTACTGGTACTGATGTTTGCCTACCGATGGACCGAGCGCCCTCTGGGCGATGCCGTGGTTTATCGGTTAAAGAACCTGCTGGGCGTATTCGTGGCATCCGTATTGTACTTTACGCTTGCTTATCATCTGACCAATCTTTATGTCACGGAACACCATGGTGTGGAAGGTTTTATTTTGCTAGGTAACAACGGCGGGGAAATCTATAGCAAGTTTTTCTGGATCGGACAGATAATTGCAGGCAGCTTGATTCCGCTGGCATTGTTCTATATGCCTGTATTTGGTAAATCCCGTTTCTTTATAGGCGTTGGTGCCCTGTTGGTTGTTATCGGCGGTTTGTGTCAGATGTTTGTTATTATTGTGGGCGGCCAGGCCTACCCCATGTCATTATTCCCCGGTATGGAAGTCAGCAGTTCCTTCGGCGACGGCAAAGTAGCAGACTATAGCGCCAGCCTGCCAGAGGTAATGTTGGGGCTGAGCGGTATTGCCATTGCCCTGGCAGCCACTGCCTTTGCCATAAAGGTATTGCCATTTTTAGCCACCAGTCTAGCCGATGAGGTGGCCGATCCTCACTATCAGGCTAATGATGCTGCCACTGGAGCAGAGGCCAGCGCCTAGACCTGGCAGGCCAGCTAGTAACGAGGAGCCAATATTCCGTTAGAGAGAACGGGTTCTTCGTTTCAATTAACGAGCCCGCGGAGGTTATCCATGCAGAGCAAACACCCCTGCGCTCAATACATCCGCTTTCCCGGCAAAACCCGTCATTGGACCGGCAACTCCTTGCGGGACAAGGAGCGGAAATTTTTCTCCACTGTCCCATAGCAACATGTCGCGACTACTCATCTCCGCTGCGCACAAGTCCTCCGGTAAAACCACTATAACACTTGGATTGTGTGCCGCGCTGTCCCGCCGAGGAATGGCAGTACAACCCTTTAAAAAGGGCCCCGATTACATTGATCCCTTGTGGCTTTCAATGGCCGCAGACCGCACCTGCTTTAATCTGGATTTTTATACGCAGAGCCACGAGGAAATTCTGACTACCTATGCTCGGGCCGCACGGGATGCTGATATCAGTATCGTCGAAGGCAACAAGGGGCTTTATGATGGCACTGATCTTGAGGGCAGCAACAGCAGTGCCGCCCTGGCATCGTTGCTGGGAACACCCATCGTGCTGGTCATAGACACCCAGGGCATTACCCGTAGCGTCGCACCCTTATTGTTAGGATTTCAGTCTTTTGATCGCGACATCAATATTGCCGGGGTAATATTAAACAAGGTAGGGGGCAGCCGTCATGAGTCCAAACTCAGAGCGGTTATTGAGCGTTATACCGACATACCGGTACTGGGAGCAGTACAGCGAGACCCCCAACTGGAGATCAAGGAACGTCATCTGGGCTTAATCCCCAGTAACGAACTAAGCCAGGCAAGCCAGACCATTTCCACTATCGCGGATCATATTGCCAAGCAGGTTGAGCTGGATAAATTACTCGACATTGCCCGGCAAGCCAGACCACTCCCGGATAATTTTAGTGACACACAGACGGCCACAGCTGCACTCGACATTAAATTGGGAATTGCCCGTGATGCCGCCTTTGGCTTTTATTATCCCGATGATCTGGCCGCACTCTCTGCGGCCGGCGCGAAACTGGTGAACATTGATACTCTACAAGACTCACACTTGCCGGAAATTGATGGATTGTTTATTGGTGGCGGTTTTCCAGAAACACATATGAAACAACTGGAGGCTAACGTGAGTTTACGCCGCGAAATCAGGCAAGCTATCGAAAATGGCATGCCCGTGTATGCAGAGTGCGGTGGCCTGATGTACCTGGCACGTAAAATTTGCTGGCACGATGAGCAGGCGGAAATGGTGGGCATTATCCCCGCCGACGTTATCATGCATAACCGCCCCGTCGGACGCGGCTATACACTTCTGGAAGAAACCGATCATCTGCCTTGGCGACACGCCAATGGTGAACCCATTCATGCCCACGAGTTTCACTACTCCGAACTTCGTGGTCTGAGCAACACGGCGCAATTCGCCTATCGTGTGTTACGCGGTACAGGAATCCAGCATGGCATGGACGGTTACGTCTATAAAAATCTGGTTGCTACTTACACGCACCAACGCCATGTAAGAAAGAGCCCGTGGGCTACACGGTTTATTGAATTTGTTCGTCAAACCAGGCACTCTACTCAACATCGACACCAGAAATTAGGTGTCTGATAACCAACCAGACTCAGGAGTTGTTATGATTAAGTTAACGCCAACCGCCGCCTCAGAAATTCAGAACCAGGCCAAACAGGGGAACATGGAGGGACTAGCCTTGCGGGTAGCGGTAAGAGCTGATGACAGCGGCGCTTTCGAATATGGGATTGGCTTTGATGAAGCCGGCGAATCGGATATCAGCATTGAATCAGAAGGAGTTACCTTGCTGATCGCTCCCGTCAATGAGGAGATGTTAAAAGGCGCGACAATCGACTATGTCGAGATCGAGCCGGGAAAATTTCATTTTATTTTTCTCAATCCCAACGACCCCAACTACGTCCCACCCAGCGGGCACGATTCCGGTCTCGATAGCTAACCTATACCCAGCCTGGTATTCCAGGCTTTCTGCCCCCATTCGTTGGGGATATCCGTACTGTACCCAAGGTAGTAAGACCGGATATAGTTAGCATCATGCAAGCATACAAGCCCACTATGATCGCCAATCCAGAGGCCAATTCCGGGGGGCGTCTTGGGATTTTTACTTTATTATTCATTGTGTTAGGTCTTACACTTGGATTCATCGCGGCCGGCAGTGTATTTAATGCCATCAATCCCCTCTATAGTGACATCGTGGCCACGGGCCAGTTGGTGCTATTGGGCGTCGCTATTGCCCTGCTGGCAGTCATCGGCCACCGGTTCCACAAACAGGTTCTGAAACCCATCGCTCACCTCCATCAGTGGTCTCAGCGTATCCGCGCCGGCGATCTTGCCACACCAATACCCGCCCCCGGTTACAGCTCTCTGCAGGACACCATTGAGGACATCAATAATCTGAGCCGGGAGCTGGGCAGCCTGACCGATGAATTTGATGTCAAGGTACGAGCGCAAACGGAACATATCGGCGCCAAATCCCGGTCTCTGGAAATTCTGTACGACATTGCTACCGACTTGAGTACGGCGCGCAATCTTGACGAATTACTGGAACAATTTCTTGATACATTGATGGTGCTGGTGGACGCCCGCGCCGCCTCCGTGCGGTTATTAACAGAAGATAACAACACCCGTCTCGTTGCCAGCCGGGGTTTCGCACCTGACGTTATCAAACATGAACAGGTCATTGATGTGAATCGTTGCTTGTGTGGCCGCATTGCTCAGTACGGCGGTTTTGGTATTCAGAAAGGCGTCGCCGAATGCGAAAAGGTGCTCGGTTGTGCCATTCTCAAGGAAGACTGCAGCGAATTGATTGTCGTGCCGTTGCAGTATCGTGACCGCATTTTGGGTGTTTACAATCTGTTTCTGGATCGTCCCAGCGCCGAGCTCGGAAGGGATGCTCGTGATTTATTAAACAGTATAGGAAAACACCTTGGGCTTGCCGTAGAGAAATCGCGCCTGGATAATAACGAACGTCTGCTTGCCGTCATGGAAGAACGTAATATCATCGGCAATGAATTACACGATTCTCTGGCACAATCTTTGGTTAGCATGCGCTTGCAAGTAAAAATGCTCGGTGAGATTTTACACAAAAAAGATATTCGCTCAGCCCAGAATGAAGTCAGGCGTCTTAACGCCGCCGTGGAAGAGGCCCACCACAGTCTCCGGGAACTGTTATCGAATTTCCGTTCACGCATGGACGAACGCGGTCTGGTCCCGGCAGTGGAAGATCTGGTACGACAATTCAAGGAAGAGACCGGCGTTGCCGTGTTTCTGCAAAAAGAATCCCTGCAATTTACTTTTACTCCCTTCCAGGAAGTGCAAATATTCCGCATTATTCAGGAAGCCCTGGCAAATATCCGAAAACACAGCAATGCCTGTAACGTTCGGATTTTGTTACAGAGCAGTAACAACTCCCATTTCAATGTACTGATTGAGGATGATGGCCTGGGTATTATCGAAACACCATCATCCACCCGCCCGGGGGAGAATATTGGCCTAAGCATTATGCGTGAGCGGGCAACACGCCTGAATGGTAAGCTCACTATCGAGAGCGAACCCGGTGAAGGCACGCGAGTAAGACTCTCCTGCCCTATTAATCTCTCACTATCTGCTACCAGCGAACCTTTAGGAAATCCTGACAATGCGCGTACTACTCATTGACGATCACTCCCTGGTACGCAAGGGGCTGGAAGCCCTGTTGAACAGCCGTAACATCGAGGTAGCAGCCTCCGTGGGTACCGGCGCGGAAGGTATCGAGAAGGCCATTGAGTTGTCGCCGGATATTATCCTGCTGGATGTGAAAATGCCGGAAATGGGTGGGCTTGAAACGCTCAAGGTGCTTAGGGAACAGGGCGTGGAAATTCCTGTCCTGATGCTCACCATGAGTCGGGACGAAAATGACTTACAAGAGGCGCTGCGCATGGGGGCGCAAGGTTATCTGCTTAAAGACATGGATCCGGAGGATCTGGTGCCGGCACTCAACTCCGCCATACAAGGTGACAATGTCGTCGCCAAGGAACTTATCGGCGCCCTCACCCGTATTATCCAGGGAAAAACCGAGGATTCCGGCACGCCGGAGCCTGCAACACCGTTATCAGAACTCACACCCCGGGAACAAGAAATTCTAAGTCATATCGCCGAAGGCCAAAGCAATAAAGTCATTGCCCGGGCATTGGAGATAACTGACGGCACAGTCAAACTGCACGTGAAATCCATTTTACGCAAACTGGGGGTGCATTCGCGAGTAGAAGCAGCCGTCATTGCCGTGGAAAACAAGCTGAACAAAAATTCGCCGGAAGAAACTTCCTAACAATCTGGCAATAAATCTCTCCTTGATTAATTATTCCCCGGTTTATTCGGCGCAAAACACCTTGCAAGAGCACCCCGCGTTCGAAATGGCCAGCGAGATCAGTCAGTCGGCTGAAACCAGTTGAGTTTGCTTCGTAGTCTGACCACCTCACCCACTATAATAAGTGTCGGCGCCTTGATGTCCTGGTTCTTCACCACCCCTGGCATAGTGGCCAACGTTCCCTCATAGACCCGTTGATGCTGGGTTGTGCCCTGCTGCACCAGTGCGATAGGCATCTCCGGCGAAACACCGTGGTTAATCAGCTCACGGCACAGAGGCTCAATGGCCACCAGCCCCATATAGATAACAATGGTCTGCCTCGGTTGCACCAGCCCTTCCCAATTGAGGTTCACGGTACCGTCTTTCAAATGCCCTGTAACAAAGGATACCGACTGAGAGTAATCCCGGTGGGTTAATGGAATGCCAGCGTAAGAGGCGCAACCGGAGGCGGCGGTAATACCGGGCACCACCTGAAACGGCACCCCTTCCTGCATTAGCAATTCGATTTCCTCGCCACCCCGGCCAAAAATAAACGGGTCCCCCCCTTTCAGACGGCATACCCGGTGCCCCTCTTTGGCCAGACGCACCAACAGGTGATTTATCTCTTCCTGGGGAATAGCATGGTTGTTTCGTTCCTTGCCGGCATAGATGCGCTCGGCATCCCGGCGCACCAGATCCAGCACCTCGGGCGACACCAGGCGGTCATGCACCACCACGTCCGCCTGCTGCATTAAACGCAAGGCCCGGAAGGTCAGGAGATCGGGATCACCAGGGCCGCCACCCACGAGATAGACTTCTCCCATCTTGCTGTCAGTCGCGGCACTCCCCTGAGCCAATTCCGCTTCCATATCAGCTTCAGCGGCCTGATCCTGACCGGCGAATACCTTTTCGGCAATCGGCCCCTGCAAAACCTTTTCCCAGAATTTGCGCCGGGCATTGACGGAATCAAACCGTGCCTTCACCTTGTCCCGGAATTTGGCCATCATCGCTGCCAGTCTTCCGTAAGACGCCGGCACCAGCGTCTCGATCTTGGCGCGGATTAACCTGGCCAACACAGGCGAGTCGCCACCCGTCGACACAGCCACCACCACCGGTGAGCGATCCACAATAGAGGGTACAATAAAGGTGCAAAGATGCGGGGTGTCCACCACATTTACCGGAATGTTCTTCGCTTTCGCGGCCGCCGCTACCGCTTCATTGACCCCAGCATCATCGGTCGCGGCAATCACCAGGGCATAGTCTCCCATGTGCTCCGGTTGAAATTGCGCAGGTATATGGGTAATTTCACCGGCTTTCACCCCGGTTGCCAGGCTGACCCCCAGTTCCGGTGAAACCACGGTTACTTTTGCGCCTGCTTTTTGGAGTAACGCCACTTTGCGGGCAGCGACTTCACCGCCGCCCACGACCATGCAGGGGAGACCCCTTACCTGATAGAATATCGGAAGATAATTCATATTATTCTACATAATAAAATCCACGGTAGAATAACACGTGTTTCAATCTAAGATAATACTAAATTTGTTGCAGGCATTCCTTTGAAGGATGTAAATTAAATTTATGCCTTCGATTCCTGCATCACTATACAAAGCCGCTCTATTGTAACCAGTCTTCAGGGTGATTATGCGGCTCCTAATCTTTTAAAACATGTCGACCATGTAGTTTCAGAAACAACAGGTAAAACACTACCAGAATCCAAGATCCCGCCAAAGATTCATTACTCTTCCGAAGAGATAAAGCGCATCCCGACGAACTACTGGCATCAACAATTCCCTCATTATCTAATGGGGCCATTTGCACTGCACCACCAGCTATATCGATATTACCATTCACGGTCAAATCTGAATCGCCACGCCCCCCATCAACAAGATGTAATTTCACGATATTACCTGTGATAATCGCACCTGTTGTGCCGTCAAAGCTAAACTCATACCAGTGATACTCCATATTATCGGCGGTCCTACCATAAAGATAGTATGAGTCTAGCTTTACCCCCTCTGGAAAGATTAACTCCACCACTACCTTGCCCTCCGGGGAGGAAATATTTTTCACAACAACCCACTGTACGCCTTGAGAAAATAATATGTATTGATCCCCAGGAAATGATTGGTCGTTAACTGTCGGACCGATGTTTGCGGGGTTCTGCTCAGTGACCTCTATTATCGTTCCCTCTGGTGAAATATAGGTGATCATATTTCCAAAAATATTTGGTATAGAGTCTACGTTTGGCGGATCTATTAGATTAACCGGCGCCCCTAGACCCATGCTTATTGTTCCATTAATTGACAGGTCGCTGTCTCCCCTCTGCCCATCGACCAGATGTATTATCAAGACATTATCCAGGAACTCAACGCCTGTGCCTGTGTTTTTGTCATAATTGAATTCATACCAATGATCCTCGAGATTATCTGGTGTTTTGCCGTAGACGTAATAACCGCCCGGTCTGGATAGCTCTGGCAATATGGCTATTATCTCTACGGAACCATCGCCTGAATTAACAGATTCTACGCGAATCTGCTGTATACCCTGGAATATCTCCACGATCTTATAGTCTTTATCTGGTGCACCAATAACATCTATCACGGCAGGATCTATTTCATCCACCAATAACACATCACCGCTCTTGAAAGTAAAAAACGATAAATATCTCTGGTTGCTGTTCCATATGGACGTAACATTCATTTGATCCTGATCGGGTATATTATCACTGTTCGCATCCTCAAAAACACTAGTCAACAGTACTAGATTGTCCTGCATAATTGGTATATCAGGATTGGTATAATTAACTACTGGCACCTCGCAATAGGGTCCTTTGGAAGTGCTGTAATATGAACAATCTGATAAAGGTGGTGCATTCAGATTATATCGAGGAAATCCATTTATATTATCCACCACCGTCATCCCATTCTCTCTCACCTTACCGAATACGGTAAACCCACCATCTGTATAGTCGAGGAAACTAGAGTTGTCGCCCATATTAAAGAACCACTGGGTTGTAGCACTATTCTCAATTCCTCCTTTTCTCGCCATTGCAATGGTGCCCCTAACATTCGATAGTCCTGGTTCATTTAATATTGCACCTAGCGATAATACGCTTGGGTATACGTAATTTGGAGCAGTCATAACGTCCCCCCACTCGCTACCTGCCCAATAGTAACCGCCTCCTTGCACCACAAAACCCGGATCACTTCTATGTATAAAAGTATTGTTGTATGCCCCACTGGAAACATAATAGAGAAAATTCTTCACCGTAATAGGCGCGTTCCCATCATATAGCTCCAATGGTATATCACCTGCAGTGGTCTGCATCTTAACTAGTGGTTTGGAATAACTATTATTAGATGCTACACATAAAATAATAATAAGCAGATACTTGCTATGGTCAGTTATTCGACTCTTTATCTCTTCTACAAACCTCATAAACACACCCCTACCTACTGCTTGGAAATACTTGATACACGCTACATTAGACCGTAGATATACTTCGATCTCATATTCGAATCGAATCTGGCTCCTCCGCAAGCATTCCTGTTGCTATCCTATCCAATTGACTCCTTTGCGATAATCCAATGTAGCGTTTATACCCGGGATTGGGTTCCCGTTAATATCAAACGCTTCAATGCTTAGAATTGATAGTGAGTCTGGTATTTGGAACCCCTGATCCGCTACAACATATATTTTAAATTCGTCCAGGTTGGATAGCGCCTGGAGTTTGGCTGGAGTTATAATGATATCTGCCACACCGGCATTGTCCCGCCACGCTACATTCTTTATATCCCCTCTCGGGTTGACTACATGTGCAAAAACACTGGTGTGCTGGAGCTTTACCTGGATAGCGTAAGGCACAACAGAACCGCTGAAATTAACCTCGTAACTATTAACACGCGCCAGGGAGGCAAGCTGATTCTGCGTTAATGGCCCTGATAGCTCCGCTTCAAAATCTTCTGGGCTACCTACCCCATCCACAACCAATACATCGGAGCTAGCCACCTCACCTTGGGGATTTGATATCTCTATATTTGCAGTACCAACTGGCAGAGTTGCGGGCAGGTCAACATAAACTGTGGTCTGCCACCAATCTTTGTCGTTTCCTGTAAAATTAGAGCTAACTAATTGTGCATAAACTTGCGCAGAATTTGTCAGGTCTTGACTAATTTGTTGAGACACAATAATGCTTGATACTGGATCTGGATAAAGATTGATTACACCACGTATAGCTGGACTACCTGGACTATATACAACCGGCACTCCTACTGATGGAGTAATTGTGACTGTGATATTGTTTGCAGCAAAGTGGTGTTTCCATCCTGCTGCCACCACTACAGTGTCGCCAGCTCTAACCGTGCTTGGGAATGTCTTAACCCCAGCACACGCCGAAAGCAGCAAACCGACAAGCGAGAAAAACAGAATATTTATTTTGGTCATTATAATCCCTCCTATTTCACTACTGCAAAACCAAATTCTTCAAAAGAAGAATATCTGATAAATTTATAACGCCATCCGGCGCACCCGGCGGATACAGGTCACCATGTGCAAGCACCATATTGGTGACCAGTGATGTATCAAGCAAAAGACGTTTCGCAATGACGTAATCAGCAGCGTTGATCAGCCCATCCGGAGAGCCAAGCGGGGCGAGATCTCCATCAGCATAATTAAAAACAAGGGGAATGGGGTCCGAGCTGTCTGCCAGTCCATCCAGATCAGTATCGATAGCCAGCGGATTGAGGTCTACTCCCGCAATATAGCTGGCAGCGTTGCCATCATAGGCAACCTCATCATAATCGCTCAACCCATCACCATCCGTATCTACCAATAAGGGGTTGGTGCCTATGCTGGCCTCCAGGCTATCCTCCAGGCCATCATTATCATCGTCGCTGTCACAGGCGTTGCCAGCCAAATCGTTATCTGTATCTATCTGATCTAGATTTGGCACCAAAACACAATTATCATTATCATGATTTACGCCATCACGGTCTGCGTCCAGACTGATTCGACCATATCCTGTCCGGGAGTCAAACCCCACGGTAGACACGTCTTTTGCCGTATCAATCAAACCACTACGAAACTGTAAATTAGACCAACCCGGATTCTGTGATAACAAAGATGCAAGAGCTCCTGTAACATGGGGTGCTGCCGCCGACGTTCCAGCAAAACTACTAGATAAGGACGTCACTACCCGATCCGGTGCGGCAACATCCGGTTTGAGTCTTCCGTCAGTCGTGGGACCTTCCGAACTAAATCCCTCAGGGCTGTCAGTCAAATTGGTAGCCCCGACACTAAATACAGAATTGCAATCCGCTGGCTGGCTTATACTGCTGGTATATGTCTTAGTACCAAGATCCGGTCCCAGAGAAAAAAGAGTCAACCTAACATTTGGCGTGGAACTTCTGCTTTTCTTTACAACCAGATAATAAGCACCACTAGTTGCTGGCACATAATCTAGGATCTCGTAGGGATAGCTGGATGAAGTACCATTCTGCCGTCCCGTAGAGCTGGCAACGACAACACCTCCCGCAACTGGATCCGCATCATAAAGATAAAAATCGTAATCAATATTGGTAGTCGGATACGCATCCCAATTAAGAATAAATCGGACGGAAACTCCTACGCTTAAATTTACTACATTAAAATTATTGCCGGCAGAAAATTCATGAAACAAATTACCATCAGTATCAGAGAATGTTCCCAGCCAGTGTTTTGCCCTATGATTTCCCATGGCGTTGACCCACATGATATTTCCAGTTTCAGCATAATTGGTAACATCACAAATTGGTCCCGTACCATCATAGAAGGCAGCGGCATACCAACCCACAGAATGATTAATTATCCGAACACCAGCTGCCAGCATGTCAGCGGTCGCCTGCTCCATCTCCAACAGGGTTCCAATTTTAGCCAAATAGAGCTGGGCATTTGGCGCCATATCGTAAACAATCTCTGCGACATTGGTTCCGTGGCTTATGCCTCCGTTTCCAGTACCGGTGTAATCTGTAATAACTAGATTTGCGGGTAAATCTCCTGAGGCCTGCGCACCAGCCAGACCGCTAAACCCCAAGTCAATCACACCTATTTTTGCTCCCGCACCCGCATATCCCAACGCCTGCATATCACCTCCACCGGTCAGTGACACGCCCTGACTAGTTACAGCCAGCGGCTGATTTGGATAAGGAAATCTAACGAAGACGCCGTCAGGGAGATTCTGGATAAAAGACTTGAGTTGTTTTTCCGGCAGGCTTATCTGGTGCTGTTTGCCACGACTATAGCGCTGCTGTCCATCGTGTTTTGCAATGATATTTTGTGTCGTTGAAATATTATCAGTTTCAACAATGACCGTTATGAGCTTTTTGCTCTGGGAAATCCGAGTCTTCTCCCTCTTCAGAAAACTATAAAGCTGACCGGAGACCGAGCCCGCGGCACCAGCACTAATAGATAGCAATGACGATACAATAAAAACACACCCCAGTATCGCGGCATGTTGTTTCTGCCACTGAGCACTTTTTCGTTCCCCCACTGAGTTATCACTCCTCCAAACCAGAGGTAATTATCTAATATTTTCGTGGTTTGTGCCAGCCCAATATTTATTTATTTTCATTATTTATCATAGAGTTATACGCTTGAACTACTTTGTTTTCGCCCAAATCCAACCAATCCCAGCAACCCGGAACCGAATAACCACACGGCAGCGGGAACGGGGACGGCACTAACCATGGGGGTCAGGGTACCGCTCCACGATGGCGTTTGATTGGGAAATGGCGCAGTAAGCATCGCGGTGCCCGGTACTCCGTCACCGTCACTGTCTACCGAGAACACGTTCATAAATCCGTCAACACTGGGATCGTTGGTGATCTGAAAAACTGACAAGACCGGGATATCGTTGTTAACAGACCAGTCAAGGAAAAGACCGGTGGCGAACTGGTTGGCATCGGTTAAGCTGAACGCGTAGTCTGCATACAGGGTCAACCCCGGGGTAAACAGCACTGTCTTGGCGGGGTTTGGTGCGCAAGTGCCGCTGCCCGTAATCTCTTGACACCTTTCGTTGGTGCCGTCGGTATAAAACCACTGAATGGTATCAGTTTTGAAATTGAAGTTCTGAATGCCGACTACATTGGTATCGTATTGGTACATTTGCATAATATCGGCGGTCTAATGATTGCCGGCGGTAGAATGATTAGTAGTTAAAGCTCCTAATCCTGGCACAGTGGGATCCATACCGCTAAAATCAAAGCGACCGACAACTGTTGTTTGAGTCATTGCCAACACCCCGACGGCATCATACCAATCTACCGTCCCGGAAAAATTCCACAGGTGAGACGAGGCCTGGGTAACACCCGTGCCCAATGACAGTGCGATGGCGCCGGCGATAAGGGATATTTTCATGGCTAACTCCTCGTGGAATACGTTATCTTTTATTTGTCTCGTTTTTGGTTGTGCCGGGTTTTTTCAGTCCAAGCTACGCTGTCATCTTCTTACGAGCAGCAACACCCACCAACCCCAGCAAACCGGAACCGAACAGCCATACCGCTGCCGGGAGAGGGACGGCCGAAAGAGTCCCGCTAAAGGCCGCTGTTTGACCTGGAAATAGGTCAGTCAACATGGCGGCGCCTGGAGTGCCATCTAAATCGGTATCTACCGCAAAGACATTAATCGATCCATCAGGATTAATGCCTGTTGCCTCCATTACCCATAATATAGGCATATCCAAATTTACAGACCAATCCCAAAACGTGCCCAATCCAATCTGATTTTCGTTTGCCAGGGAGAAAGCATAATTTGCTACCACTTGTTCTTGGGAGAAACTTGTTCCACCCGGCGCAATGCAGGTATTGTTACCGGTCACTTCCCGACATTGGCCAATCTTATTTAAAGATCCGTCGTAATAGTTCCAATTGTTGACCTCAAAATCAAAATTTTGCTCCCCGCCAACACCGGTGTCATAACGATACATCGCAACAGTATCTATCACCCAAGGATATCCCGCGAATGGCCGACCTGACTGAAGATATCCGGTCTCGTTGGCAAAATCGAAAGCCCCGGTAACGCCGTTGTCCACATAACTTGGTAGCAAGGTTCCTGACGAGTCATACCACTCCATGGTTCCGCTGAAATCATAATTGATGTTCTGGATCAAGGCAGCGCTGGCATGCGACATTACGCCTGACATTGCAATCCCCAACGTAAGTACAGCGCCCGATTTTCCAGGGCCTTTTTTAATCTTTCTGAATTTTTCCATCTTCCGTTTCCTCCTGACAATACTAATTTTCTAACGACTCAAATTTCGTTCTCCGCCAAAATCCTATGCCAAATTATTATTTTTATAATCATGTGCCATGCCAACGCGCATGGCATCAGCACAGTCGGCCATGCTGTAGCATAGTAAACGCTGAATATATTCTTTAACTGCGAACGCCTGCTTGTGTTAATACTGTCTGAATCTTTGAAATCCGGCTAAGGGCATTTATTGTTTGTTCTATTTGCCTGAAACCACTTCGCCTCTTCCCGCCGGTTACCGTCCTGTGTCTGCAAAGTCCCATTGAATGCCGGTTGCTGCCCGGGAAAAGGTCCCGATAACAACTGCGCACCGGGAATACCATCACCGTCTGAATCGAGTGTTTCTACTTGTACAAATCCGTCGGCGGTCGGATTATTAACCACTTCCATTACAACTAACATTGGTATATCCAGACTCCAGAACCAATCCACAAAGAAACCCATCGCGAATTGGTTTGGGTTATTCAAAGAAAAAGAATAAACCGGATGGCTGACGATCTGCGTATAAATCGTATCCGATGGCGCAATACAGGTTCCGCTTCCTGTGATCTCTGTGCATCTTTTTCGGAAAGCGCTATTATTAAAATAGATGTATTCCGTCACATCAAACACATACGTTTGATTACCACCTGTTTCAACATCGTAGAAAAAATATTGCACTACATCCGCTGTCCACAGGCTATTAAAGAGAGGCTGAGTAGTGCTTAATTGTCCCATTTGCTGTGATGTTACTTCTGAACCACAAAAATCCAGGTAACCGGACACGTTATTATCCACTACCCGCAGCGTTCCACCCGCATCGACAAAATTCATGGTTCCGTCGAACTGCCAAAGTATGCCACTGTTGTCGCCTTGAGCCGCTCCGCCAAACATGAGAAAAAATACTATTGATACCAATTTTTTCACCCCACTTACTCCTCTAATATTTTTAGTCGAACGGATATCACCTGCGATTTTATAAATAAAAAAGCGCCCATTCCAAAAGGCGCTTTTTTACATAACAATGGCATCCCGGCCTTTACATAACTTTTCCTATTTCATTTTTCGTGTACGACGGCCAAAACCAACCAAGCCAATCAAACCAGAACCGAACAACCATACTGCCGCTGGCACCGGCACCACTGCATAAGGATCCGGACCATATAAAGACTCATCGAAATAATCTATGATTCGCTCAGCATCAGCCCTCAAGATAAATGCGTACCCGCTGTAGGCATGGCCTTGAAGTGCATAGCCTGGTGTACCATAAAAACAGTCTGAGATATTATCTCTCAGTTCAGCATACCGTTTCACTCCAGGCCCACGTTCGCCTGCCTGCCATTCCGCAGTTTCCACTAAGCAATCTGTGCCAACAGGAACTACTCCGGCACCATGGAAAGAAACCAGGTTATGGTACGCCTCATCAACCGGAGCACCTGTAACAGTAGCATTATTGCTGGTAGGATCAGTGTTGTTTACCACCGCACGACTGCTAAATTGCTGCGTATCACTACCAACCGTCACATCGACGGTAATATCGCCATAACTTCGCATCTGAAAATCTCTTACAACCTCCGTGCTTGAGTAGGTGTAACTCACCGCGCCAGTAGTTGAATTGACTACTTGAAAGTAAACATCAAAAGCAAAATCAAACCCTACCTGACCTGCCATCGCTTCCAATGCATTCGGGTGTGATGCCATTACCGACCCACACCAACCTGTGGCATCTGATAACGCGTAAGGCTGGAATGCCAAACCCGTTAAATGAGTACCTTCCGGCAAGCCTGTTACAGCGCCAAGGGAGCTATAATCAAAGAAACTATAAAATGCGAAATTCATATCATTTTGTCCAACAAGATAATCACCGTCATAATCGATTCTCATGTTGTTAAACTGCGATCCCGCATCAGAGGTATACCCCCATTTGTAAAAATTAACTGCTGAATCCATGCTGGCATCCGAAAATGTCCCTACATGCCCCGCAGGCGCACCAAAATCTGATTCAATCTGGCTTGGTCCATCCGGGGTTAATCCATCTGGGCCAAGGGTAATAACATGCTGGATTTGTCCTATCCCACCGGTGGGATCCAGGGCATTACCCTCCGCCAAGCCACCAAAACCATTTATCGGGGCAAAATCCATTGCTGTCCGGCCTCCCGGTCCCGTATAACCCCAATCGTCAAAAGTTACAGTTCCCGTAGCATTATATCCCGCCATATCTATCGTTTGTGTAAAGATTGTCGCATAAGATGTCCCTGCGCTACCCGCCATAACGGCTGCGCCAAGCGCCATCCACAGGCATTTATCTAGTTGTTTATTGTTCACTTTGATTAATCCTCCCAGTATCATTTTGCACCATATACGCTGCAGTATGCGCAATCTTCGTCGTGCTTCTAATCGCGTACATGCCTTGACCCTAACCAATAAATATATAAAGAAAAAAGGCAAGCCAGAAATCTGAGCTTGCCTTTTTCTTTAAAAATGAGTTCCCAATGAGACGGAGACAAGTGGCTTATGCCAGAACTCCCCATGACCACCAGGACTCATTCACCTGCTTCCTTAGGCAACGCTCTTCTTGCGACGAGCAACACCTACCAGGCCCAGCAAACCTGAACCAAACAACCATACGGCTGCGGGAACAGGTACCGGTGTCAGGGTGCCGTTGAAAGAAGGCTGCTGATCCGGGAAAGGAGATGTCAACATGGCTGTACCCAGAATACCGTCGCCATCGCTGTCTACAGATACCGTAGTCATCACGCCAGAAGGAGAGACGCTGGTGATCTGCTGAACAGACAATACAGGGATATCCTGGTTGGTTGACCAGTCAAAGAATGTACCGGCAGCAAACTGGCCAGCATTGGTCAGGCTGAACGCATAGTCTGCGTACAGACTCAAGCCAGGGGTGAACAATACAGTTTTGCCAGGATTTGGTGCGCAAGTGCCACTACCGGTAACTTCGTGACAAGTCTCATTGGTGCCGTCTGTATAGAACCATTGAATGGAATCGGTCTTGAAATTGAAGTTCTGTACTCCACCAACATTGGTGTCATATCCATACATCTGCACTACATCAGCAGTCCAATGAAAACCGTTAAATGTGTTGCCAGAAGTAAAAGAACCTGTGCCGCCCGGTAAATCGAACGCGCCAACTACAGCTGGGTCAACAAACGCCAAAGTACCGCTGGCATCATAGAACTCCATGGTGCCTGCATAGGTATGGGTTGTAGCAGCTTGTGCAGCACCGACACCCATGGCCATAACAACGGCGGTCGCTAATACTGATTTCTTCATTATTAAACTCCTCCAGAAAAGTTAATTACAGTGCACAAATACAGAAACTCCTTACTAAAACCGCTAGCCTTTCCAGAAAGACTGCACTTGTGCGCCATACCTGGAAAGCAATCCATGTGCCAATTTTATTTATTTCTTATATAACAATTAGTTAACTCACTTTGAAGGCGACTCTAATAGCGATCCTGACCTAAAGCGTAAAATTATCCGACAATCATATAACGGACTACTGCGCATAAATTCACGTGCTAACCTCTTTAATAACAACACTTTAAAGTGGCTATTTGCAGTAAAACTCCATCTTATTGAGAGGGTTTTTATACGCCACTTGAATTTCACTATATGTGCGATTTACGACTCTACAGTGCAATAATTACTTGTAATTCAGATAGTTAATGCACTTTAAAAATGTTAAAAAAGCCGACACAGAGGGATGGGTTAAGATGAACAACATGTATATGTGCGTTCCTGTTCGCAACACATAATCCATTAAAATCAGGCAATCTCGCCCAGCAACAATTTTAGCTAGCTTAGCATTTCTAAAGTTCGTCAGCTGTTAGCAATCGGAAAGTGCATCAACTAATTCAGGAATATTTTCCCGGTAATTCTGCCAACGTTGTAGAGATTTCCGATAAATCGGCTGTCTTACCTGATCAAAACTGGCCGTAATCGTTTGCCTGTCTGTATCGAAAAAATGCAAACACTGTTCTTGCCACTCAAGTCCACAAAAAGCCACCAGTTCACGGCTTGTTGTTTCAAATTCACTCACCAAAATTTCGTATTCCAGATCAAAGAATTTCAGACCCAATACATTCTGCCAGTGATCCATTAATCTTCTATATTGCTTATAATAATGGGCAATGTCCCCTAGCTTCGTCGAATACGGGTGGGCTCCGCTAAAATTCTGGAAAAAAATAGACAAACATGTGTCCAAAGGATTTCTCTGGCAATGAATAACCCTTGCACCAGGAAACAATCGATCAATTACCCCGAGGTTCAGAAAGTTAGTGGGTAACTTATCTGTCACACGAAGCGCTCCCTGAGGGGAAATCTCATCCAAATGCGCCAGATATTGCTCAGCTATTTCCTCCGCTTTTTCCTGATTCCAATCCAGCACGCAAGCGGGATAGGCTTCATCAGATTCTAATCTTCGAGGCAAATCGGCAACAATTCGATTAATTTCAAGCAACTCTCCTGCACCGTAGACATCAGAGTGACTTGCCAGAATTTGCTCAGCCAGGCTTGTTCCGGAGCGTGGCATACCTACGATAAAGACCGGTAATTCAGCATTCAGCTGTGACTCATGCTGGTCTATGTCCATGTTGCTATTAAATGCCAAAATTATACGGTCTATATTACTTGTATGCTCTTCCCTGTCGAAAGAATAGTTCAGCGCATCATTAGCCTTGCAAAAATCATCAAAAGCCTGGTCATAATCGCCCTTTTTGTCATTTACATATCCTCTAGAGAAATACAGGCTTGCTTGATCACCGACACTGATCTGTTTGTTGCTTAAGAGAGCGCTAGCATGCTTTATCACGTCATCACATTGATCAAAGTGCCCGCAAAGATGGGCGTATGTCTCTATTGCAACCGTAGTTAGCGAATTTTTTTGTATCAGCTTCTTGATTATCTCTACCGATTTCTCTAGGTCTCGCCAAAGCAAATAGATATTCGATATCCCTGATAAAGCAACTGCATTTTCAGGATCCCTAGTTAGAACCTCTTTATAAATATCCATTGCCTCATCTAGGGCGCCTTTCAAGCGAAGCGAGGTGGCCAATCGGCATTGCGCGTCTATCCAGCCCGGATTCTGTTCCAGCGTTTTTCGAAAAATATCTACCGCATCTTTGGTGTTACCCTTCGAAAGCAATGCGCTACCTAAGCTATGCAGCGCCTGCGGATAATGGGGCTGAAAATGTAATGCAGTCTGAAAACTTGTTATTGCCTCATCAACCCTTCCTGACAAATAAAAAGCATTTCCCAGGTTATTGTGGGCCAAGGCGTTATTTGGCTGTAACTCAATCGCTACTGCAAAACTGGACAATGCTTCATTAGCATTTCCTAAGGACGCATACGCATTTCCGAGATATATATATGCGTTTACGTTACTTCGATCGATGGATATCGCTCTCTTGCAGCATTTGATCACCTCCGGGAAATCTCCCTTCTGTCCGCTTATTGAAGCGCGCATGATCCATATATCAGGATCCTCTGGTATTTTACTGGATAGCTTTTTCAATAACTGCTCCGCTTCGCGTATTTTGCCGCTCTGCAAGCACTTAATTGCTTTGTTCTTAATTTTCACCAATGATAAGTTAGACATTTTTAATATTCGCTGGCAGATAATCGGATAAATGGATTAGAGTCTACGCTATAATCATAGCATATTATGAATAATCTGACCGAGCACCTCATCTCATAACACAACACGCCATGAAAACAGGACGCAACGATCCGTGCCCATGCGGCAGCAAAAGAAAGTTTAAAAAGTGCTGCGGGCAGTTGATCAACAAAAAATCGGAGACGCAGAACATTGACACATCGTCGATCCTCAACCAAGCATGGCAATATTTCTGCATCGGACAAATGGAACAGGCGGGAGCCCTGTATCAAAAAATATTACAGATTGAGCCCAAAAATGTAGATGCACTACACCTGCTCAGCGGCGTCGCTTCCAAAACCGGGCATTTTAAATCAGCAGAGGATCTACTGAAAAAAGCCATTACCATTAAATCCGATGTGCCAGAATTTCACAATAATCTTGGTTATGTGCTTCAAATGCAGAGACGTCCCGCTGCGGCTATGCCCCACTATCGTCGCGCCCTGGAGTTAAATCCCGCTTATCCGAACGCTCACCTTAATCTTGCCAACTCCTTTCGTCTTCTCGGCAGATTGGATAATGCGATAACTCACTACAAAAAAGCGCTCGAGCTGGATCCGGGTAATTTTCTATCTCATACGAATTATCTGAATCTAATGAACTTCTCATCGAGATACAACAGAAACCAAATATTTCAGGAGCATGTAAAATTCGGTGAATACATTTACAAATCTCTGAATCCAACGAATCCTGGTTATACCCACACTCGGGACAGAACAGGAAAAATTAGAATTGGCTATATCTCTGCCGATTTTAGAACCCATTCCGTTGCGTATTATATTGAACCAATTCTTGCTAATCATGACTCTGACAATTTCGAGATTTTCGCTTATTACAACTATCACGTTAAAGATGCTATAACACAGAGGCTTGAGACATTCAGCCACCACTGGCGAGACATTCAACATCTGAGCGACACTGCCATAGCAAAAATCATTCATAATGACAAGATCGATATTCTTGTCGATCTATCCGGGCATACTGCAGACAACCGCTTGGGTGTTTTTGTCTACAAACCTGCGCCAATTCAGGTTACTTATTTAGGCTACCCAAATACAACGGGAATCTCAACAATGGATTACAGACTAACTGATGAAGTCACTGATCCTACGGGAACTACTGAAGCTTTTCATACTGAAAAACTTATTCGTCTACCTACGTGTTTTTGTTGTTACCAACCACCGGATAGCTACCCCAATGTAGCTCCACTGCCGGCTCTAGATACAGGGCATATCACATTTGGTTCTTTTAATAATTTTGCAAAAGTGACTCCCGAAGTTATATCTCTTTGGGCCAGGCTACTTACCGTCATCCCAGACGCGAGAATAGTATTAAAATCAAGTGGACTTGACGAGATAGAGCAACAACGCTACATCAGAGAGGAGTTTGCCAAATTTAATATTAGTGCTAAGCAAATCACCTTATTAGGAAATGACCCAGACACCGAGTCTCACCTACAACGATATGGAACAATCGATATTGGGCTCGATCCTTTCCCTTACAATGGAACGACAACCACTTGTGAAGCTTTATGGATGGGGGTGCCAGTTATCACATTGAAAGGACGCGATCACCGCAGCCGAGTCGGTTCCAGCCTGTTAACAGCAATTACTCTTAGTGAGTTTATTGCCAATTCACTCGAAGACTATGTAGGTATCGCAAGAACCATGTTTTCAAATCTCCCCTATCTCGCCAAATTGCGATCGGGCTTACGAGAACAAATGCAGAATTCCCCATTAATGGACTATGCTACATTTACAAAACAACTCGAAGATACATATAGAGGTATTTGGGAGAAAT
>JAOUNW010000130.1 GCA_029880755.1 Gammaproteobacteria bacterium
TCTGGACAGTTTCCTTGGCGTAATCGTATGTCTTGCGTATTTTTTGTACTTCCTGCTCCAGGCTGGTTTGGTCAACATAAGCCTGCTTCTGTGCCGGGGCAGCATGTTTTTTCAGAATCTCGAATTCAAGTGCCTTGGCATTGGGTCTATATGCCAGTTCAACTTCCTTGATTTTTATCTCAGGTGTTTCGGCTGTTTTTTCTTCAGCGGGTCTTTTGGCGATTTCCTGTTTCTTGGTAATGTCGCGCAGGGCTGCTGAAGTTTCCAGGTCGAATGAACGTTCAATATCTATGAAGACGTATTTACAGTACTGCTTAAGTTCCCTGATGTCGGATTCAGTCAATACTTCAAAGCCCTGGAACAGGAAAGGGGTTTCCAGCCAGGGTCTGTCCAGTTCACTGACATACATGCCAATAGTGACTTCTGAGACATCAATCCGTTTCTTCATGGTTTTCCGTTTGCTATCGGGCTTTGCCTGCGGCATACCCTGGATACCAGTGCAAAAACTGAGCCAGCTTGATGAACCCCCCCGGGCGTACCGGCCACAATAAGGTTCCTAGAAAATCCCGAGATAACAGTAAGTTGAATCATATATTTAAAAATTTAATTAAGTTAAATGTAGTCAAAAGCGAGAGTTTTGTCGAGGGGTTACGGTTTTTGCCGTATTTTGTCAATAAACCTTGTCTTAATATGGTTAATTTAAGGCGCTGACGGGCACCGGGAATTCCCTCGGAGATTCAGGTTGCGGCTGGGGCGAATGCTCGTTAGCGTTAAGCTGTAGGAGATTCCAATGCAGACCGTCCAAAGAGATAATTCAGGCTATCAGCTGGTTCAGACCCGTCTACAGAAGTCAGGCGGCAACAGCACCGTACAGTGCCACCTGTGTTTGTGGCGATGCAAGCTAGGACATGGTCAGAGGGGTTTTTGCCAGGCCCATGTCAATCGTCATGGTACGCTCTATAACCTGTCCTACGGTATTTTGTCCGCCATCGATATCGGTCCTATTGAAGCTAAACCAGTCAGGCACTATCGACCCGGCACCCGCATTATGTCGGTAGGCAGCTACGGCTGCAGTTTCCGTTGCCCGGGCTGCCACAATCTGGATATTTCCTGGGGGGTGACCGCCCTGGATGATCTTGCCCGTGGTCAATCACGTGCTGCGTTCATTTCGGCAAATGACCTTGTGCAGGGAGCATTACAACACGGCGTCCAGGGAATCGCCTTCACCTATTCTGAACCGGCGGTTTGGCTGGAATATGTCATGGATGTGTCAAAGGCGGCCCATGCTGCCGGACTCTATACGGTTTATGTAACCAACAGTTTTGTGACCGATGAGGCGCTCGAATTAATGGCGCCCAGCGTAGATGTATTGTGCTCTGATATCAAAAGTCTGGAAGCCGGTTTTTATCGTGACATTTGCAAGGTCGCCAACGTCGAGGATGTACTACTGTCGATCTATAAAGCCCATCAACTGGGAATTCATGTGGAGACCCGTACCAATATTATTCCCGGCAAGAATGACAGCCCCGCAATGCTCAGGGACATTGCCCGTTGGATCCATAATAACCTGGGCGAGGAAAGTCCATGGCATATCACCCGGTTTTTTCCTGCCTACAAACTCGCACATTTACCGGAAACGCCGGCGCCAATTATGTGGCAGGCCCATGATCTGGCCAGAGCAGTCGGACTAAAGAATGTCTATGTTTATGATGACAAGGGCTGTGATTGCGCCACCCACAATTTGCCCATAGAGACTTATTTTTCAGATGATCGGGAGGCGTTGGCAACGGTCAAAAAGTGTTCTGCATCCTGTTGTGGTGATGACGGTATATTGCTGAAAAAATATGAAACCTGAAAATTCGTGAAACTAAATCCGATAACCCCAGTCACATAGATTTAATTGCCCGCCAAATGTGCCTGGAGCCAAGTTCATGTTAATCAAAACAAGCCGCGATATATCCGAATCTGAAGTCACCGATAAAAAGCTGTATCTTAAACGAAGAGAATTCATTAAGCGTACTACGGCGCTGGTGGGCGTGCCCGCCATGACCGGCTTGTTCATGAGTGAAGTGTTGGCTGGTGAAAAACTCACTTCTGTCAAAAAGAGCTCCTTCAGTACCGATGAAGCAATGACACCCTTTGATAAAATCAGCCATTACACCAATTTCTATGAGTTTAGTACCGACAAGGAAAAACCGGCGGAACTTGCCAGGGATTTTAAAACACGACCCTGGAAAATCGCCATAGAAGGAGAAGTCAAAAAACCGACTGCCTATGATTTTGAGGATTTCATCAAACCCCACGCCCTGGAAGAGCGCATCTATCGTTTGCGCTGCGTTGAGGCCTGGTCCATGGTGGTGCCCTGGGTTGGGATTCCATTGGCAAGTATTATAAAACGGTTAGAACCGACATCTCGGGCAAAATATATACAGTTCGAGACGCTTTATAGCCCGTTGCAAATGCCAGGTCAGCGCCCGGGGTTTTTCGGTTCGGGGTTGGATTGGCCTTATGTTGAGGGTCTGAGAATGGATGAGGCAATGCATCCTTTAACTTTGCTTGCGGTGGGCCTTTATGGAGAAGTGCTACCCAATCAAAACGGCGCACCGATTCGGCTTGTGGTTCCCTGGAAGTACGGGTTCAAGAGTATTAAATCAATTGTAAAAATTCGCTTTCTTGAGAAACAACCGATAACCACCTGGAGCGCTATGAATCCACGGGAGTACGGTTTTTACGCTAACGTAAACCCCAATGTGGATCATCCTCGCTGGAGCCAGAAACAGGAGCGGCGTATTGGCAGTGACAACTGGTTTGCGCCAAAAAAGAAGACGCTGATGTTTAACGGTTATGCGGACCAGGTGGCCGGTCTCTACAGTGGCATGGATTTGGCAAAATTTATATAACTATGCGGTTCTGATTGCTGTGAAGCCACCATTTTTTTACATGAAGGCATTATTATTTTTTGTATGCGTGATGCCACTCTTCTGGATTATCTGGCGAGGACTGCAAAGTGATCTCGGTGCCAATCCTGTTGAGACGGTCACGCGCTATACCGGTGACTGGGTGCTGCGGTTTTTGCTCATTACTTTGTCAGTGACTCCGACAAGAAAAATATTCGGGTGGAATTTTCTGTTGCGTTATCGTCGCATGCTCGGATTGTTTGCCTTTTTCTATGCCTGTATTCATTTCGGTATTTACGTGGTCGACCAGTATTTTTCCGTGGAAACCGTATTGGAGGATATTCTCGATAGACCCTATATTACTCTCGGGTTTACCTGTTTTGTCTTATTGATTCCATTGGCATTAACTTCGACGAACGATATGGTAAAACGACTTGGCGCCAAGCGATGGCAGAAGCTGCATCGTCTTGTTTATGTAATTGCCATTGGCGGTGTCCTGCATTACTGGTGGCTAGTGAAGTCAGATATTTTCCAGCCGTTGGTTTATGCGTTGCTGTTGTTGATACTACTATCCTGTCGACTCTGGTTTCATCAGCGCAATTCCCTTGCTATTAAAACTATGAGACCAGGTTAGCTATAGGTGGGTTTTTCTGCAACTGGATGTGCTACAAATTCAGTGATATGGTAATGAAGAATCAATAAGGGAAGAACCCCTCTCTTGGGCAAGCTGGTTAAAGTTAAGCTTCATTGGCAAATCGCAGCCGCACTGATCTTGGCCATGATAGCCGGACACTTCACTGCCGTTGATGCAGCGCTATTCGGTGTCAGTGTTATTTCTATTTATGATTTCCTGGGCACCTTATTCCTTAATGCACTCAAGATGCTGATTGTGCCGCTGATAGCGGCATCGATCATTACAGGCATGGCCGGCGCCAGTCAGGCGGAGGGTTTTGGACGTCTGGGTGTAAAAACATTTTCGTATTATCTCATTACCAGTCTGCTGGCTATTTTGACAGGACTGGTGTTAGTTGACTTGATTTCTCCCGGCATCGTCGATGGACAGCCTGCCAAGGCAATCATCGGACTGAGTGCGGATACGAGCGAGGTACTGGCCAAAACCGAGGGGCGTGGTGCCTCGGATATCGCCCAGATATTCTTACGCATGGTGCCCACCAATGTGGTGGCCGCCGCTGCCAACGGTCAGTTGCTAGGCCTGATTTTCTTTTGCCTGCTATTTGGTTTTTTCGTTACCCGGGTACATGATCGATATACGGAAATCATGGTGAATTTTTGGCAGGGAATTTTTGAGGTCATGATGCTGATCACTGACTGGGTAATGAAGTTTGCTCCTGTCGGTGTGTTTGCATTGGTCGCCAAAGTGGTGGCGACTACCGGTTTTGCCGCGTTTCAGCCGCTGGCCTGGTTTATGGTGACGGTATTAACAGCGCTATGTGTGCATGTCTTTATCACGTTACCGCTGTTACTGAAATTTATCGGTAACATCAGTCCTGTTCGTCATTATCAAGCGATGATGCCAGCGTTGTTGACGGCGTTTTCGACAGCCTCATCCTCGGCAACGTTGCCTTTGACCATGGACTGCGTGGAAAAGCGTGCCGGTGTATCCAACCGTACCACCAGTTTCGTTCTGCCCTTGGGTGCAACCATTAATATGGATGGCACAGCCTTGTATGAATGTGTCGCCGCTATATTTATTGCCCAGGCCTACGGACTGGAAATGGGTTTTGTTACCCAGTTTATGGTGGTGCTGATAGCGCTGTTGACCTCCATCGGTGTTGCCGGTATCCCCGCAGCCAGCCTGGTAGCAATAGTTGTTATTCTTAGTGCCGTCGGCTTGCCGGCTGAGGGCATCGGCCTGATCCTGGCGGTGGACCGTATCCTGGACATGTGTCGCACCAGCGTCAATGTCTTCAGTGATTCCTGTGGTGCTGTGATTATCGGGCGATCGGAAGGGGAGCAGGATATTCTGGCTCGCTAACCCGGGTTGCCGGTTTGGTAAACGCCTCTCAATTGAGCAACTTATCGGAGTTTGTAGCCGTCTCCGCCGACGGTCTTTTATTTTGTAACCGCTGTCCCCATAATGGGAAAAAATCACAACAACCAAATCGGACAGGAATTATTTTGGAACAATTTCGAGGCACAACCATCCTTTCGGTCAGAAAGGGTAATAAGGTTGTCGTTGGCGGCGACGGTCAGGTTACTCTGGGCGATACGGTCATGAAGCATAATGCGCGCAAGGTACGGCGTCTATACAAAGACCAGGTTTTGGCAGGCTTTGCCGGTGGTACTGCCGATGCCTTTACCTTGTTCGAGCGATTCGAGAGCAAACTGGAACAACATTCAGGCCAACTGGTGCGGGCAGCGGTGGAGCTGGCAAAAGACTGGCGCACAGACCGCATGTTAAGGCGGC
>JAOUNW010000131.1 GCA_029880755.1 Gammaproteobacteria bacterium
GGCTGACCGTGCCATTGGGAAATTTCTGTAATATTGTTTCCGTTAACGCCGGGTCACAAAAAGTGGTTTCCTTCGACAGCAGATTAAGCACTGGCACAGCAACCTGGCGCGGAGAGGGCAGCGGCATAATCGACAAAATAAATTCCTGGATAAGATTGGCCGTCGGGAAAACCTTGAGATCGGGCCAGGGAGAGCTGTATTGATCGACCATCTCCTGTTGCTTGCCGCTGTCGAGCAGGTTCTTGCGCGTGACTTCATCCAGTTTGCGCAAATCCCGGTGCGGAATGTGACGTCTGTGGAGACCAAGTTTGTTTAACAGAAGAATACCAATTACAGCGGTATAGATGACAAACCGGCTGTGATAATAGAATTTCTGTTTCTTCGCCAGGGCTTCATAGAAGACGGGATCGATTAACACCAGTCCCCTGGTCTGTTCAGCATGCCTGACCGCGAAATTCATGGCCACCTGAGCGCCCAGGCTATGACCTACTACCACGGCATCATGGTAGTTTTCGTAGTCCATGATTTTCCGAATGTCATCGCACCAGGTCTTCATGGACAACCAACCTCGGTGGAGTGAACGGCCATGACCCCTGAGATCAATGCGAATAATATCCCAGTCATCTTTCAGGTTGGTGTGCTCAAGGAACTCGGACCAGCGCGTCATGTTGCTGGCCATGCCATGAATCAGTATGAGGAGTTTTCTGGGACTTCCCGGCTGCCAGATGCCATAGCCAAGGGTTACCTTCCTGTTTATCGCAAGTGACTTTATTTGTTCCTGAGTTTGTTCCGTCGAGTCCATTTAAATATTAATCCGGCAGATCATTCTTGCCCGGGGCTAGTATCTGCCTAAACAGCTCCTTAAACTTCGACCAGCCGGTCACCCGAATCTGTGCCGCATCCAGCTCAGTACCCGATATTGCCGCTTTAAGAAAAAGTCCCAGAGATGCTGCATCGGCATAGCGCGATTTAACGAAATGCCGATTCCCGTTTATCAATGTAATCATAACTTGCCCCAGGTGATGAGAAACGTCCGATACATCATGAAAGTTAATAATCTCGTCCTTCGCCAGGTTCACTAGCGCCCTTTCAGTAATATACCAGTCTTTTGTATGTCGGCCAGGAAGAAAATTACCTTCGTACAAAAACAGGACATTATTCCCCATCTCCGGTAACAGGCTTACGGGAACGGAATGGTTGTAAATCTGGTTGGTGTGGCGAAAGCTCCGCCCAAAAGGATAACGGTTGCGATCCTGGACCAAATTAAAATAAAGCGAAGATGCATGATCAATAAACTCATCATAACTGGTTTTTGTTGGTGTATCGCGTAACTGCTCTTTCTGTTCCGGGCTGATTGTCTTGTTAACAACGTTCTCCGGAAACGGTTGCAATCTCTTGATTCCCTTTTCGATGCCGAGCCAGGTGTTTTCCAGTATGGAATCCCAGAATCGAATGCCGTACTCCAATGGATCCACCAGCTTGCACCACTGGACGAAGTGTTCGCAATTGTTACCCCAGAGATTATAACCGTTCTCGCCCAGGCGGCTGTAGGCACGGGCGACCACCTTGAGCGGGGGGTAGGAGATGTCGCGGCTGTAGTTCACGACCACGGGCTCTGTTTCTTCGTCGTGCAGGAAGTACTTTAAATCGGTAACGTGAATGGTGTTGACTTCGGAGTCTACTCCAAAAATCTGGCGCCAGCCGATGCCGTCGGCCACGTCTTTTCCCGGAGGTGGGGCATAATGAATCACTTTATTGTCACCAATGTAAATTCCGTGGTGATAATAAAACCGCCGTTTAATTTTCAGGTGGTCACCAAAATGGTGGGTGCTGGAGGGTTTGCTCATTCCAAAGGGCTAATTCGGGTAGTAACAAATCATGTTTTTGACAGGTTGTTTGGGGGTTATCATACCAGATGGGTTCCAAAAGATCAGACCCTGTCTTTCTGCCTAAAGATCGCTATAATCGCCCCCTCGTTTTGCCAGTTGTCGTCGGCTACATGGCTTGCTTGGCGCTGTGGCAAGGCTTGCTTGTTTTTTTCTGAGTATTCATTTTTGTGAAAAAAGAACGATTGCAAATTGCTACGGAGAGAGGACACGTCCTTGCCGCCCAATTGGACAGCCCGGCTGATAGAACGCCCGTTGCCTATGCGGTTTTCTGTCACTGTTTTACCTGCGGTAAGAATCTAAAGGCCATTGGCAATATCAGTCGGGTATTAACCGAGGCCGGTTTGGCGGTATTGCGTTTTGACTTTACCGGCATTGGCGAAAGTGGCGGAGAGTTTTCGGAGACGGGTTTTACTGATAACGTAAACGACATACTGGCAGTGTCGCGATACCTTGAACAAGAATATCAAGGTCCGGCATTGTTGGTGGGGCATTCGTTGGGCGGTACCGCGGCGATTGCCGCCGCACCGGAGATAAAAAGTTGCGTCGCCATAGCCACTATCGCCTCACCCCTGGAGCCCGGTGATGTCGCCAGGCGCTTTCTGGACAAAAAGCCGGATGTGGAACGTAACGGGCACGCGCAAATTCAAATCGGCGGCATCAGTTATAAAATAAAGGATCACTTCTTTGCGGCGTTGGAAAGGGAAAGCCTGCGAACCACGCTGGAGTCGCTGGATAAGGCATTGCTGATTCTGCACTCACCGGCAGATGAAACAGTTTCCATTGCCGAGGCCACTCGCCTTTATTCCGCCGCCAGGCACCCCAAGAGTTTTGTGTCGCTGGATAATATAGATCATCTTATGAGCCACAAGAAAGACGCAGAGTATGTGGGCGGTATCATCGCCGCCTGGGTGAAACACTACTTATGAGACGCAACTTGTAACACAGTTTTGTTGGGAAAGAATGAAAAACATCCGGCGCAATAATAAAGCCATTGCGCCCTACGCGGGATGCAGTTGTTAAGTAGAGCAGAGTAAACACCAGCGAATCCATCGGATGTAGAAAGTAGGGCGGATTAAGCGTCAGCGAATCCGCCAGATGCGACGCGTATGATTACGGAAAACATCCGGCGCAATAAAAAAGCCATTGCGCCCTACGATGCCTACTTATGAGGCGCAACTTGTAGCACAGTTTTGTTGGGAAAGAATGAAAAACATCCGGCGCAATAAAAAAGCCATTGCGCCCTACGATGCCAGGCGGAGAACATAAAATAATTTCCCCCTCATCCCAGCCTTCTCCCGGGGGGAGAAGGCGTTCTCTCCGATGATTGAGAGAAGATTAAGGAAGTAGGGCGGATTAAGCGACAGCGAATCCGCCGGATGCAATGAGTATTTCTATTGAGCGCCCAATGTTAATCCGCCTGACTGCGCTTGCTGCGTAACCAACGGACAATGGACGCCCACTGCTCCACATCCTGGTAAACCTGTGACGGCGCCATTTCATAAATGCCGATGCCTCGTTCCGCGGCACGGATATAATTCTGGGTGTCACGCAGCGTACCAATAAAAGGAATTTTCAGCGCGCGTAAAAACGAATAGAGCGAATCATAGACGCGGGTATTTTCCCGAACGCGATTGGCAATCACGGCAACTTTGGTCTGGTTGCGGGATACCTTGCCCACGACCAACAAATCCTTAATGAAATGCGCCGCCGCCCGCATGTCGATGGGCGAGGGCAGCACCGGGACAATAATGGTCTCTGCCCGTCGCACCAGGGCCGTCAGCTCCTTCCCTTGCACCCGAGCCGGGGCATCCAGTACCAGCACCTCGGTTTCCCGGGGCGGTTTGCTGGTGTCCTTGGTGCCGTCCAGGCCGTGGATTTCCGGCCATTCCTCGCCACGGGCCTTGAGCCATTCGCTGCTCGAGCCCTGGGGGTCCATATCCGCCAGGGTGACGATTTTTTCCTCCTCAAAGGCGAAATAACTGGCGATATTGGTCGCCAGGGTGGTTTTGCCACAGCCGCCCTTGGCATTAAGTACCATGATGGTTCGCATGGGTTAGTGACGTTCCTGCATGAATCCGGGTTAATCAGAAAGCCTGAATACTAACGCGAAAATTTTGCAATACAACGGGTTTTTCTGATTTTTCAGTAAATCCAACACCATTCCCATTTTTTATTTGGCATATTTTATGCACTTTAATCAGTAACTGTGTGGGTGTGGTCCTTGGAAAGGACTGGCGATTTTCCTACGTTTAGGGATAGGCGCTTTTTAATTCAACGTGGAGCCGCATCATGGAACTGGACATTGAAATCGATTACGGGATTTCCGGCGACGGAAAAACCAACAAAACGGAAAAACCCAAAATCGACGAGCTGGGTGAGATCGGTTTGTTTAAGGACGCCGATCTAAAGGAACTGGAGTCCCTTATCGCTAGCGGCGTCGTCATGAATCTTTCGGCGGGACAGGCGTTATTAAAGGCCGGTCAGCTCAACCCGAAAGTCTATTTTTTAATTGAAGGCCAATTAAAACTCTATAACGAGGCTTCCAAGAACAAGGCCTTCGGTGTGATTGATATGGGCCAGGGCGCCGGGTTTATGTCCGCCATTGAACAAAAGCCAAGCCCGGAGTCCGTTGTCGCCAGCGAAGACAGCCGGGTGCTGGTGATGGATCTGGGTAATCTGATCGCCATGTCCAACAAGTCCCATGCCGTGGCCAAAAATTTCGCTGTGATTTTATTTCAATATATTCGCGGCCAGTACTATCTGCCACTGGATGGTTCTGCTAATGGTAAACACACCGGCCGCATTTCCTATATCGATGAGTTGACCGGCCTGCATAACAAGCGTTGGCTCAACCGTATGTTGCCGCGTTTGATCATGCGTGCCTCCAAGGACCAGAAACCGTTTTCCGTGATCCTGTGTGATATCGACAAGTTCAAAACATTCAACGAAGACTTTGGCGAATCGCTGGAGAACCAGGCGCTGGTGACTGTTGCCCAGATAATGCTGGAGAATGCCCGGCCCACAGACATGATTGCCCGCTATGATCTGGACGCGTTTTTATTAATCTTGCCGGAGACGGACATCCAGGGCGCCAGGGCCCTGGCAACACGCCTGCGCGATGCTGTCTGCAAAACCAATATCGTCATTCCCAATGAATGTGTGTTGCCGCCGGTGACCATGTCCTTTGGTCTCAAACAGCTCAAAGGGTTCGTGTCTGAGAGTTTATTTGTTGAGCAGGCGAAACAGGTGTTGCAGAAGGCCAAGAAGAGCGGCGGCAACTGGATCTCGGACGATGAATAATTTTCTTCGCGACGAAATAAACAAGAAGTAGGGCGGATTAAGCGCCAGCGAATCCGCCGGATGCGACGCGTATGTTTACGGAAAACATTCGGCGCAATAAAAAAGCCATTGCGCCCTACATGTCTTACGGTAGAA
>JAOUNW010000132.1 GCA_029880755.1 Gammaproteobacteria bacterium
CGGTACGCTGACGGTAATGCCGGTAAGTATGGCGAGCGCAGGTAGTATCGTGGAGTGCTTTATTTTTTTAAAAGAATGCTTCCGGGGGTAGTCTGATTCGTCCATTTGTTTACGAAACATTTGTGTTGCTCCTTGAGATTTAAAACATCTTAAATGATTCTTAATCCAAGAATCACGACGGATGATGAACTGTTTACCGGAGAAAACATGTTCGCGGATTAGCGTTTTTATCCGAAGCGAAAAATTCCGGAAATGAACAATAACCAATATTCAGGTTTTACTCAATGTAGCGCTGCGAGTTTGTTAGATTGGCGGGCAGACAGGTTGGTCACATGTGTCGGTTAAAACGATTATTCAATTTTACGCGCCGATAGATTTCGTTGAATTTGTGCATTGAGCATTTGACCAAAATAAAAACAAATGCGTTTTATAGTTAACTTTTGCTGAAAACAGTATTGAACAATCAAATTTACATGTCCAACGCCGGCTAACAAAAAATCTCGCTGCGTGAACTATTGAGTGTTCATTGATCAGGAGTGATCACATAAATAATTATGGGGTTATTCTCCCATGCCTGTGTTGCCTGAGCCCACAACTAGCGTATGATGGCTATCCATGAAGCGGACGGCAACTAAAACCTTAGCAATCATAACCATTCCTGTGGTCGCAATCGCTATGTCTTTTCTGGCTCTCAGTCAATTGGCTTCAGATGTTAGCTTGTCCGATTGGTATCAAAATGACACAGGGTATCGCCAGGCAATGGCGGAACAATCCGTTAACACCAAGCCCATCATTCTGTTTTTTCATACCCAATGGTGCACAAGTTGTAAGGCGCTCAAGGAAAATGTCCTGGTGGCGGCAAGCACGAAAGAGATTCTGGAAAACTTCATCAGCGTCGCCATTGATCCGGAGATTAATTCGCGCACGCAAGCTATTGCGCGACAATATAATGTTTTGGGATTTCCAACGATAGTCGTGATTTCGGCGCAAGCCGCCGCGACACGCTATTATTATCCAAAACGTGGCGTTGCTCCGGAGCAGTTTGCCACTGCCATTCAAAAATTGGCCATTTTGTAGACTACTATTGCAGTGATCCGCCAAACCCGAGATACCCTCAAATTCATGCATCGCCGCCGGCTGGCACCGTATGGTGGATGGTGGCTGGTATTGCTGCCGTGTTTGTTCATTATCGCTGCTTGCGCACACACGCCACATGCGTCCAATAGCTATAGTGGAGCACCTGAACTTAGTATAAAATTTGTCACTGAACCGGTTCTGGATACAAGAATCAGGGTATTGACCGCCGGTCTACCATCACTACCCCCGGTAGTTCTGATACATGGATTAGGCAGCCAGGGCTTGAACGACTGGCATCATCTGATCCCTCAACTTGCCCGAAAATATCATGTTGTGGCCCTGGATCTGCCGGGATTTGGCGAGTCCGACCGCCAGAATGTTTTATACGACATCGAAAACCTCGCTGACGTGGTGAAGTGGGTGATGGATACCCACAACGCGAATCCACATCACGTAATTGGCCACTCGTTGGGCGCTGCAATCGCCTTGCGCCTGGCGGCGCAATATCCTGAAAGTATAGCCTCTCTGGTGCTCGCTAATGTCGCAGGGGTTCTGTATCGCACCACCGTCACCGGGTATATTCTGAAACTTGAACCCAACGCAGACGACACCATAGCCAGAATTTTCTGGCCAATAACCAAAACCGTGAATATGCTGATGGAAACGTTTGCCGGTGGATTTGGTGCGCCACTAATACAAAACCGATTGCATCGTATATTGCATGATCCGGATTTGCGGCAAAAATACCTGCCAAGCGGCAGTAATATTCTGGCGGCTCTGGGTTTGGTGCTCAACAATTTCGGTGAAGACCTGGATAAAATAGACAAACCGGCCTTGATTATTTGGAGTGACAACGACCCGATATCCCCTCTGCGTACGGCCAAGTTGCTTGAATACAAACTGAAGCAGTCGGTCCTGAAAATCATCCATAATGGCGGACATACGCCCATGCGCAATCAAACGGAAATATTTGAGCATATGGTGCTGACCGCTTTGCAGTCCACCGTGCAACGGACTGAGCGCTTAATTCCGGAACCGCAGCCGTCAACGGATTCCGAGCCGGCGTATTGCCTGTACCAGGACGAGCTCGTAACCATATCCGGAGAACACGGGCGCGTGGTGATTGATCATTGTTCCAACGTTAAATTAACCAAACTCACAGCGAAAGAAATATCTATAAATGAGTCCACGGTCGATATAGAAAACACTACTGTCGTGGGTGATGAATGGGCGTTGCTGGCAACGGAATCGAATATTTCCGTTCGACGCAGTTATTTTTCCGGCAACAGCTTTGGCATGCTGGCGCAGGAATCGGGTGTGCAAATGGAGCAAAGTATTATTCGCGGAGGGGACTACGGTACCATTCTGGCCGACTCGGTAGCTGATTTTAATGCCGTGCAAACAACGGCGAATGACTCTCTGCTGATTATTGACAGTGAGTTACACGCTACGGGCAGCGAATTGTTCGGAAGCAAATCGGCAATTACTACGGCCTATGAAGCTACGGTCATGTTTTCCGTGAGTCGCGTGGTTAGCGAAGGCCGGGACTCCTATTTACACGGTCCGATTATGATTTTCCCGGACAAACCGTTATAAATTTGCCATCAATTATTGGTTGTGGCGCGAGCTGTCGGCATGCTATGGGTTATTCCGTGAGGGAATTGTCAGGGTGTGTTTTCGTCTCATGATGACTCCGTTAATACACGGGGCAGCTTAAATAAATATCCCGTACAGCCGCCGTCCTATGGGCTTTGTCAGGTCTGGTTAAACCGCAATCCTTGTTCGATATTATTCCTGCATTTCAACATTGTGGTAAACGTCCTGCACATCATCGTTATCGTTCAGCATGCCAAGGAATTTATCAAATAACGCAACATCATCGCCGCTCAGTACACATGTGGTCTGGGGAATAAAAGTAATTTCGTCGACATCGAATTCAATATCACCCAGGGCGTCGGTAATAGCGGTTTTCGCTTTGTAATATTCGCTCGGTGGCACCAGTACGGTGATCATACCGTCATCGGATTCGATATCGCTCACATCCACGTCCGCTTCCAGCAATACCGACAGTACGCTATCTTCATCATCGCCTTTAAATACCAGGACCGCGCGGTGATCGAACATGTGCGCGACGGCGCCGGGTGCGCCGATTTTGGCTTTGGCCTTGGTAAAGCAAAGACGGACATCGTTGAAGGTACGTGTGTTGTTGTCGGTAAGGCAATCCACGATTACATTACAACCCCCGGGGCCAAATCCTTCATAACGCGCGGGTACGAAATCTTCCCCCGCACCTCCCTTAGCCTTATCCAGCGCCTTGTCAATGACATGCGCGGGTACCTGGTCTTTCTTCGCATTATCGATCAATCGGCGCAAGGCGAGATTACCGTTGGGGTCAACACCGCCGTTCTTGGCGGTGACATAGATTTCACGGCCATATTTTGAATAAACTTTTGCCTTGGCGTCAGAGGTTTTAGCGATGGAAGCTTTACGATTTTGATAGGCTCTACCCATATAATGCTCGCTGGAATTATCTAAAAGTGGTTTATTGTAGGGGTATTTTACTTGAGAACCCCCTGGCAGGTCCAAACAATATTTTGCTGGAAACAGGTCTATCAGTTTATAAAATCAGATAGTTGGGTAATTATTCGCAGGCGCCCATCCCCCCATACCCATTGCATTAGTGTAGATAACAGGGGCGCGATGTTTTGCCTGGTTTGTGGTTACATGCCCCGCCGCCGGCTAAAAACAGCGAAGGTGTGGAAACACCCGTAAGCTAGCCGGTTCAGAAGTCTGATGGATATAATTATCAAAACGAGCATGGCCGCAACTGCGTGTAACCAAAATGCATTTTTACGACTATAGCGATGGGCGCGAATTATTATTTCAATTATGATGGCGAGTTGCCTGCCGGCTCGTTTACTGTCAAGAAACGCCAGTCGCAGGCTGAGCGACTTGTTAACCAGGCTATTTCCATTATGGAGAGCACCGTATAATGGTCAAGAAAACAGATATTAATTCCGCAAAACTCGACAAGGCGGTTGCCGAGGCGCAAAAGGCGCGCCAGCAGCGGGAAAAATCCTATCGTGAAAGAGCCTTGGAGATGTATCCCTGGGTATGTGGTAAATGCCAGCGGGAGTTTACCCGCGCCAATTTGAGTGAGCTGACGGTACATCATAGAGACCATAATCATGATTACAACCCGCCGGACGGCAGCAATTGGGAGCTTCTTTGTTTGTATTGCCACGATAACGAACATGCGCGCATGCTCGATGGCGCTGTGGGCAGTGGTAATGGAAATTCAGCAAGCGCCGGTCAAGGGGCTACACACAATCCATTTGGTAATTTAAAAGCGATGCTGGAAAAAAAGAAGTGACGGTGAGTGAACGGCAGTTTACATAATCTTCAGCGAGGCGCCTTCGATAAGTATTCTTTCCAGTTAACGGTATTTAGTCTTTCTACACAGTCTTGTTTGATTCGCTGTTATCAACACGGCATCAGCTCGCAAGCACTGTAAACTGTTTTCCTTCCGGGATAATCACCATTATTTTCTCTGGCGGTATGCTTTATTTCAATGCAAAATATACCCATGATCGAGAAGTTGCCGTTAACCCTCTTATTGTGTACAAGTCTGATTTGGAGCGAAGGTCCAAACGCCGATCCGGCGCCATCAGCGGAAGCTGCAGCCAGTCAGCAGGACGCGGTTTCGGCCATTGACCGCCGGATCGTTCTGGAAAGTAACACTCTGAATAATCCTTTCGTGCTGACGCCGCACCGGCCTACTTATATGCTCCCGGCGACCTATACCAGCAAACCCAACCCAACACCCTTTGAGCCATATGACCAGCAAGTCACTAACTGGGAAATCAAAGGTCAGATCAGCGTAAAAATGCAACTTGAGCGGGAATTGTTCGGTGATAATGGCTATCTATATCTGGCTTATACGCAAAAAGCTCATTGGCAGGCCTATAACAGCCGGGATTCCGCGCCTTTTCGGGACACCAACCATGAGCCGGAATTGTTCATTACTTTTCTCACCAATCAACGTATCCTATGGTTGAAAAACCGATTGATATCATTTGGCATCAATCACCAGTCCAACGGCCGCAGTGGCAGTTTGTCGCGCAGTTGGAATCGCCTGTTCGCCGACTTTGTGTTTGAACGCGGTAATTTCTATCTGGATATCAAGCCCTGGTGGCGTAT
>JAOUNW010000013.1 GCA_029880755.1 Gammaproteobacteria bacterium
CGCTTCGTCGTCATCTTTATAAACTGTTATCCACAACTTTTGCGGCGGCAATCCCATGTCCTGGGTGAGAAATTCCCAGGCATACCGGATCGCTTCTCTTTTGAAGTAATCACCAAAACTGAAATTACCCAGCATTTCAAAAAAGGTGTGATGGCGGGCAGTGTAGCCGACATTTTCCAGATCATTATGTTTACCGCCTGCCCGCACACAGCGCTGACTGCTGGCGGCGCGCTGGTAAGAGCGCTTATCCAGACCAAGAAAGACATCCTTGAATTGCACCATGCCAGCATTGGTAAACAGCAAAGTAGAGTCATTAGCAGGTACCAAGGGACTGGAAGCCACGATCTCGTGACCGTTGCGCTTGAAGTAATCCAGGAAACTCTGTCGAATCTCAGTGCTTTTCATAATCTACAGGCTTAATCATCCATCAAATCATTATTATTTAGAGCCCGTTGTATCTGCTCAAAAGTATATCCCCGGTATTGTAAAAAACGCGCCTGCCTGGCGCGTTCCTTAAAATCTCCGGGTTCCTCTTTACCGAATTTCTTTTCCCTCACCGACCGAACATGGTCCAGCCAATCCTGGTCACGGGGGTCCAGCCACTTATCAATAATATCATCCGCCACCCCCTTGTCCGATAGCTCCTTACGGATACGAACTGGACCATGACCCCGCTGCCGGCGCGCCTGCACCAGATTTTCGGCAAAACGATGATCCGACACGAGGCGCTCTGCCGCCAACTGCGTCACGACTTGCTCCGCGGTCTGTTCGTGCCAGCCTTTATTAATCAGCTTGGTCTTGAGTTCCCAGCAACTGTGCTCCCGCCGCGCAAGCAAATCCATGGCCTTTGCGCGGCCCTTAGACGAATCACATATCGTGGGGTCGGTAGGTGTCCGACGACTCAGGCCTCGGCCTCCTCAAATTCCTCTGCCACCACAGCCTCGTCACCCTGTACCTGATTGACTGGCAGCGTCTGTCGAATCCGGGACTCGATGTCGGCGGCGATGTTTGGATTGTCTTTCAGAAACTGGCGCACATTGTCCTTACCCTGACCAATACGATCGCCGTTATAGCTGTACCAGGCGCCGGATTTATCAACGATATCTTTTTGCACACCGATATCAATAAGCTCGCCTTCTTTGGAAATACCTTCACCATAGAGAATATCGAACTCACACTGCCTGAAGGGTGGCGCCACTTTGTTCTTGACCACCTTGACCCTTGTCTGGCTGCCTGTCACTTCCTCGCCCTTCTTGATCGCACCTATACGACGGATATCCAGGCGCACGGAAGAATAAAACTTGAGTGCGTTACCGCCGGTTGTGGTTTCCGGATTGCCAAACATGACACCGATCTTCATGCGAATCTGGTTAATGAAAATCACCATGGTGTTGGAACGTTTGATGTTGGCGGTTAATTTGCGCAGCGCCTGTGACATCAAACGCGCTTGCAGACCCATGTGCGAATCACCCATCTCGCCTTCAATTTCCGCTTTAGGCGTTAATGCCGCCACGGAATCCACCACCACGACATCCACAGCTGCCGAACGTACCAGCATGTCCACGATTTCCAAAGCCTGTTCACCGGTATCCGGCTGCGATATCAGCAAATCATCCACATTAACACCAAGCTTCCTGGCATACTGTGGATCCAGAGCATGCTCTGCGTCGATGAATGCCGCTGTACCACCCAGCTTCTGGGCTTCGGCAATGACTTGCAGGGTTAACGTGGTTTTGCCGGAAGACTCCGGTCCATAGATTTCAACTACACGGCCTCGAGGCAGGCCGCCAATTCCTAAGGCCATATCCAGACTCAACGAACCCGTCGGAATAGCTTGTACATTTTGCGCCGTTCCCTGGTCTCCTAGGCGCATAACCGATCCTTTACCAAACTGTTTTTCAATCTGCCCAAGGGCAGCACTTAGTGCTTTGCTTTTATCTGTATCCATTGCACGACTCCTGCAAATTCAAATTTTTATAAACTCTGGTCACTGGCAATCCGGCCGTCACCCAGAACGGTTATGTGGGACGGGTGGAATTATTCCACAACTTGGTAGGCGGAGCTAACCCCGATAGATATCGCTACAAAAATACGGAATTATGCGGGTCAAAAAAATAAAATGGGCAATCTGAATTTCTGGAGTGGCGATTGGCGGGAATTAACCGATGAATTCCAGCATTCCTCGCAAAGAAGTCTCTACTGCCTGGGCACGAACTTGCTGGCGATCCCCGGAAAATTGCTGTT
This sequence comes from Gammaproteobacteria bacterium, assembly GCA_029880755.1. GTDB lineage: Bacteria > Pseudomonadota > Gammaproteobacteria > Acidiferrobacterales > SZUA-150 > JAOUNW01. The sequence continues at coordinate 2,245 of JAOUNW010000013.1, forward strand.
TTTGCGTGCGTGTCTCCCGGTTCCTGCCGGCCCAGGCGAACCACACGGTTCCTACGGGTTTTTCTTCTGTGCCACCACCAGGACCAGCGATACCGCTAATGGCCAGAGAGAACTGGGCCCGGCTGTGGCGCAATGCACCCTCAGCCATGGCGCGCACAGTTTGTTCGCTGACTGCCCCAAACCGGGCTAGGACGTCCGTGGACACGTCCAGCATTTCCCGCTTGGCAACATTGGTATAGACCACGAAACCACGGTCAAACCAGTGAGAACTCCCCGGCGATGAAGTAATCACCTGGGATACCCAACCACCCGTACAGGATTCGGCCGTCACCAACATGGCCTGCCTCGATTTCAGTGCCAATGCCAACTCCTCAATCAGGCTATGTAAATCCATTAGTGGCGTCTCTCGTGCGCATTTCGGTTAGCCGGATTGTCTGCCGTGAGTTCAAGCATTGCTTTGACCCCGGTCAGGCGTAATCCAGCAGCGCCTTCAGACCCTGCTGGATGGGTGTGGCTGGAATACGGCTAAACAAAGACTGCAAACGGGTAACATCCGCCCGCGAATAACGGATATCTCCCACCCTGGGATCGGCAAAATTGCGCTTCAGGGTCTTGCCGCTGATGCTTTCCAGGGCGTCCAGCAATTGCAACAGGGAACACTCCCGGCCCGTGCCCACATTGGTTACGGCACCCCCTAGATCAGTGCGCTCCAGCGCCTCGGCCAGCAACGTCGCCAGATCCTTTACATAGACAAAATCCCGTGTCTGCTTACCGTCGCCAAACACTGTGACCTCCCCCCCCGCCCTAAGGCGATCAACAAATATGCTGATAACCCCCGAGTAAGGCGAAGAAGGGTCCTGCCGCGGCCCATAAATATTGAAAAACCGGAATGAGGTCGCGTTGAGGCCGTGTTTATTGAAGTAGTACAGCAGATAATACTCACCAGCCAGTTTGTCCACGGCGTAAGGTGACAAAGGCTTGGGAATCAGGGTCTCCGGCACCGGCAGCACCTCCGTATCGCCATACACCGCCGCCGAACAGGCGTATAGGAATCTGCCAACCTGATGTTTACGTGCCGCCTCCAGTAAGTGCAGAGTGCCATCAAAATTGCTCTGATGGGTCGACAATGGATCATCAATACTGGCCTGAACGCTGGCCACGGCCGCCAGGTGGACGATGGCGCTGACCCCTGCCACACACTTTTCCACTGTCATCGGGTCGCGTATGTCGCCTTCTATAAACTCCAGATCAGGCACCGCCAAGGGCAAATTCTCTTTTTTGCCCATGGAAAGATTGTCCAGCACACGCACCTTGCGTCCAGCGGAAAGTAATTGCTCTACCAGATGAGAACCGATAAAACCGGCCCCGCCCGTCACTAAAACCGTCATATTTTCACCTTTTCCTGCGTTATCTTCTTTTTTATTCAAACTTAACTAAAGCAAACGGGCACAATCCTGCGAATCCCGGCCTTTCTTCCCTCGGGCAATCTACTATAATTGCCTCTAGCCATATCACGGAATAAATCCTGTATCGCGAGAATTTATAGAATAGGCTATGCCGCATCAACCGGTCACATCTGGTGTGCAGTTTGTATGCTAAAAGTAAGTATAACGCTCTATTCTCCGGTTTCGTTATTTATCATCCTCAGCAAAAGCAATTAAGGGGGCAACTTGAGTACTGTCGCTGTCGTGGGACTGGGTTATGTCGGTCTGCCATTGGCCGTTGAATTCGGCAAAAAATTTGAAACCATCGGCTTTGATTTAAGCAAGGCCAAGATTGATGCCTATCGTAAGCACATCGATCCTACAAAAGAAGTTTCTACCGAAGAATTGAAGGCCGCCACAAAACTCCATGTCACCAACGACCCGGCCGACATTGCCAAGGCGGAATATATCGTGGTCGCCGTACCCACGCCTATCGACGAGGCGCATCAGCCGGACTTCCGGCCATTGATCGGCGCCAGCACCACAGTCGGCCAGAACATGAAAAAGGGCGCCATCGTTATTTATGAATCGACGGTTTATCCAGGCGCCACCGAAGAAGTATGTGTGCCTATTCTGGAGAAGCAATCAGGCCTGATCTGGAAAAAGGATTTTCATGTCGGATATTCACCGGAACGTATTAACCCCGGCGATAAGGAGCACACCTTAACCAGAATTGTGAAAGTGGTATCCGGCGACGATGAAGAAACATTGAAGAAAGTTGCCGAACTTTATGAGTCCGTTATTGTTGCCGGCGTCCACCGCACCAGTAGCATCAAGGCCGCAGAAGCCGCCAAGGTTATTGAGAACACACAACGCGATTTAAACATTGCTCTCATGAATGAACTGGCGGTCATTTTTAACCGGATCGGCATTGATACCCTGGAGGTACTGGAAGCTGCCGGTACCAAATGGAATTTCCTGCCCTTCCGTCCCGGTCTGGTGGGCGGTCACTGTATTGGTGTAGACCCCTATTACCTGACACACAAGGCCGACATGCTGGGTTATCACCCGGAAGTGATTCTTGCCGGTCGGCGCATCAACGACAACATGGGCAAGTTTGTGGCCGAGCAAACTATCAAGCAAATGATTAAAACAGGCAGTTCTGTCATGGGCTCCAAGGTGATCGTGCTGGGCCTGACTTTCAAGGAAAACTGCCCGGATTTGCGCAATTCACGCGTCATTGATGTCATCAATGAACTAAGAGACTATGGCGTTGAAGTGTTCGTCCATGACCCTGTCCCTTCAAAAGAGGAGGCTCATGAAGAATACGGTATCGATTTGGTTGATTGGGACAATCTTCCCGTGGCGGACGCCATTGTCGCAGCCGTCTCACACAAGGAATTCCTGAATAATGGCCCGGAACATTTTAAGGCAAAGATAAAACCGGGCGGCTGCTTTATCGATATCAAATCCCAATTCAATGTAGATGCCCTGAAAAACGCCGGCTTGCTGTTTTGGCGATTGTAATATGGTCTCTGTATACGAGATGGTGGTTTAACCCACCCTGGGTTTCCAAACCGCCATCTTTTCTCCGCGAAACAATTTGACTAACGCCAAAGCAAAGGCGGCGTTAGTCATTAATAAATACGATGGAACATAAACCAGTTTTTGCATCTTCTGTGGCAAGGGCACAAACAATCCGGCCATCGCCGCGACATAGGCAAGACCATGCAATACCAACAAAACCGCATACAGAGGCGAGGTAATCGCCAACAACACATTTAACACCAGCGCTCCAATCATAAACACCGGCGCCAAATATCGAATTACCTTGTGTGACCATAGACTGAAACTACCCTTGAGGTAGTTAAAGGGATTGAGCAGTTTACGCATATAAAGAACTCCCTGCAGCGCCCGTAGGGCCACACGGGTGCGCATCCTGAATTCCGATTGCATACTGGCATTAGGTGTTTCGTAGGACTTCACCTGATCGTCATAGACTACCCGATAACCGTCCTGCAACACGCTAAGCGGTAACACGAAGTCAGTAATCAGGTCTTTAGGAATGTCACGGTACAACTGACGTCGTATGGCGTCGACACCGCCATTAACACCAATAATGGAATTAAATTTTGTCTCCAGCTTTCTGAGCCAGTTCTCATACTTCATATAGGCGCTGCAGCCGTCGCCACTTAAGGTGCCGTTATCGTCTGTATAATGTAGCTTTCCTGTGACATACCCGACCTGCGGATCTTCGAAGTTGGCGACAAAGTGTCTGATCGCCTGCTTGTCGAAGATGGAGTTGGCATCACTGAATATCAGCACATCCCCTGTCGCCTGCTTAACACCCAGATTAAGCGCTGCTGCCTTCCCCTGCCGGGGCTCCTGGCGAATCAACTGGACACCGTCTTTCTGATATTTTTTTACAATGTCGTCAGTGCCATCCTCGGAACCATCGGATATGACAATAATCTGTAACTTGTTTTTGGGATAGTCCTGCTGCAATTTGTTCACAACGGTCTGCTCAATGTCCTTGGCTTCGTTATAGGCGGCAATCAACACCGTCACGCTGGGCTCAGCTGCACGCCTGTTAACCCTGCCTGGAACAACAGCGCCTGCGAGCGCTATGAGCGCAGGATAAATGATATAGGGATAGCCGATAGCTATCACACATAGCCAGAACATCAACTGAACCACAATCACCGGCTTCTCCTTTGGTCTTCCATCTACGCTAGATTAGCTCATTCCAGCGCTGATCTCGATTAAATCACTGCTGGCATTTAACAAAAAACAACCTTCAGGTAGTTTGACCGGATTACCCGCCACTTCGGTTGCGCCCTGAATATCCTGGGCCACAACTCCCCTGCCCCAGGTGATTTCCAGATTGGCGCCCTTTTGTATCCGGATCGCCAGCTTCTTGCCATGCTCCTTGATGGTGATCTTTTCCATTCTTCCTTTAATCTGCTCCAAATATTTCGAGTTCAATTTCAATACACCGGAATCACTGTTCTCGATATCCTCGATAATCAATTTGTCCTCAGTGCAACTCACTAACTTGTGCCGGTTGGTCAGCGTATAAAAGCGGGTGGCGTAAGGTGCCACCTTGTAGTCCTTGTAGTCAGCAGGATTGCCTGAATAACCGGCTTCCGCCGCTTTGCAGATATTGTAGGCTTCTCTGGCGGTAACATAGTGGAGTTTGAATTTTTTTCCATCGTTATAATTCTCATTCAGGTAACGATGCATGGCAAAGGCACGTTCCCCGAATAAGGCATCGTGATCTTTTTCCACAGCACCGTGGCAATGCAGTTTGATAAATTGCCACTCCGGCCTCCCTCTGACATGAACATGGGCATTCACCCAGCACCTGGCTCTGTCAGGCCGGCCCCAGTTACTAGTGGTCAGGCTGGCGTTTTCCACTCGCGGATGTTTTGGCGCCCGGAAATTAATTCCCAACGGACCTTGAAGCATAAACAAGCCCTGCTGATCCCGTTTGCCTACCATGACATCCGGACCACGATCATGAGATTTGGGTTTTTCTGTATCATCGATGGCATAATAAATGGAATTGATTTTCCGGGTCTGGCATTCGTTGGTGGAGGGCATAGTGAAGTCCCCCCAACAACCCAGCGACTGCAAAATGGTCAACTCATCATTTACACCGCAGTATTTCCCGTGAGCGGAATTGTCCAGGGCCCAATCACCGTGAATAAATCCGAATGACGTTTCCGGCACCTCTCCACTTGTGAGTAATATTCCACGCCGGTTATACTCCGCTATATGCCGCGTTAAATCAGCTGTCAGCGACTCAGAGGTATCATTATCATGGTGGTAATGCAGATCAATCTCCCCATAACCTCGAAATACCAGTTCTTTCAATTCGTCCAGATGCTCCAGACCGTGGTGAGGTGGATAAAACCATGTGTGCTTGGGAGTATGACCAAACTGCTTGCGGCAACGTTCAGCAAATTCCGGATAACCGGACAACCACGTTGCCATTCTTTCCTTGTCCTGTCCCTCCTGTTTAATTTTGTGCCGTGGCTCAAAGTGATCGCACACCAAAAACAAAATATGCCGGGTAACGCCGCGGGTTTTGGAAGCACTCATGAGCCTCGACGGCAATGCTGCCAGGTAAGCAGGCAGCCAGTAGCGCATCCCTCTGTCAACAGGCATCTCGATACTCCAGATTCATTTGCTGCACATCTCCCGTGGGCTAGGCTTGCGTCGTTATTTGATTGTAGATGGTTTCAATGATTTCGGCATTTTTTGCCCAGGTGTGATTGGACATCACATACTCCCGACCCTTTCGGGACAATCGCTCCCTCAAATCCCTGTCTTCAACCAGTTTTGTAATGGCATCCACCATTTGCGCGGCATGGCTTGGCTCTACAATGAGGCCGGTTTCACCGTCCCGGAGCACCTCTTCCACCGGACCCACTCTGGGTGCCACAACTGCCGCACCAACCGCCATATACTCAAAAATTTTCATGGGAGAACCGTAGCTATTGGAGTCGGGTAATACGGCGATATCGAACAACCTTACCAGAGAAGGCACCTCACGATGGGCTCTGCGTCCTGCAAATACAACATTATCCATTAACCCGGCGCTCCTAATAGAATCTTCCAATTCCTTTCTAAACTCACCATCTCCGATGAGTAAAAATATCACTTGCTTGTGATGTTTCAAAACGGCAGGTATCACTTCCTTGAACGTAGGTATTCCCTGCCAACGATTCATCGTGCCGACAAAACCTACCACCAGGCTGCCAGGGGATTTTTTCACAATACTGGAGGCAGCTATCCCGGAATTAAACTCCTTCGGATCGATGGCGTTTTGACAGACAACAATCTTGTCCGGGTTTTGGCCGGTATCCACCAGAAACTTCTTTTGCGCCTTAGTCACAGTAATCATGTGCGCCGCTGATTTTAGTATCCAGTGCTCAATCCTCTGGGCCAGTTTTTTCAGGTAAATCTTGTAGTAGCGGCTCCAGGCATAGGCATAGGGGGTATTAACCTCCAGTATCAGCGGAATACCGTGCAACTTCGACAGGAGAACCCCGGCAAAATTATAGAGCGCATACCTTTCATAGATAAAATCCGGCCTATACTCTTTTACCGCCTTGCGCAGGCGCCGGTAAACCACCAGGTTATAAACAATCTGTAAAAACTCAAATAACCAGTCAGGAGAGTGTTTCTTGATTCTGGACAGCAGACCGGACGCACTGCCAGCCTTACTCATATCCTTCTTCGTCGGCCCTACCAATAGAACGTCATGGCCCCTGGATTTCAGTGCGTTGATGATTGACAGTATGTGAATAGACTCGGGCTCTTCACCCTGGGTTCGATGATGGTAGACAATTCTCATGCTGGGTCGTTAAATCCTTTTTCTCTTCTATGTATACAGCAAACAACAACTTATCGTGATTTAACCATGCCCCAGGAGAATCTATAGATATTATCCACTGTCGGCAGCCGTTTTAAACGAAAAAGATCAAAGTCAGATTTTACATAGCCATATTCTGCCAGCACGGCGGACTTGTAATGACGCTTCACCACATCTACCACCGCGTCCGAATTCGACCCATTGGGATAACTGAAGAAATCAACGGGCCTTTGTAGTTTTTCTTCAAGCAACTTCCTGCTGCCGCCTATTTCCGTCTCCAGTTGTTCCTCCGTCAATGTTGTCAGGATGGGATGTGTCGAGGTATGTGAGCCAATGGTGATAATATTGCTGTCCATTTTTCGGAGCTCATCCCAGTTGGCGAGATCATTGTTCGTTCGGCTATATTCTGTGGGTTGATAATTGCGCGATTCTCTTATTATGAGATCATGCAGCTCGTTTCTCTGATCGGGCTTCAGCGTTTTTAGCCACTCAACGATGCTTTCGTGCCTGTCTTTACTGCAGCTTTTGCCACCGGTTCTTTCGATCAACTCATCGATAAGTTTTGGGCCGCTTGTGTTCTCAATAAATTTCAGACGTTCCCTTACATCGAGATTCCATATCCAGACGCCATCGGTCACCAACTGCGGGCATACGTAATAAGTTGCCGGTATGTTCATGTCGTGCAATATAGGGTAAACATTGGTCACGTTATTTCGCAGACCATCATCAAAGGTCAACACCACCTCATCTCCTTCGACAGAACCACTTTCCAGTCGACCGACCAACTCTGTCATAGAAATAACCCGGAAGTTTTCCGACAAGTACCTAAGATGGCGCTTGAACGCCTCAATAACCAGTTCACCGTGGTCATCGACCCCATGGTACATGAAAATTCGGGACACCCCCTGATTTTTTGCCAGCACAGAGGTTAACCCGCTCACGTGGCTTGCCCATTGAACGCTTTGTTTAAGACTGTTGCTAACGGCCATTTTCTTCCTAATGTATAACAGCAAAGATTGATAGAAATAGCGGATTCTGTGGATAATAGGGTTTGCCGGACAGCCACTACATCGGCAGAATTATAGAGCATAATCCTGCGGTCTTCATCATGTGTTACCGAAACATACGCTTCTCTACCCTTGTTTCCCAGAGACATTTAGTCAATTGAACACCCACCCATTATTCAAAATCGGCACCCTCGCACATAGTCATGGCAATTGGAATAATCTCCCACTATTATATAAGGATATATTTTCCTGTTATACTATTTATCAATGCTAAGTCGTTTTTACCTTCACGCCAGACAACACGTTCTTTATCTCTGCCGCCTACTGGTGGCATTACTATGTATCGGAGTCACTTTACCTGCGTTCTCTGGCAAACAACCGGTCATCCTTTATACGGATATCGTAAGCGGGCCGGTGACAGGAGGAGAAAACGGCGCCGGGACATACCTGTCTCTATTCGGAACCGGTTTTGGCGACTCACTTGATGATGTAAAAGTCCTCATTAATGGTAGGGAGGCTGCATCCTACAAATATCTCGGCTCCTCAAAGGGACGGCCGGATATCCAGCAGCTGTCGGTTCAACCAGGAAATGGGATAACGTCAGGCAAAATAGCCGTCTATGTAAAGGGACAGGCATCGAATACCAACCATACGTTCACTGTTACCAAAGGCGATGTTTATTTTGTTTCACTCGATGGTGATAATGAATCGGGAAGGAAAAATAACATCAATAGACCCTTCCGCACGGCCCAGCATGTTTTTAACAGGCAAGATTTCGGACCCGGCGACACCATAGTACTGCGAGCCGGTGAGTGGGATGACCTGGGCGATTATGAAGCCTTTTTAACTGTTCATCATAAAACAGGGAAGCGGGCCAATCCCATGTCTATCCTGGCCTATCCCGGCGAGGACGTGTTTATCAACACCAAGGGAATTCGCGGAGGATTCAACTTCTACAAGACCTGGGGTGGGATTGTCATAGCTGGATTCCGGGTAAACAGCAATGGCAACGATTTGGTGCAATTGCAGTACCAGACCCATAACATAAGGGTTATTAATAACGAACTCTTTGGTCTCTGGAAGAAGTCGGGAGGCTCGGCTGCCATCAGTGGCAATGGTGCTCATTGGAGTTTACTGGGAAACCATATCCATGATATCGGTTACTCAAAACTCTTTCACGGCATCTACATAGATAATGATAATGGCCTGGGTAGCAAATATATCGACATAGCCTACAACCATATCCATGAAATCAAGGGTGGCCGCGCTATTCAGCTTTTCTGGAAAAAACCAGAAATTAGCGACATAAGGATTCATGACAACCTGATCTACAACATCGACCGGGACGGTATTGTCGTTTCCGACAATACCGGATCAGGCATCTATGTCTATAACAACATTGTTTACAATACCGGCCGGGAAGTCGGTAGTGGCATAAGAGTCTATTCAGATATCGCCAAGGTCCATATCTTTAATAATACCTTTCACAACCCTACCATCTCCAGAAAACAGGCAGCCATCTATGTGGAAAATGCGGCAGAAGTTTCATTCTATAACAATATTGTCAGCACACTAGATCAGCAGGACTATTTTGCAACAGATGTTGATCCGGCAATCAGCAGACTATCTCATAACCTGTGGCATGGCTCGGGTCCGTCGCCCGCCAGCGACAGGTTCCCCATAAATTCTGCGCCAATGTTTGTCGATGCTGCAACTAACAATTTCTGTCTTAATCAGAAGTCCCCTGCCATTGACGCCGGGCTCAAACCTATCATTGCGATAAAAGAAGATTTTTATGGAAACATGCGTCCGTTAAAGAAAAAAAGTAGCGGAAAAAATAGTTACGACCTGGGCGCCTGTGAATACACGGGCGAATAAACGCAATTGCTATTAGCTCATCTGGCGCAATAAGACTAATGCTGCATTCTACCCGTCTATCAACGGATTAAGATAACCGGCGTAACCGGATCTCTGCCCTATGAAGATTACTGCGTTTTCTGGCCAGAACATAGGCATGGGATGCGGTGATTGGCCCACACAGCCTTGAGACTTTCTCAATGGCCTTCCCAAGCCTAATATTTGTGGTGGGAATAATGCGTCTCAGCAATCTGGTCGGATTACCAAGACCCAGCTTGTAGAACAATTTATTTACCCGCATAACAAACTTTTCCACGCCACCCATAAACCCAACATGGATCTCACCTGCCTCAACAATATCAAATTCTGCCGCAACGAACTCCCTGAGCTCATCTTTCTGAAAATAAGGGGACCGGGAAATACGTGACGATACCAACAACAAACCGCCTTCTTTTAAGGCATTTTTCATGTTCTCCAGCGCTTCCTTTCTTTGGATGTCATCCAGATAGTAGAGCACTTCCATGCATGTAATAACATCCATGGAATCTCTAAAGGGGGCACCCACGGCATCAATGGACATTACCCGGAAATCAACATCCAGGTATTTTTTTCTGGCCCTGAAAATTGCTTCTTCCGAGAAATCTACTGCAATCAGCCGGCCTCCGGGCATACCCAGAGCGCTGGACAAAGTTGATGCAAAATCACCGGTTGCGCATCCGATGTCTAACACACCCAACGATGACTCTTTGCCCGGAACATGCCGTTTTAGAATTTTTACAATCAGGTCGTAACGCACCAACTGCGACAAACGCCATGATAATCCCCAGGGATCATCCGGAGTACTGCGGTAGGCTTTTTTAAACCATGCGCGCGTTCCATAGGCAGGTGCTTTTTCCGTTGTCGTCATCGCGACTCCTGGGCTCAGCGCACCTGTTAAACTGGCACCAACTATCTCGAAAAACTCAAAGAGCTCCGTAAGAAATAATCCCACCCAGGGTTCAATTGCTAAACACATAATTTTTCCCAAACACTGATAAAACGACGGTATGAAATAAACACAGCAATTTTATCGGAATCAGCGGAGAGATCAAACTATATCGGAGCAACAAACCCCTGTCCGTCCCGAGACAGGCCTTATTATAATAAGTATGTTCCGGCGCCATCGCCCCTGGTCGGAAAAAGCTAAAATAACTACCCAGGTTATTGAATTATCAGAGTTAAACTCGGTGTTGCCGGTTTTTGCAGCACCACAGCACTGGTACCATACTCGACAGCGCCTACATCCATCGCCGCCACACCGTTATTGTCGCCATCAATAGGCCGATTGTTGCCAAAATAGTCAGTCGCGACAACACTTGATAGATTAAGTCCACTATCGATGGCTGGGCTGGTACTACTCAGATTAAAGTTACCAAACGATGGATTGACAAAGCGCGGATCCTGCTCACTACCGCCAACAGGACTGCTATCGGCGGATGGTGGTGCACCATCACCGAACCATAGATTTCTCTGAAATACAGCCGTGCCCCAACTACCGTTCATATAACCGCGTGACGAATTCGATGCGGGCACAACGATATTATTTTTAAATTCCATAACTGCAGAACTCATGCTCCAGTCATTGGCCACAGCCCCGGAATAACTGGCGGTATCTACGTTATAAAAAACATTATTGAATGCGTACATACCTTGAGGATTGTTGGCGTTAACACGAAACCCGGCATAAGCGGTGTTATAAACAATATTATTCCATACCCTGATGTTCAGATCCGAGCCATCACTTAAATTGATGCCGTAACGGTTTCCGTCATGCAGAAGATTGTGATGAATATCAACATTGGTAATTGAACCGGAGGCACCATAGAGCTGCAGTAAATTGCCGCCCGTTGAATTCTCAATATGGTTCCAGGCAATCTCTATATCGTTGACACTGACCGGACTACCGTCGAAATCGACATAAATACCGTGGTTCTTGGTACCGCCGCCAATATTGTCAATATGGTTACCGATCAGGCGAATATGATTGCCGTTACCGGCAATACCACCTGCCCTGGCTTCTGTACCCGCGTCCCAATCGTAAAGCTTGTTATTTACGACACGCCAATAGTCCGACCGCGCCTGTAAATTAATCGGCCCGTCGGTTTGTGTGCTATCGCCGCCGACAATCCCCAGGTTAGCAAAGACCAGCCACTTGGAATCACCGCCTTGATGAATACCACCACTTGATCCACAGTGAATAATAATGTTCTCACCAGGATAACCCATTAAGGTAATGGGCCCGCTGCCAGTTGAGCCGGTTGGCGCACTACCGGAAACGCCCTGGGTACGCAGAAACCGGTTGTACATACCGATATCAAACCACTCACCGCCGCGCATAACGATCATATCGCCGGGTCCTACCCGGTCAGGCCAGACGCCATTATTGGAACTGTCCTGCACGGTTCTGAATGGACGGGTAATATCGTTTACCACACCATTGCTATCGCTACCCGACAGAGAAACATAATAAATATTCCCAGGCTGAACAGTGAATGTACGATTGGAGTTTGAGGCAACACCCGCGACTTCTACAGTAATTGGGCCAGAGGAAACTGGACCAACCTGCACCGACAACTGCTGGATATCCGGCCGTCCCTTGGAAGCGCCCAGATATTTATAGTCCGCCACTTCCGAACCATTAATAAACACCTTAACGTCTGACAGGCTGTTGCCGAAGTTCTTGCCAAAGATGGAAAGATAGGCACCGTTGTCATTCTCACCGCCGATATTCGGGCCCGACAGGATATCAGTATAAAAGATTATTGGCTTTCCTGCCGCCTGCCCTATTCCCGGCGAGAATGCCAGAAACACTGCGACAAGCAACGACAAAAAAAGAGAAACGCGGATACTCAGAATCCTATTAAACATATCTGCTGTACCTGAAAGAGATGAATGGGTCATGGAAGTCATACTCATGATTTTTGCAGTATCGAAATAATTGTTCCTGGCCATCATGGAACAACAATGATTGCTTGATCAGACAACGGGGATTCAAAGCCGGAGGCATCGGCCGCCGAGATGGCAAAATAGTGATTACCGCTCGCCGTTACCGGAAACTCATAACTGGTAACGTTGCCGGCCCAGACGCGATCAGTGTAATTGAGTGAACTTATACCGTGATAAACGTAATACCCGTTAACTTCTGGCTCAGGATTGGCGGTCCACTGCACCCGAACTGCCATGGTAGTGGCGGGTGGATCCGTGACAACGGGTGGATCCGTGACAACGGGTGGATCTGTAATGACGGGATCAGTGACTACGGGATCGGTCACAACCGGCACTTGCGATCCAACAGTCACACTGTCAGTTGTGGCCTGCTCTTCGGGTTCACGGGTGGCGCCACAGCCGACAAGAACAATAGAAATAAAAAATAGAAGAAAGATATTTGCGATATTCAGATTCATTTTGCGATTAAGTGTCATATCATCCATACACTCACTAGAAAAAAATATGGTTGCTTTGTTGGGTTGAATTATAGGTGCGCGTGGAAAATGTAACGGGCCACTGATCTTCAGCTAGTCGCCGCCGGTCAGAACAGAAAATTTTTTAACCGCTTATCAAATTTGCGGCGCCGTTAATCGACAGAAAAAACTAGCAAATTTCGAAGAAAGAAATGATAGCGAAATGGAAAACAAACGTAGAAAGTATTTACCTCTTTTTAATAGAGGTAAATTAACAATTGAAAATTGAGTTTGCACACTGGATCGTGCGCCGGATGTTAAAGAAAAGGTATCGCGTTATAGCGACAGAATTATCCGACTAGATAGCCAATAACTTGCGGTTTTCGTAATGCTGCACCACCATCCTGGCAGGATTCCCGACAACCAATGCATGATCCTTTACATCATTCAGTACAGTAGACCCCGCCGAGATCGTGGCGCCATCACCAATCATAATGTTGCCCTGTATTCGGGAATGGGCGCCAATCCATACTTCGTTTCCTATTTTTTCTCCAGCTGTTCCGGCATTACCTCGAATACCGATTTTTACATGCTGATGAATTGAACAGTTCTCTCCGATCTCTATACCGCCGATCTCTATACCGCCAAAATGCCCGATATATAAACCCTTGCCAATTCGCGTATTCCGGTTTATACGAATTCCTGCAACGACTATCAGCGACCAATGCAACAACCAATAAACCGGCTCCAGCACCAGTCTCAGAGGAAGCAATACCTTCAATGATTTCAACCAGACTCCAAACCGGTAAACGATCAGTGCTTGCAGTCCTGGGTTCTCAAACAAGACATACAACTTCTTGCCAATTCCAGGGTTCTCCTTGCTTGCCTCGATAATGTAGAAGCGCCGCAGATCCGCCTTGATGTTTTCCAGGGCCACGATGCCATCAACCTCTACACATAATCCTGAAATTCAATTGGTCTTTTTATAATACGCGCGGGATTGCCTTTCACCAGACTCTTCTCCGGAATGGTCTTGCTTAATACCGACTCGGCATCAATAACCGAGCCGCTGCCAACTTTAATATCGCCATAAATCACTGAATCATGTCGCACAACAACATTGTCGCCAATTATCGGTGTCTCATTGTTGATACCCATGCCGATGGTTACATTATGCTCGGCAGTAAAATTCCGGCCGATACTCCGGGATCCAATAATGATCCCGCCCTTGCCGGACAGATACAGCCCGGGACCAAATTCGGTTGCTTCAGATATGTGTATTTTTCCCCAGGCCATGACGATCTTCCGGCCTATATGGTAGCTGGCTTTCAACAAACGCCGGAGCATTTTCCGGTTATCGCCTTGACACAGACGGTTAATACTATAGACGTATCGATGCAGAATAATGGCCAGTAAACCGGGATTGATGAGTCTGATTGCGGCGATAGGCAACGGATAGCGCTTGCCATCCCGGCTCCTGGTGTAGCGCATAACGTCTTGTTTTAAACAGCCAAACATGCTCCCCCAATACAGCCAGCGCCCTGTTTTGCCAATCTATCTCTATTATTATTTTCTGTTAAAATAAGTCTATTCCTGGCGAACAGATCATAACTAAAAGGGGCGTCAGGTGACAACTCACTGAGGCACATTACTTCTTATTTTCGAATGAGCCAACAGTAATTTTTCAATTTTAGGTAAGTTGCCAGAGACATATATGGCTTTTCTCTATAGTTTCATGAACCTGTTTCAACCGGGTATTGTCTTCCCTTCCCTGGCAGCCGCAAAACCCATGATGGTGATTTCCGCGCTGGCGCTCATGACCGGCATATCGAGCGATGCAAGTTATAAGCGGTCCCTAGCTTATAAACATCCGGCCTTTGTTTATTTGGTATTGTTCCTGGGCGTGCAGGTAATTTCCGTCTATCGCAGCGGCCTTCGTGAAATGCTGGACATGTTTCTCACCTGGTACCAATTCTTGATCTACATGGTGCTGGCAATTTTGCTCATCACAACAGCGGAACATCTCAGGAAGTTCGTCTGGGGCATGTTGCTCGCCGGTCAGTTTATTGTATTTTATGGTATCTATGTTGCCGTAAATAACCTGGGTACAACCGTGGGGGGAGCGGCTGCCGGCGCCTACGGTATGTACGAGAACCACAACGACTATTCCTATGTCATCATTTTGATTCTACCGTTCCTGTATATGTTCTGGAAAAACAGTGAGCCCGGATTAAAAAAGATGATTTTGTTATTTTTCCTCGGCTCTTCGATAGCAGGCATGTTATTTTCCTTATCTCGCGGCGGCGCCCTGGCGCTGGTGTTTGAAATCTTTCTGATACAGCTTTATTTCTACAAGCAGAACAGGAAGAAGTTGCCCCTTATTATGATGGCGCTTCTAGGTCTAATGGTATTGTCATACCAATGGGCCAAGCGCGCTGAACACAGCACGGAGTCCTACACCGCCGAGCAAGCGGAATCCTCCCGCATTGAATTATGGAAGGCGGGCAAAAACATGTTCAAGGCTCACCCCTTTCTGGGCGTGGGCAGCCGCAAATTCGGCGAATATGCCAAAGAGTATTACGACCTCAGTTATGACCAACTGGGAAAGAATGCTCACAATACCTACATACAAATTCTAGCAACCACGGGACTCATAGGATTCTTCGCTTTCATGGGATTCGCCTGGAAACTGATTAAGGATCTTCGTATAGACCGGGACACAGTCAAAGATAAAACTCTTGAATGTATACGGTCAGCCACCCTCATCAGTTTTTATTCATTACTATTCCGGGCCATCACAAACGCCAAACCTCATGAGTGGGGATTTTATATGTTGTGCGTTATCGGTGTAATTTGCATGATTCTCATACGAACCAAACAGGAAGAGGAAGCAGCGCAAGCGAAACCGGTATCGGTAACCTAATGAAGACAATTTTCTTCTCTGGTCATAGCGAATCTTAAACCAATAGATTATAGAATTACTGCAAATCATGAATCGGTCAGAGAAACTGGAATCTCACGTTGTCATCGTTACCACGTTCTACCCCAATGCCGTATTACCGCAACGAGCGGTATTTCTGAAACAACTGGTGGAAGCACTGACTGACTATTGCTCAATAACCGTCGTGGCGCCCATACCCTACGCACCGGGGTTCTTGAAAAACAGTAAATGGGGCAAACTACGCTCGGTCCCGGCGCAAGAAACCAGTCATGGCGTTACCATATACCATCCCCGTTTTATCGCCGTGCCCGGAATGGAAGTGCTTTCCAGCATGAGTTATTTTCTTGGCACCCTCAAGCGTATCCGACAAATACGCGCTCAACACAAGAAAATCATCTTGAACGGGCATCGCATTTATCCCGACGGCACCGGCGTCGCCCTGGTGGCGCGAGCACTGCACCTGCCCTATGTGCTCACGGCCCATGGCAGTGACATCAACCGCACGTTTACCCGAACCGGCAGGACATCACAGATGAAGGCAGCCATGCGCAGGGCTGATGCCCTGATTTCCGTCAGCAAGGCATTGATAAAAAAAATCACTAACAAAGTACCCAGGGAGATTCATCATATCCCGTGCGCAGGATTCAACCCGGCCCTGTTCAAACCCGATGCAACAGGCAAGCACCAGCAAGAGACCGGGCGGGTTATTCTATATATAGGTGCGCTGCTGGAACTTAAGGGCACGGGATTACTGGTAGATGCCTGGCATATCTTGAAAAACGCCGGTTCCGTCGCGAAAAACGATAAGCTGGTTCTTGTTGGCGATGGCAATTACCGGCATATACTGGAAAGTAAAATCGCCCAGTATGGACTGGCCGACAGCGTTACCCTGGCCGGCAATGTTGACCACAAGGACATTCCCCTCTGGCTAAACCGGTCAAACTTGCTGTGCCTGCCCAGTTATATGGAAGGCACACCCAACGTTATCATTGAGGCGTTATCCTGCGGCATACCAGTGTGCGCCACCAATGTTGGCGGCATACCGGAGGTGATACAAAATGATGTTAACGGTGTGCTAATTGACAACCTAAGTGCCGATACCATAGCAGCAGCGTTAGCCAAGTGTTTGCAAAAACGCTGGGACCGAACCGCACTGATAGAAAGTGTAAAGCAATACACCTGGGCCAATCTTGCCAAATCCTACTATAGTGTATTCAATGAAATTGAAAAAAAATGCCTGCTATGAAAAACCTGTTACGCAGCATCGCCAAAACCGCACTTCAACAATACGCCTTTCCCGGTGGCTTCTTTTGGCGCACCAACACCAGAATAGGCAATGCGGCGTGTTTGACCTTCGATGACGGCCCCAATCCGGAATACACGCCGGAAGCACTTAAGCTGCTGGGCAAACATGACATCAAGGCCATGTTTTTCGTGGTCGGTGAGAAAGTGGCCAAACATCCCGAGATTGCCCAACAGATCGTTGAAGCAGGTCATGCCATTGGCGGCCATACCTACACACATAAAATATTCCCGGAAATGACACAGCAAGAGCTGTCGGCGGATTTGATAAAAACGCGGGACATCATTAAACAGACGACAGGACAAGACACCACCCTGTTCCGGCCACCTCGTGGCCTGTTCCGCATGAGCCATCTTAAACAAACCGCTGCATTGGGATACCAGATGGTGCACTGGACCACCACCTACAGCGACTACAAACAAGACGGAGAAGATGCGTTACTTGAACGCATGCAACAGAATCAACCCCAGACGCGCGACATTATCCTGTTGCACGATAACAATCCGTATACTCTGTCCGCCCTGGACAAAATGTTGCCGGTCTGGAAAGACAGGGGACTGCAATTCTCGGCGGAGCTATAGCCAACGGCGGATTCGCTAACGCTTAATCCGCCCTACAATAAATCCTTTCGTTCATGCCTATCTTTACGTAGGGCGCAATGGTATTTTTATCGCGCCGGAGGTGTTCGTTTTGGCGGATTCGCTGACGCTTAATCAGCCCTACATTAAATCCTTCCATCCATATCTACCCGGGCGTAGCGCGCAATGGCTTTCCGATTGCGCCGGATGTGGTGACAACCCACCCCGCGCTTACTTAACGTTCTCTGCCAGGAACATCAAAAAGTTTTGCGCCACAAATCGCCTTCCCACGGTGTTTAAATGGGAACCGTCATCGGTGTATTCCGGCGCCAGGGCATAATAGGTCTTGCCGTCATGCTGATAGGATACACGTGCACCATCAAGCCTGGTGGATTCGTATTCATACAAATCAAAAATCGGATCTTTTCCGCCATACTCCGCCAATAGTTTCTCCCTGAATTGGGCGCGCTTAACGTTATCCAGTTGGCCGCCAACGGGTTTACCCGTTATCTTTTTCAACCAGGCCTTGGGCCCGGTCTGCAACACCGTGATTGGTGTGGTGACATGAATAAACTGGGTATCAGGATGTTTCTTCTTAAGCTGCGCCATGTTGGCTTTGTAATGCTCAAATACTTTATCCACATCGGAATGGCGTTTGATGTCCACGTAACAATATTTATATAAAGCGGTATCAACCTTGCCCGGGAACTTTTCGTCCATATAACGGGCAAAATCCTCGTCCTTCAATTCCGGATAACCGTTCTTGCCCACTTTGGAGTGC
>JAOUNW010000133.1 GCA_029880755.1 Gammaproteobacteria bacterium
TCCCAGGCAACATCTACCGTAAAGCCGGACATCATGGTCAGATCAAGTAAAAGATTGATTCTCGGGGTCGATTCGAGGTTTTTCAAAATTGCTTTTTCAAGCCCCTGATAATCCTCAAGAGTTAACTCACCGTAGACGTTGACCGAGAGTTGGTTATTGTTGCTGTCAATGGTTATCATGACTTCCTGCCCCAGTTTGCTTGTCAGAGATACTATCGGGCGCATTGATTCTAATCAACCTCCTACGAAAAACCCATAAAATCAGGACCGCAGTGTTATTTTGGTGCAGAAAAAAAACCGGATTTATAGTATGTTCTGCATTCTGGAGAACAGGAAAAAATCAGGATATAACCAGACACAATGAATCATTTTAGTGACTTAAGGTCGACCTTGGGCGCGGTGCGGGAGATCGCTGTTGTCGCCGGTCAAAAAATTATGGAAGTGTACCAGCGGGATTTTGAGGTGACCGACAAACAGGATGGCTCACCGCTGACAGAAGCCGATGAAGCGGCTCATAAATGTATTGTTGCCAGGCTTCAGGAATTAACACCTGACATACCAATCTTGTCGGAAGAGTCGGCGGGGATAGATTACGAGCAGCGCTCGAGCTGGACCTGTTTCTGGCTGGTCGACCCACTTGACGGCACCAAGGAGTTTATTAAGCGTAATGGCGAATTTACCGTAAATATTGCCTTGATTGATCACGGTAAGCCGGTGATGGGTGTTGTTTATGCGCCTGTGAAGGATACCAGTTATTTTGCGGCACAGGGTCTGGGCGCTTATAAACAGATCGGAAGAAATGAACCGGTTTCAATTAAAGTAACTGACTATCGCGGCGGGCCAGCGGTTGTAGTTGCTAGCCGCTCTCATGCCGGTGAGGCAGTGAAGAATTTTTTACAGCGTTTATCCAGCGAACAGGGAGAACCGAAAACTGTCAGCATGGGTAGTTCTTTAAAGTTGTGTCTGGTAGCCGAAGGTGCTGCAGATGTTTATCCACGTCTAGGCCTGACGTCGGAATGGGACACAGCAGCCTCTCAGTGTGTTGTCGAGGTCGCGGGCGGCAAAGTGACGGATTTGCAGGGTAGCAATTTAACCTATAATAAATCTTCTATTCTTAATCCCTTTTTTATCGTTTCCGGTTCCGGAAACTTCGATTGGAAGGCAATGGCAAAAGATGCAACATGATTTCTTACAGAAAAAGAATCTCTATCTTGCGATTGATCAGGGCGGCCACTCCAGCCGGGCATTGATTTTCAACCACAAGGGAGAACTGATCTCGGAGGGATATGCCGAGGTTGGTGTCAGTCGGCCTCGAGTCGACTGGGTTGAACAGGACCCTGAAGAATTGGTCCAGTCCATATTAACAGCCACCAGGCAGGCAGTTAGCGCTGTCGACAATCGCAAACAACATATTTGTGCTGCTGGCATGGCTACCCAGCGATCCAGTATTGTTTGTTGGGATCGTAATACTGGTGACGCTCTGACGCCGGTACTGAGCTGGCAGGATCGACGCGCCCATCAGTGGCTCGAGAAGTTCTCTGATCAATCAGAAGCTATTCACAAAATTACCGGCCTGTTCTTGTCGGCGCATTACGGCGCGAGCAAATTACGCTGGTGTACTGATCATATTGAGGCTGTCAAAGACGCGGCGCGGGATGGTCATTTGGCCTATGGTCCTATGGCAAGTTTTCTGACATTTCGATTATTACGGGAAAGGCCTTTTGTCACTGACCCGGCTAATGCATCCCGGACTATATGCTGGAATCTTAAAACCAGAGACTGGGATCCGGAATTGCTGGAAGTGTTTGGTGTCTTACGGAGTGCGCTGCCGGATTGCGTACCCACCTATTATGACTACGGTAGTTTATGTATTGACGATTTGACTATTCCCATGAAGCTGGTGACCGGTGACCAGTCCGCGGCAATTTTCGCTTTAGGTGAGTTGCAGGCAGAAACTGCCTATATCAATATGGGCACCGGTGCGTTTATTTCCAGGTCCCTGGGAGATTATCCTACACAGGGCAGACGTTTGCTGACGAGCGTGATTCTGCAGGATGATAGTCAGGCCATTTATGCCCTGGAAGGTACAGTCAATGGCGCTGGCAGCGCACTGGATTGGGCGGCAAAGGAGTTTGAATTGTCTACACTGTTTGATCATTTGCCAGGCTGGCTGGAAAAGTCCAAATCCCCCCCATTGTTTCTTAATGGTGTTTCCGGTCTGGGAGCACCTTACTGGGTACCCCATTTTGTGTCTCACTTTATTGGAGAGGGAGAAGACTGGGAGCGCGTGGTAGCGGTGATCGAAAGTATTATTTTTTTAATGGAGGCCAATCTTACGCAGATGCAGGGACTGGCATCGCCGCCACAACAGATCCAGCTAACCGGTGGTCTGGCAAAGCTTGATGGTCTGTGCCAGCGGTTGGCGGACCTGACAGAACTTCCGGTGTACCGGCCCAGGGAAAAAGAGGCCACCGCTCGCGGTACTGCTTATCTGCTGGCAGGCCGGCCAATTGATTGGCCCGAGAACGAAATGGGTAATTGGTTTAAACCAAAAACCAATGCCGGTCTGAAAGAACGTTATGAGCGCTGGATCGATACATTATTGAATGCCATCCGCAAACCGGAAAACCATTTAGTCGCTTGATAACGATAGGGTGGCGGTATCAGCTCGTATTTTTTGCGCAGGAAGTACCGTGCGTGCAAGAGTTACTGCTTTCTGGGCGGTAGCGCGATAACCGGTGAGCTTGCCACCATAAATTGTGACAAGCCCAGGTAGTTTGGTATCAGTATGGAGCGTGGTTTCTCGAGGACGATGAAACGCCGGGCCCTCTCCAACAGGAAGCACCCTGAGCCCGGCAAAACTGCCAATAATCTTTCGCTGATACATAGGGAAGTATTTCCCGACAGTATCCAGCAAATAACTGATTTCATTTTCCAATGGCTGGATGTTGTCAGGATCCCCCTGATAGTGTGTTTCGGTAGTGCCCACCAGTGTTTTGCCTTGCCAGGGCATGACAAAAATAGCGCGCTGATCTTTTGGGGACTCCAGGTAAAAAATTCCATCGCCGGGCGTTTGGTCAAGAATGATATGCGTTCCCTGGACCAGGTCGATATTTAAATAATCCGTATCTGGTTTAATCTGACTTAATATAGTATTCGCCCAGGGTCCGGCGGCATTAATTAACGAACGGGCAGAACATTGCTTGTCACCACCAGCATCCTGGTAATGTATCTCAAACTGGTTGTTACTGTAGCTGGCGGAAATAAAACTGGCTGGGCATTTTAATGTGGCTCCCAATGACAGCGCCGAGCCCATGACCGCATTGGTCAGCTTTATATCGTCAGTTTGCCCATCCCAGTAGCGGTAGACAGCACGCAGCCCCTGCATGCGTAATCCATCCAGGAGCGCCCATTCGCTCTTGCTCAACTTATGGAAGCGGCTGTTGACGCTAAAATTACCCAGCAACGAATACAGTGACAGGCCTGCTCGGATCTTCCAGGGTCTGCGAGTGGTTTCGCGGTAAACCGGAATATAAAAAGGTTTGAGCTGAACAAGATTCGGTGCAATTCTGAGAAGGATTTCCCGCTCCTTTAAAGATTCTCGCACCAGATCCAGTTGCCAGCTTTCCAGGTAGCGCAGTCCGCCGTGAATAAGCTTGCTGGAACGACTCGATGTAGCGTGGGCCAGCCCGGTTTTCTCCAGTAGCAGAACTTTATACCCGGCAGCAGCGCCAGCCTGGGCTACACCGGCACCGTGAATGCCACCACCAATTACCACCATGTCATAAGTTTTCGTCATTGCTGCCTCTGCATATTCTTTATAGCAGATAGCATCTCGGCTATGGCATAGGTCTCCACAAATTCTATACCTCGCCTGGCAAGCCTTAGGGCGGTGTCGGGACAGACAGTCTCGAACACGGCAATTTTGCCGTAATTGCTTTTAATCTTGCCCCAGCGGGGTAACCCCTCTATGTCGCAAAAAATATATTCCGGCCTCAGTTTTCGGACGTTATCGCGCTGAGTGTCTTTCCAATGATCAAATACGGCGCCGATTTGCTGCCAGCCCTGATTACGTACGGATGCCAGGGCATCCAGAGAATAAGAAATCACAACACATTGCCGGGCAACAGGTGCTAATAGCCCCAGCACCTTCTGGCAGACCGTCGCCGGCCCAAAGTGCTCCAGTGATATGCGCTTCAGCTCAATAAAAGCGGTGACATGTGGATAGCCTCGCAGTAGTCGAACCAGTTCTTCCAGGGTATTAATGGGGTTGCGCGCAAACTTGTAACCGAACTTGTCAAATTCGGAGGCCTGGAAATCGGACAGCTGGGTAAGAGTGTATTGGTGTATAGGTCCAGGTGTACCACAGGCCCGGTCCATGGTGCGATCATGAAACAAAATTGGAACCAGGTCTGAGGTAAGTTGTATGTCGGTTTCGATGTAACAGGCGCCGGACCTGATGGCCGCCTCGAACCCGATAATGGAGTTCTCAGGATAACAATTCGGGTATCCCCTGTGGCCGACGAGCTTTGGTATCTCCATGCAAAAACTTTATCATTAAATGCTAATAGAAACAGTATTTCGCAGGCGAATATAATTACATCGGACATATTTAATGTAAGGTTATTTTAGATTGCAGTGAAAGTTGGTAATCTGAAATTTGTTGTCAGAACTGCCAGATTAAAAACATACCAAATCAAACTGTTACATATGATTACGAGTAGCCCGATGCTTGACACCCCAGGCAGCACACTCTATAAGGTAATGACTGTCAGTCAGAAATCATTTTATTTCTGCTGGAGTAATAGCTGGATTAATACCTTTCAAAAATAACCAGGAGGTTCTTCAGATATGAAAAAACAAATCATTTTGGCCGCTGTGCTTGCTACCGCTTCCTTCAGTTCCATGGCAGCAAATAATGTTGGTGGTTGCGGTTGGGGTTCCAAGTTGTTTGACGGTCAAAGCGGGTTGGCCCCACAGGTTCTGGCTGTAACAACAAACGGCACATCGGGTAATCAGACATTTGGTATCACTACAGGATCTTCAGGTTGTACCCAGGACGGCGTGGTCAAGTCTAACTGGAAAACAGCAATGTTCATTGATGACAACAAAGGTCGGTTGGCCCGTGACATGTCCCGTGGCCAGGGTGAATCTTTGGATGCGCTGGCTAAGCTGATTGGTGTTTCCGAAGAGCATAAGGCTGAGTTTGTTTCTATTACCAAGCAAAACTTCGCCAGAATCT
>JAOUNW010000064.1 GCA_029880755.1 Gammaproteobacteria bacterium
CAGTTATTGCAACCGACACTGATCACGTTAGTGCCTGCGAAACACGCGATATAAGCATGAATGGCATTTTTGTCATTACTGCGGAAAAATTACCGGAACATACACTATGCGATATTTCACTCTACCTATATGGCACCGACGATGAGATAGAGCTTCGCCTCAAAGGCACCATTGTACGACTAGAAAGTGATGGAATGGCCGTCGAGTTTAATCAAATTGATATTGATAGCTTCGAGCATTTAAAACGCATTATTCAGCTTAACTCCGTGGACCCGGACTCGATAACAGATGAGTTTGAACATCATCTTGGCATAAAAAGAAAGCCGGATTAATCAATTGCAGCACCATACCCTTCGAACACAAAGAGCGCGGATTGGTCTTACGACTGCACTCCTGTTTCTTTCACTCCAGATATTTTACAACGCCATTGTTTTTGCCGAGTCTAACCAGACAATTGGTAATAAAAAAAATACGCGTGGAGCCGGTCCGGCCGTTATCACTATTGATCTGGGCAAAGACGGCAGACGCCTGGGAAAAAAGCGCGCCAAAGTCGGTCTTGTTGAATTTTATGATTTTGAGTGTTCCTATTGTTCACAATTTCATACGCAGGTCTTACCAGAACTTAAGAAAAAGTATATCGATACAGGGAAACTTCTCTATGTTGTAAAAGACTTTCCACTCAAAAACCACCCTAACGCCTATCAGGCCGCAGTGGCGGCCAACTGTGCGGACAAGCAGCACAAGTATTGGCCGATGCAAGGCCGGTTACTGGTTCATCAGAACCAGATCAGCGCTAAATTTATGCTTGATACCGCCAAGAATCTGAAACTTGATATGGAAAAATTCAAGGCCTGCGTGGTCACACCCGACTATCAGCGGGATGTTTCCAGGGAGATAGCTCTAGGGAGATCATTGGGGGTTACCAGTACGCCAACTTTCTTTATCGGGACAATAAAAAAGAACTTGCTAACAGTAACCGGTGTGGCCAAGGGCATACCCGATATGGCGGAACTCAACAAACAGATTTCTGACCTTATTGCCGGAAACGCTCCGGCCAAAGACTAAGCATATCTCTGCACCCAGGCCTGTAGACGATTCGCGTCCATGACGCCGGCTGCACGGTCCAGCTCCCTGCCATTCTTGAATATCACCAGCGTTGGAATACTGCGAATTCCAAACTGATTGGCCAATGCATGCTGCTCTTCGGTATTCACTTTGGCCAGGCGTGCTTTTAACTTCAAACTTTCAGCGGCACTGGCAAAAATAGGTGCCATAGTCCTGCATGGACCACACCAGGGCGCCCAGAAATCAACCAGCACCGGCATATCATTATTATTGATATGCCTGTTAAAATTATTCTGGGTTAATTCAACAGGTTTGCCTTCCAGCAGCAACGTCTTGCAATTGCCGCATTTGGGAGAATGACTCAAACGACCTAACGGTACCCGATTCGTACTATTGCAATGAGGG
Source organism: Gammaproteobacteria bacterium (assembly GCA_029880755.1). Taxonomy (GTDB): domain Bacteria; phylum Pseudomonadota; class Gammaproteobacteria; order Acidiferrobacterales; family SZUA-150; genus JAOUNW01. Next base: position 1,471 of record JAOUNW010000064.1, read on the forward strand.
CATACTATGTGTTTAGTCTCAGACATCTCTCTACTGTTATCCCATAATCATCATATTGGTTTCTCTATGGGGATATTGCTGATGGCTTTCAAGCTAACCGAATAAGTCAATTCGTATTCCGGTTCCATTCGCAGGCTTTGCAGCTAACTCAACGGGCTAATATCTGGCATAATCCCGCAGTCATTTTTTATCAGTCTGAAACACTATTCAGAAACATATGTCGCGTTTTAGCAAACTGTTGCTTAAGGTATTCGCCCATTTGCCCTTAGCCGTAGTTCAGGCGATTGGCGGGTTTCTTGGCATGCTGTCCGGCGTGTTTCCCAACAGACGGCTACAGACCACGAAAGTGAATATCGCTCTATGCTTCCCTGAATTACCTCATGAAACACAAAAAAAGCTGGTTAGGCGAAGCCTGATCGAGTCGGGCAAGGGCGCCCTGGAAAGCAGCACCCTATGGCTAAAGGAGAGTCACTACACTCTCGGGCTGGTAAAAAAAACAAGCGGTGAGGAATATCTGGAGTCGGCCCATAAGCTGGGTCGAGGAGTAATTCTGGCACTGCCTCACCTGGGGATGTGGGAAATTATTGGCCTTTATTGTTCATCGCGTTATCCCATGACCAGTCTTTTCCGTCCGCCACCACTGGCAGCGATGGATGATGTCATGCGCGCAGGCAGACAGCGGCTTGGTGCCCGGCTGGTGCCTACGGATAAATCGGGTGTCAGGGCGCTTTATACCGCTTTGGAAAAAGGTGAACTGGTAGCGATTTTACCGGATCAGGAACCGGGTGCTGGTAGCGGCTTGTTCGCCCCATTTTTTGGTATTCAGGCCAATACCATGGTACTGCTATCCCGGCTGGCAATTAAAACCGGAGCAGCCGTACTTTTTGTTTACGCGGAGCGTCTACCCGGAGGCAAGGGGTACCATATCCACTTCTCTCCGGCATCAGAACATATTCATGACCCGGATTTAAACACTTCTGTGCGATATCTGAATCAGGGCATTGAAGACTGCGTACGCGCTCTACCGGAACAATACCTCTGGTCATATAAACGCTTCCGCAACCGGCCAGAAGGTGAAGCCCCCATTTACAAAACTTGAGGAGCTATAGACCCTCCACCTTTGTTAGAAACATTGTATAGAGCTGCTTGTCGTCCTTTTCCTGGATAATTTTTACCGGCAGATAATTCAATGATGGAGCACACCAAAAAGTCATAACCCGTCCACCGGACTTGTCCTTTTTCTTGCCCTCAATCACTACCGTACTATAAGAACCTGTGCTTGTTTTAATTGTCTCCTTACCTATTCTGGTAAAAACAAACGTTTCGAGTTTACTCTTATGCAAAATGGTGTATTCGAGCACCTCTTTATTGCCTCCCAAATCCGCCATAAGCATGAGCTGCAAGGTAAAGCGATTTAAGGTATTATCAGAGACTGTTAACGATGTCTTCTTGCCATCCTCTTCAATAACAACTGTTTTATTTTCCCAGTCAAATTTGTTGCTATAATGTTGGGGGTTACGCCTCTTCTCCAGAACGTAGGCATAATTAAGAGGTTTAAATCCATTCTTGGTAACACCAAGCTCACTGGTCTCTCTGGCATGCACACGCTTGAATAGGGAAACCATGCCTGCAGGCCTGGAGAGTGACTCGAAGATATAGGTTTTGGTGTCTTTCTTAGATAGCCTGAATTCCGATACTGCTATCGTAAAGCCTGAGCGTTTTAATAAATATTCTGCAGCAAATGGCGACACCCCGCCGGAATCCGGAAAAACAAATAGTGGCGTGATTACAAGAATCAGCGCCACGCAGACCGTTGAACAAATAATATTTTTGCCTGGCATTAAACCCATGTTACCACCCATTCCCAATATCTCGAGACATGCTAACACAGCCCATAGTTCAGAAATAATTTCTCTATCACTGCCAGATCAATTACTATCCAGCCTATAATAAATAGCTGAACGTGAGCTGAATCGACTAATGGATCTGTTACAAATCCTGGTATTGGCCTTACTGCAAGGACTCACTGAATTTCTGCCCATTTCAAGCTCGGCTCATCTTATTCTATTGCCAAAACTTGTGGGTTGGGTAGATCAGGGCCTGGCCTTTGATGTTGCCGTACATGTCGGCACTCTGAGTGCTGTAGTTTTTTATATGAGGCGGGAAATTCAGCCCATGATTGTTGATTGGTCCCGATCCATATATACACGGCAAACAGTCGGTGACAGCCGATTGGCATGGGGGGTAATCATTGGCACCATCCCCGCCGGAACCGCCGGCTTGTTGCTAAAGGACTCGGTGGAAACCTTATTACGATCCCCGTTGATTATTGCCGGCGCCACATTCGCATTTGCGCTGCTACTTTGGTATGCGGACCACCGGGCAAAATCATATAAAGACGAACATCAACTGTTGTGGCTGGATTGCCTGATAATTGGGATTGCCCAGGCATTAGCACTGATCCCCGGCACTTCCCGCTCGGGCATCACCATTACCGCGGGCTTGTTATTGGGGTTGAATCGCCAGGCATCAGCCAGATTTTCCTTCTTACTCTCCATACCTTTAATTCTGGCGGCGGGCCTGTTAAAAACCAAAGACCTTGTTGAACAGGCCGGACCCGTAGACTGGGTCGCTCTCGTTATCGGCGCTGCGGTTTCAGGAGTTAGCGCCTATCTGTGTATTCATTTTTTCCTTAAGCTGCTTGAGCGCATCACCATGACTCCGTTTGTCCTGTATCGTATCGCCTTGGCCATGCTTCTGTTTTTTGTATACCTCTAAATTATCCCAACTACACAAACAGGCGTTAGCACAAAAGCCCTGAAAATCCAGAAAACACCAGCTCTATTTCACCGGATTTTGACATTGCACTTTCTGTACGTCTGCTAGACTCTAGGGAATGTTGCTTACCCAAAAGATTCAGTGCCCCTATTGCGGGGAGACCTACGAGAGCGTTATTGACATTTCCGCCGGCAGCCAGGAGCTCATTGAAGACTGCTATGCCTGCTGTCGGCCCATCACGCTCAAAACCATTGTTGGTCTTGATGGGGAACTCCAGCTCATTGAGATTCACAGGGAAGACAGCTAAACCACCACGCCGCACCCGTTTGGTGATTGCTATTCACAACAAATCCGCAAATAATACCCTCTCCCCGGTTATAGACCGGGTCAAAACAATTACGCTAGCTTCATAATTCCGGCAACGCTGGCACATGCAAAAAAATCATGCTCGCTGATCAAACACTTTTAATGATTCGAACTAAATTGTTATTACTAATTGTATTGTCTGTGTCAATCAGTTCATTGAATGCCCAGGCCCAGCAATGTGACCCACAGGGTGTCAGGATTCAGATTTTGGGCTCGGGTGGCCCGGAGCTCAGGGACGATCGTAGCGCCAGTAGCTTTCTGGTATGGCAGGACGGAAAACCACGCATCCTGGTAGATGTGGGCGGCGGTGCCGCATTAAGATTTTACAGCAGTGGCGCCAAGCTTAGCGAACTGGACAGTATTCTGTTCACTCATCTGCATGTAGGGCATAGCGGTGATCTGGCTGCCCTGATAAACGCAGGTGATGCCAGCCGTCGCTCCTCTCCCCTCCCTATCTACGGACCCGACGGTAATCAGGTGATGCCCTCAACAGTCAGTTTTGTTCGGAGCCTCTTTGATCAAAAAAGAGGAGCGTTCCGTCATTTGGGAAATTTTCTAAGCCCTCTAGGCAAACAAACTTTCAAGCTAAAACCGTACGACCTGAGCGCCCAAACCAAACCTGCACGCGCGGGACTGAAACCCGGAAAAATAGAACCTGTCCCGGTTTATTCTCTGGGCGCTATAAGCATATTCTCCATACCGCTAATGCATAATAGTATTCCTACGCTCGCTTACCGGATCAATATCGAGAACAAGGTAGTCGTATTCGGCAGCGATATCAGTCAGCACTCGGGCAATCTTGAGCAGTTGGCAAAAGACGCGGATATATTGGTCATGGGTCATGGGATCCTCGAAAGCGGCTCCTCTGCTACCGGCGAATCTTCTATACCACCGTCAGTAGTTGGGCGTATTGCTTACCGGGCAAACGTTAAGCAACTGGTACTGGTCCATCGTACTACAGCTATGCTGGGCAGAGAAAAGGAGATCCTGGAGGCAATTAAAGATAAATATGCGGGATTAATAACCTTTGCTAATGATATGGATTGTTTTCAGCCCTAATAAGCAATAGAGTTCCAGAAAATTCCGGATATTTTGGTTCAAAAACACTCTGGGTTGCTTGCCCGCGCACAGCCCAGAGACTAAAAGTAATAGTAAGCTCAACTTCCAGGCGAGTGGATTATGCCATCATTCAAAATATTCGGTAAAAAGAGTGCAAAAAAACCGGCGCCAAAACCTGCCGGCGCCAAAACCAAATCGAAAGGCGGCGATAATAAAAAAGCCCTGCTTTTACTGCTGCTGTTGGCAGGCGGTGGAGGGGCCTATGTGTATCTCGGCGGAGGCCTGGAACCCGTCATGCAACTACTCGGCCTGGCAGAAGAAGAAGCGGCTCCGCCCCCCATTCCGTTAGCAAGTACAACACCTGGAAGCCAGAAACCCTCGCCACCACCCATTTCCGGCAAAGCGGTGAGCGGACAGATCCAGGGAAAAACATTCAAACTGGATTACGCTGAATTTAAGAACGGCGTACTGACGCTGCGACAGGGAAAACAATTTGCGCTGGAGAATGAAATTAGCGTGAGCCTGCCTAATTTGAAGTGGCAGGTGCCTGCTGGCAAAACGCTCATTGTGAGCAAATCCAGCACCCAAAATAATCCAGAGGTGACTGTTAAATGGAAACCGGAAGGGGCGAACGAATTGGCTAGCAAGTCCTTCGATAAGGGTTATTCACTGGAACTGAAATTCGGCGGAAAATTGGGTAATAAGGTTTCCGGCTCGCTTGCCCTGACCTTACCTGAAGCGGAAAAAACAGAGATCTCTGGTAAATTTGATGCCGAGCTGGCAGGGTTTAAAGTGGTCAATGGCAGCCCGGACCTCGGCAGTGACTCTGGTGAAACACTGATGTTTGTAGCATTGGCCCACCTGATTCAGGACGACCCCAACAAGCCCATAAGCAATGTCGTCTACCGAAATGCCAAGTACGATGATTCGGGCCGAAACCGCACAGGCAGCCTGGAGGTAGAGTATCAGGTTGGCAAGGGCCCCACGGTCAAACAGTGGTTTGAATTTAAAAAAGAAGAGGGCATCTGGACGGTATCAAAAACCGAGCAAATAAAATAACGGCGCTTATTTTATTTGCTCCAGTTCTTCCCACCGCTGATACAGCTTCTGTAGTTCGTTTTCTACTTCTTTGGCCCGAGCAACAATCTCGGCAATGACCTCTTCACCCTGCTGATAAAAATCGGCTCGCGTCATTCTTCCGGTGAGTTCCATCTGTTCAGATTCCAGGGCTTCAATAGCTGCTGGCAGTGATTCTAACTCCCGGCTCTCTTTGTAACTCAGTTTCTTTTTGTTGTTGAGACCTGAAACAATATCTCTTTGCGGCTTCGCTTTCTGCGGCGGTGATTTAGTGGTGGTTGCAGCGGTCCGTGACATAGCCAGTTGCCAATCCTGATAGCCCCCCAGGTACTCCGTGATCTTACCCTGTCCCTCAAACACCAGAGTGCTCGTTACTACATTATCAAGAAAAGACCGGTCATGACTGACAATCAACAAGGTGCCGTTGTACTCAACCAATAGTGCTTCCAACAGTTCCAGTGTTTCGATATCCAGGTCATTGGTCGGCTCATCCAAAACCAGCAGATTCGCCGGGCGGGTGAACAAGCGTGCCAACATTAAACGATTGCGCTCGCCGCCGGACAATGATTTAACCGGTGAGCGCACTCGCTCCGGCTCAAATAAGAAATCACCCAGATAACTGATAACATGCCGGCTTCTGCCATTGATGGTAACGCTATCGCTTCCCAAACCAAGATTGTCGATGACGCTTTTTTCCATATCCAGGTGTTCCCGCAACTGATCGAAATGGGCAATCTGCAACCGGGTGCCGTGGCGTACGCTACCGGATTCAGGCTCCATCTGTTTAAGCAGCAGTTTAAGAAATGTGGTTTTACCGACACCATTGGGGCCAATTAATCCTACCCGGTCCCCGCGCATAATCCTCAATGAGAAACCTTCTACGATAGGCGCTGACCCATAGCGATAAGAAAGATTTTTCACTTCCATAGCCAGCCGGCCGGAAGACACGGTATCGTCAATTGCCAGATTAACTTTACCGCCAAGATCGCGGCGTTGCGCTCGCTCCTGTCGCAATTTTTTCAGGGCGCGCACACGTCCCTCGTTTCGGGTTCTTCTTGCCTGGATACCCTGTCTTATCCAGACTTCTTCCTGCGCCAGCTTTTTATCAAATTTGGTCGCCTGCCGCATTTCCACTTCCAGCGCTGCCTCTTTCTTTTCCAGATAATTTTTGTAGTCGCCGGGCCAGGATGTAAGCTTGCCCCGATCCAATTCGACTATGCGCGTCGCCAATCGCTGTAACAAGGCGCGATCATGAGTGATAAATAACAAGCCGCCCCGGAATTCCGCCAACACATCCTCAAGCCATTGAATGGCCTCAATATCCAAATGGTTGGTGGGTTCATCCAGCAACAACAGGTCTGGGTCTACCACCAACGCCCGGGCCAAAGCGGCCCGCCTGCGCCAACCCCCCGACAAGGCTTCCAGCGGCTTGTCGGCTTCCAACTCTAAACGGCTGACAATGGTCTCCACACGATTGTGTAGCTGCCATATACCCTTGGCCTCCAACTGGTTTTGCAGCGCCTCCAATTTTTTAAGATTTTCCGATGATGCCGTTGTAGCGACGGTTTCTGCCATACCGTGGTAGTCGCGCAACAAATTACCCGCCTCAGGCAACCCACCGGCAACGAAGTCATACACACTAACAGCTTCCGGAACGGGCAGGTCCTGTTCAAGGCGTGCCAGCCGAAGTCCATCCTGGCGCCATACCTGACCCGCATCGGGTGTGATAACACCATCGACGATTTTCAATAACGTTGATTTTCCCTGTCCATTACGGCCAATCAAACAAACGCGCTCACCCTTATCAATCTGCAGTTCGGCATGATCCAACAGGATATGGTGGCCAAAGGCAATGGAGATCTTGTCCAGCTTAATTAGTGGCATAAGTGTTCTGGCGCACGTCTAAAGAGGGCGACGCAATTTCAGGTGGCTATGACAACCGTTTACGCAATCGCTGGCACCGAATCTTCGCAACACAATCTCACCATCACTTGCCTGATTCAGGCTGCACTCCGGTTGCGCAGAGTACCTTACCCCAATCACCTCGGCCTCCTTTGCTGCCAGAAGATAATCGATATGCCATCGGGGTTTCTTGGAGTCGGTGAGATGACGCTTTACACGAGAGTAAATATTTTTTCTGGCACTACCGGTATAGGTATAAATCCCTGCGGGGAAATTCATCTTTCCCAAACTTCCGACATTAACCGTGATATCACTGACAATCCTGATATGGAGTTGATAACTTTGCATTCTCGCTAGTATTCCCTGGTATAGATCAGGTCCCAAACACCGTGCCCCAATTTCTTGCCACGCGCCTCAAATTTGGTCAACGGCCGGTGTTCTGGACGCAGGGCAAAACAACCCGGACCAGCCTCATTTTTAAATCCGGACGCCCTATCCATAACCGCCAACATATGTTCAGCGTAGTCCTGCCAGTCGGTAGCCATGTGAAATTTCCCCTCTATCATAAGCCGCGTGCGAACCAGCTGCACAAACTCATCCTGAATAATGCGACGTTTGCGATGACGTTTCTTTGGCCAAGGATCAGGAAAAAACAGATAGACAGCACGCAACGACTCTGGTGAGATATTATTATTCAATACTGATACGGCGTCAGCGCTGATCACTCTAACATTATTAATAGCTTGAGACTCCAGCTGCAACAACAAAGCCCCAACCCCTGGTTTGTGCACTTCTATACCGATGAAGTTCTGATGTGGCTGCGCTAATGCCATTTGCGTCAGAGACCGGCCATTACCAAAACCGATCTCGAGGATCACCGGATTGTCATTTTCAAATAGCTTCACAAAATCCAGTGTGGATTCTCCTGCATTAACTCCGTATCGCGGCCACAGCTGATCCAGGGCACGTTGCTGTGAAGGGGTAATGCGTCCCGTTCTTCTGACAAAGCTGCGCACGGTGCGCAAAAAATTCTGGGAAATATCAGATGAAGAAGAATTCACAAAAATAACCAGATCGGGTCGCGAAACCGTCTATTCGGTTTTCGCGACCCTGAAGCCATACACCTAAAAAAACAAACCATCCAGCGGCGAAGAAGCGGAAGCATAGCGCCGACGAGGCATACGCCCTGCCAGATACGCCTCGCGACCGGCCTCAACGGCCTTTTTCATGGCACTGGCCATTAACACTGGATTTTGGGCCGCAGCAATTGCAGTATTCATCAATACGCCATCACAACCCAGCTCCATGGCAACTGCTGCATCGGAAGCGGTACCCACACCGGCGTCCACCAGTATCGGCACCTCGGCTTCTTCGACAATAGTACGGATGTTATACGGATTGCGTATCCCCAATCCGGAACCAATAGGCGCAGCCAGGGGCATAACGGCAACGCAGCCCATTTTTTCCAAACGCTTGGCAACAATTGGATCGTCGTTGGTGTAGACCATCACCTTAAAATCCTCATTAATCAGAATCTCCGCTGCTTCCAATGTTGCGGTGATGTCCGGGAATAGCGTCTTTTCATCACCCAACACCTCAAGCTTTACCAGATCATGCCCGTCCAACAATTCCCTGGCCAAACGGCAGGTACGTACAGCATCTTCCACGGTGTAACAGCCCGCAGTATTGGGTAGCAAGGTGTAACGTTCCGGCGAAATCACTTCAAGGATATTTGGCTCGCCGGGCGTCTGACCGATATTGGTGCGGCGAATGGCAATAGTGACGATCTCGGCACCACTTGCTTCAATGGCCTGCTGAGTCTGCTCCATATCTTTGTACTTTCCTGTTCCCACCAGCAGCCGGGACAAATAGGGTTTACCGGCAATTAGCAGCGAGTCATCCCGGGTTGTCGATCTGGTTTTCATTTCTGATACCGATGCATTCATTAGCCACCACCTATGGCGCGTACTACTTCCACGCGATCGTTGTCTTTTAATTGTGTCTGTGTGTACTGGCTTCGGGGAATAATTTCCTGATTAACCTCCACCGCCACACGTTTACCTGCATAACCCAGGTTTTCCAGTAGAGCATCAACGGTTAAGGAATCATTGATACACCGCTCTTCACCATTCACGAAAATCAACATAACACAGATTGCCCAAAAATGAGTTGTCCAGATTCAGGAGGTTTTGGCAGATTAGGAAACCAGAGTTAGCACAGACGGGCAATAATACCAGCAACCATTAAAACAATTCCACATCTCCGCTCTTGGACTCGCGGGGAGCCAGTTCGCCCGATGCCACCAGCTTTTCATAGGCATGCATCTGATTACGGCCATGAGTTTTACTGTAATATAGGGCCTTATCGGCTTTATCAATAATGGCGGGCATAATCTCGCCCGGCTCGACCTGGACCACACCGATACTAACAGTCTTGTTCCCCACTTGCGGGAAATGGTAGTTTTCGACCGTGACCCGAAAGCGCTCGAGCACCTCCATGGCCTGCGCCAAATCCACGTCCCGCAGCAAGATAGCAAACTCCTCGCCGCCATAGCGGCAAACCAGATCATAATACCGGAAGCTTCTGTTCATAATTTGCGACAAGTGAACCAATACTTCATCTCCGTACAAATGACCAAGCTCGTCGTTCACCGACTTGAATCTATCGACATCGACCAATGCTAGACAAAAGCGTAA
>JAOUNW010000003.1 GCA_029880755.1 Gammaproteobacteria bacterium
CAGCCGGGTTTCCAATAAGCGCTTAAGACGCATCCGGGTATTTTCTAACGGAAGTTACTATGGCATGAACTATGAAGACCAGGAACTGGTAATCGTCTACAAAGACGGTGCTTCAGTTAACACAGAAAGCCAATTGATGACACATCAGAAAAAGATATCAGTAAAATCACGGCCTTCTCTGGAAGTGGAGTTATACGATTTCACGCATTCCGTGCGCAAAGACCTGCCGCCGGTTGTAGACGGTTACGCCGGACTCGCGGCGCTGCAGGTCGCCCTTCAAGTCAAGGAAAGAATCGCGTTATGTGCCCCCAACCAGAAAACATCCCATTCATTGACCTAGGCCGGGAATACGACAATCTCGAACAGGAGTGGTTGTCCGAAGTCAGAAAAATCGGCACGCAGGGCCACTTCGTTATGGGAGAAAATGTTACCCGGCTGGAGCAGGAAATCGCCGATTACCTGGGTACGCAACACGGTATCGCTGTTGCCAGTGGAACGGATGCCTTGGTGTTGTCACTTCTGGCCTTAGGTATTGGGTCGGGCGACGAAGTGATTGTTTCGCCCTTCAGTTTCTTTTCCAGTGCTGAGGCCATCAGTATTGTCGGAGCAACGCCTGTATTTGCCGACATCCTGCCTGACACTTTTCACATTGACCCCGCCTGCATCGAAAAGCGAATCTCGAAAAGGACCCGCGCTATCTTACCGATTCATATCTTCGGCGCACCGGCAGACATGGGTTCAATCATGCGCCTGGCGGAGGCCAGTAATGTTGCCGTCATTGAAGACTGTGCACAGGCATTCGGGGCCGAATATTACAACAAAAAGGCTGGCGGTCTTGGGACGACGGGGTGTTTTAGTTTTTACCCAACCAAAATCTTGAGTTGTTATGGTGATGGCGGTTTTATCAGCACAGACGATGCAGACATTGCTGCACATTTAAGAACACTGCGTAACCATGGCGCGACCGATCCATTTATGCACGCGGAAATTGGCAGGAATAGCCGCTTGGACGAGATCCAGGCAGCCTTACTCCGGATAAAACTGAGAAATATCGACCAAATCCTGGAGGCGAGACGAAACGTGGCTGAAAGGTATAACGAGCGACTGGCTGATATTGTACGGTCAGTTCCTCTTTACCCGGAAAACAGCCGCCATGCTTATAATGTATACACTATCCGCACCGCCAATCGCGACCGGGTTAAGCAGTATCTTACAAGCCATGGCGTGAACGTGGCCGTGTGTTATCCCAAACCCCTGCACCTGCAGTCAGTCTACAAACAATTAAACTATCAATACGGTGATCTGCCCGTTAGCGAGCAGGTCTGCCGGGAAGTTCTTTCCCTGCCAATCTACCCAAACATGCCCACACAACACATAGACCGTGTCTGCGAATTAATTCAGAAAACCTCTAAAATCCTGCAATAGCACTACCGGACCGGAAACGGTTACAATTTGGCCTGTATGTCTGGCCCCGAAAAAATTACCCACTCTCTCGATCTTGTCGAAGAAATTGATGCCTGGCTACCGCAAACCCAGTGCGGTCAGTGCGGCTATCCCCGCTGTTGGGATTATGCCCGCGCCATTGCAGGGAATCAGGCAGACATTAATCAATGCCCACCGGGCGACAGCATCACCATTACCGGGCTGGCCCGGCTCTTAAACAAACCTGTGGTTGCACTCAACACTGCCTTTGGTGTGCATCGCCCACGCACCCTGGCCGTCATCAAGGAATCACTGTGTATAGGATGCACTCTGTGCATTCAGGCATGTCCAGTGGATGCCATCGTCGGCAGCGCCAAACTGATGCACACAGTAATCGCCCAGGAATGTACTGGCTGTGAATTGTGTCTGCCGCCCTGCCCTATGGATTGTATTGAATTGGTTCCTTATGCATCCCATAAAAAAAATACAGCGGACCGCTGGCCGGAATACTCGATGGTACAGACAGATCGTGCACGCAATCGGATCAACGCCAGAATACTGCGCTTGCAGGCTGAACAGAAGCCTCTGCGCGGCAGACATCACAAACAGTCTGCAGAAGAAGTTACCGACCCGGAAAAAATACGCCGGGAAATTCAGGCGGCGCTGGTACGGGTGAAGGCGAAAAAACAAAATCGTTAGCAACCCCGACCAAACGACTCTTCATGCTTAACCCAGTAATAGCCATTATGGGCAAATTATGAATGCCGAAAAAAGAAGAAAACTGTTTGAGCGCCTGCAAGGCATGGATCCGCATCCAACGACAGAACTCAAATACAGAACCCATTTTGAATTACTGGTGGCCGTGATCCTTTCGGCGCAAGCAACAGACAAGGGAGTCAACAAGGCCACCGAAAAATTATTCCCGGTGGCCAACACACCCCAGGCCATCCTGGATCTGGGTTTAACCAAGTTTAAACGCTACGTCAAAACCATCGGTCTCTACAATACAAAAGCAGCCAATATCATGAAGACCTGTAAAATACTCGTGGAGAAACATCACGGCAAAGTTCCACGCACCCGGGAAGAACTGGAGGCCCTGCCCGGTGTCGGTCGTAAAACGGCCAATGTGATTCTTAATATTGCCTACGGCGAACCGACTATTGCTGTGGATACGCATATTTTTCGCGTTGCCAACCGCACCGGCCTGGCGCCGGGGAAAAATGTGCTGGAAGTGGAAAAAAACCTGATGAAAGCCGTGCCGAAAGACTTCAGGCAACATGCCCACCACTGGCTAATATTACACGGTCGTTATACGTGTATTGCCAGAAAACCCCGATGCGGCAGTTGTGTGATCTATAATTTATGCGAGTATCAGGATAAAGTAGAGCCATGAGCACCATGGATGTTTGCACTGGCCTGAGCCACGGCAACAAAGCTTATCCGGAGCACGCGGCCAAGGCAGTAAAAAAAGCGCTTGATCGCGCCGGCCTGTCACAGGCCAATGGTGTCTTGTTATTCCTCACCCCTGAATACGCCTCCGATCCCATTCCGGCATTACGCGCCGCGGCAAAAGCGGCCGGTTGTCTGCAAATTATCGGTTGTACGGGTGCCGGTCTGCTCACAGAAGAAGAGTGGGTACTGGATAGCCCGGGCGCGGCGGCCATGGTTTTTGGCAACCACATCCATTTAGACATCCCTTCTACCCGGTTAACGAACGAAGAACTGCGACTGAGTTTTTGCACACCGGCAGGTATGACAGCGGATTGGCTGGACACACCCGCCCCCCGCCTGGGCGCGGTCTCGGGCGACGTTTTCGGCCAGGGGCCTTTCGTGGTCTGGAGTGGAGGACGAATTAATGATGGCCAGCACGTGGATACCGTCGTCAAAGGCGCCACCGGCGTGTTACTGGCTTCGCAGGGTGTGCATGCCTTGACCTCGCCCATCGAGGTAGCAGAAGTGGAAGGTTACGATGTCAGACGCCTGGGCAACTACCCGGCGCTCAATGTGTTGGTACAATCTCTGCCGGAGCAGGTACGGGAAATGAAACGTCTGCCCTTCCATTTAATTATGGGTGGCGTCACCATCGGTGACCCGGCAACGGCGATTCGTGACGGTCGCTATCGGCTTAACCATATTATTTCTGCTAATCTCACGGACCAGTCCATTACGTTGTCTCATCCACTCCATCCCGGTGAGCGCCTGTTCTGGGCCATGCGTGACGCCCTGACCGCCGAGCAAGCCATGCAGACATCCATCAAACAGGCGGAACAGCAATTAGGAACCCGGCCGGATTTTGGTTTTTTGTTTCCCTGCATGGGGCGGGGCCCGCATTTCTACGGTAATCGGGACCGGGACCTGGAGGTCATGAAATCCCGTTTTCCTGGCATGCCTATTATCGGGTTTTACGGCAATGGTGAGATCGGCCCGTTGGATGGCGCCAATCACTTGTACCAATATTCCGCGGTAGCAGGGCTTTTCAAGGCAAATTGACCTTATTTCAGAGCGTGACCCCAAAAACTCTCCCTGACTGGTGAACTTACCCGTCATCGCCAGGTCTCACCCACCAGTAACGAGTTCGTTGACAAATATCAACATTTTCGTGATGGTGCTGATACCGGTTTCGTTACGGCAATCGACAATCGACAATCTAACAATCTTTAGGAGCTATGAAACATGGCAAGTAAGAACAAAATGACCCCCCTGGCCGCCGCTATCGGCGTTTCCATTGCAGCTAGTCTGGCTACCCTGCCCCTGGCCGGTGCAGCAGAAAATCCATTCGCCATGAAAGACATTGGCAGTGGCTATAAGGTGGCTGAAGAAGGCAAGTGCGGTGGCAAGAAAGACGCCAAAGAAGGCGAATGCGGTGGCAAGAAGGAAGAAGCCAAGAAAGAAGGCAAGTGCGGTGGCAAGAAAGAAGAGGCCAAAGGCAAGAAGGAAGGCCAATGCGGTGAAGGCAAGTGCGGCGCCGACAAGAAGCATGACGAAAAGGAAAAGAAAGAAGGTAACTGCGGCGGCAAGAAGTAAGTCGTTAGTCAATGGACACCAAAACTTATCCCGTTCATGGTGCCGGACTCGGTTTAAAGCGGGCCCTCATGGGCCCGCTGGCTGAGGCCTCTCCGACACAAATCAATTTTCTGGAAGTGGCTCCGGAGAACTGGATTGGTGTTGGCGGAAAATATGGAAAACAATTTCATCGTTTCACGGAACGCTACCCGTTCCTGGCCCACGGACTTTCATTATCTATCGGCGGACCCGATAAACTGGACACCGCTTTTGTCCGAGATGTAAAAAACTTTCTCGACCAGTTTAATATCCGTTGTTACAGCGAACACCTGAGTTATTGCAGTGACGGCGGACACCTTTACGATCTTATGCCTATCCCTTTTACCGAAGAAGCGGTTCACTATGTAGTAACTCGCATCCGGGAGGTGCAGGATATTCTAGAGCGGCGCATTGCCATGGAAAACATCTCCTACTATGCCGCGCCTGGACAGGAAATGTCCGAAATCGATTTTATTAATGCCGTACTCAAAGAAGCCGACTGTGATTTGCTGCTGGATGTGAACAACATTTACGTTAACAGCATTAATCACGGCTATGACGCTGAAGAATTTCTCAAGGCATTGCCCGCCGAGCGGGTCGCCTATTTCCATATTGCGGGCCATTACAAGGAAGCGGAAGATTTGCTGGTGGATACCCATGGCGCGCCTGTGATCGACACGGTCTGGGATCTGCTGGACAAAGCCTATGAACATGTCGGAGTTGTGCCGACCCTGCTGGAACGCGATTTTAATATTCCGCCGTTGCAGGAATTATTAACGGAAATGGACCGCATTATTGAAATACAAAACAACTGGAGTCTGCGCAGTGAACCCTCTGCAGTCAAAACCCGCTAACCAACCTGAATTTATTCGCAGACAACTGGAGTTTGCCGCCAATATCCGCCACCCGGATAATGCCGCACCTGCTGATATCGAGGATCGGCGCATGGCTGTCTATCGCGAGCTGTTTTACAACAATGTCGAGGATTTCATGGCCGGCAGTTACCCGGTAATCCGGGAGTTAATGGACGATGAAAGTTGGCATGCCATGATCCGGGATTATTATTCACGCCACAAAGCGAAAACGCCGCTGTTTCCGACGATGCCGGCGGAATTCCTGGATTACCTGCAGAACGAAAGAAACTCGGAAAATGATCCGCCATTTCTGATAGAACTGGCACATTACGAATGGATAGAGCTGGCCCTCGCTGTGTCGGATGAATCCATTGATATGCAGACGATTGATCCCAATGCCAGCCTGCTAGAGGCGAGTCCGGTTATCTCACCTGTTGCGCTATCCTTAAGCTACGCGTTTCCGGTGCATAAAATTTCCCCCGACTTCAAACCCACGCACCCGGACAACACACCAACTTTTTTGGTGGTGTACCGAAATCGGCAGGACCACGTAAAATTCCTGGAGATTAACGCAGTAACGTTCCGTTTGTTACAGCTTATCTCCGATAATCCAGTGCTGACAGGCAACGAAGTTCTTAATCATGTTGCATCGGAGCTGCCCGGACTGGACCGGGACGTGGTACTAAAGAATGGCCAGCGGGCACTGGAAGATCTCAAATCATTCGGCATTATTTTGGGGGCCCGAAAAACCTAATCTGTCATGAGGGGCGAGAACCACAGCCCCCTCACTCTTCAGGCAAATCAGCATCACCAACTCAAAGCTGATTCATTTCAGGAGAATACATGGAAACCATCAATCACTATTATTTTATGGCAACAGACAAGCTGAATTGGCTTGGTCAATATGTCGCCGGCCTGGTGTTACGTCTGCTATTGGCCTGGGAGTTTTGGGAAGCGGGTATTGAGAAATTCCGGGGCGAAAACTGGTTTGCCGATATTCAGGGCAATTTTCCTTTTCCATTCAGCGTTATTCCTGCAGACATCAGCTGGTTCCTGGCAACCTGGACCGAGATTCTGGGTGCAGTGGGACTGGTTCTGGGACTAGCGACACGCTTCTGGAGTGCCGGTCTCATCATTCTTACTGTTGTTGCCTGGTCCAGCGTCCATGCCGGGAACGGTTACAATGTGTGTGACAATGGATTCAAATTGCCCCTGATGTATCTTATTATGTTCATTCCTTTGTTAACCCAAGGGGCCGGTAAAGCGAGTCTGGACCACTGGATTTCACACTACATAACCAAAAAACCCGCTTGAGTACATTAGCCGGCCCAGGACAATTATGACTGATCTTGCTATACACCGCTTTCCACCCGACACGATTCCTGCATTTAATGAGTCATTGCATAATGCCGGTTGGTCGCCATTGCGCCGCGCACCGTTGACCGAACTTCAAGTCAATGTAGGCAAACTATGTAACCAGGCATGCAATCATTGCCATGTGGATGCCGGGCCCAAGCGCACGGAAATAATGGCCTGGGAAACCATGACGCGCATTCTGCATTGGCGCCGGGAGTCCGGCCTGACCAAAGTTGATATAACCGGCGGTGCTCCGGAATTAAACCCCCACTTTCGCCGATTTGTTGACTCATTGGTTAACGATGGTGTGCAGGTAACATGCCGGTGCAATCTTACAGTCTTACTTGAAACGGGACAGGAGGATCTGGCCCAGTGGTATGCCAATCGCGGCATTCGTTTGGTGTGTTCCCTGCCTTGCTACAATCAAGATAATGTTGATGCGCAACGCGGTAGAGGCGTTTTTCTCAAGAGCATTGAGGCACTAAAACTACTGAACAAGGAAGGTTACGGAAAACGGGAAACATTAACATTGGATCTTGTTTATAATCCTAATGGCGCCTTTCTGCCGCCCGAACAAAGTAAACTGGAACTGGATTACAAAAAGAATCTGTTTGAGCAATATGGCATTGAGTTTACGCGCCTGCTGACATTATCCAATCTCCCAATCAGCCGTTTTCAGCACTATCTGGAAAGGACCGGAAAAGAATGGGAATACTGGAATTTATTATACGAGAAATTCAATCCAGGCACGCTGGAGGGCTTAATGTGTCGACACCTGATCAGTGTCGATTGGCAAGGCAAAGTGTACGACTGCGACTTTAATCAAATGCTCGAACTGCCATTAGCCAGTTCCGGCCACACCTATCTTTGGCAAATTAACAGCCGGAATTTAACCAACAGCCCTATCGCTGTGGGCAGTCATTGTTACGGTTGTACTGCCGGCGCGGGTAGCAGTTGCGGCGGGGCACTAACCGATTTGTAGCCCGCATTATTCAGTCAGCAACAAACTGCTTCAGAGGTTCATACACCTGAGACACGAGCCATAAATCATCCCAGGTATCAATATCTTTCAACATTGGTAACAACTCAAACGTTATGCTCGCCTGACTGGCTTTATCCATCGTGGATTTCAAAACCGAGGCTGTGCCCCACGCGATGTCCTTGAACAAAGACTGCTCCATGACGGCAAGACCAATGAGATAGTAGCCGCCGTCATCGGTGGGGCCGATAACGCTTTCGTCGTCTGCCAGGAAGTCATACGCTTTCTCTATTACCTCCCCGGGACAGTGGGGTATATCGATACCCATAATGGCAGCGGCGCCCTTTCGATTAATGTGGTACTCCATGGCACTGGCCATTTTCTGGCCCAGGTCACCTGAACCCTGGTCCTTTAGTACAATGTGTAACTCCTGCGCCAGAGACTGAAACACGGGATGATTGCTATCCGGCGAACCATAAAGAAAAACATCGCCGGGCCAGTTTTCCACGGCATTTTGGCAACTCGTTCGTATCAAAAATTCGGAAATCTCCGCCGCCTTTTCCGGACCGCACACGGACTGCAAACGCGTCTTACTCTGTCCCGGAATGGGGTGCCGGGCAAATAGCAGCAGATCTGGATTTTTCACATTAACGGACCGCGTTATAAAATATGATTAACTTCCCCGGGGAAACACCGGCCCAAAACAGCAGCCGTAATACCCACATAGTCAGTATAGTCACTAAAATGCCGTTTTGTTGCCAGCGGCGGGCTGATGTGATGGCTTTTTGGGAAATCATGGCCGGTTGGCCAATCTCCTTGAGTCGTTTTGACAGGACGATGTCTTCCATCAGTGGTATGTCGGGATAACCTCCCACTACCTCGAAGGCATCACGGCGAACAAATAGCGCCTGATCACCTGTAACAATCCCTGTGATTCGGGAGCGTAGATTCATGGCTGCTTCAATGAGCCGATACCAGACTCCCGGATGATCCAGCCGGACATCAAACCGACCCCAGACATCACCCCTGCGCAGACATCGCTGCACCGTTAAAATTGCGTCTTCAGGTAACCGGGTATCCGCATGCAGGAATAACAACGCATCGCTGGCAGCCATTCGAGCCCCGGCATTCATTTGACAGGCCCGGCCTGTTGCGCACTGGAGCAGCCGAACATGGCTGCCCTTCGCGATCGCCACCCTGACTAACTCACACGTGGCATCCCGACTACCGCCGTCCACCACAATCAGCTCCTTGTACTGACTAGAGCTTAAATGCGCCAGCAATGCCTCGATGGTTTTTTCTTCATTCAAAACAGGAACAATAACGGCGACACTGGGTTCCCTGATACGCATTGCCCTCGACATCAAGCGATCAGGATTTACCGCTGTCACCCGGACTGTTACCCAACATACTTTGTCGAGCCAGTTTCACTATGAGAATCAGGCAGGCCGAGCCGTGCAGGAAAAGATCGAATATATCGATTGGACGGGAAAGAGAACCGTGCACCAACATTTTTATTTTTTCCCACACATGCGGTTCCGGTGACAACGGCGCCAATGACAGAAATGCTGTTACTATAACGGTGGGCAGAAAAGGCAACTTGTCAATCCATCTTATTACTTTCATTTCCCGCTATCTCTGCTGGATGCCTGAATCAGTTCAATCTTGTAACCGTCTGGATCTTCAACGAAGGCTATCACTGTCGTACCGTGCTTCATCGGGCCAGCCTCCCTGACCACATTACCACCTCGTTCGCGTATCCGATCACAAGCTGCGTAAGCATCCTCGACTTCAATGGCAATATGACCAAAACCCTTACCGATATCATACTTGTCCGTATCCCAGTTGTAGGTGAGCTCAATCACCGCCTCGCGGGATTCTGGGCCATAACCGACGAATGCCAACGTGAATTGGCCATCCGGATATTCCTTACGGCGCAATAACTGCATCCCAAGGACTTCGGAATAAAACGCAATGGATTTGTCCAGGTTTCCTACCCGTAACATGGTATGTAGTATTCGCACTGTCTCGCCTCTTTTCTGATCAAGATACAGTGCTGATTATTGCAAATATCTCCGTCTCTTAATACTGCTTGTCATTTTGGGAGAGGCGGCAATACAGTGGCCGAAGCGCCACTCAATTCATATGTTTCCTGTGCGTATATTCCGTTGTGGCAAGGAACTCCTCTAAGGGCGCCGGCCTGGATATGAGATATCCTTGCGCATAATCCACTCCCATTTCAGTGAGCATGTTCAGGGTAGCGGCATCTTCAACAAATTCCGCAATGGTCTTTAATCCCATCAAGTGACCTATGTCAGTGACAGACTTAACCATCGCCCGCGAAACCGGGTCTTTAGTGATATCTCTGACAAATACGCCATCAATCTTTAACACGTCGACTGGAAGATTCTTCAAATAGGCGAAGGAGCTCAGGCCACTTCCAAAATCGTCCAGTGCTATCTGGCATCCCAGGCTGCGCAACTGTCGAATATAACGGTCAGCAGCACTAATATTAGTGATAATTGCGGTTTCCGTTACTTCAAAGCCAATACGGGCAGGATCGACACCACTGGTCCCGATCGCAGACAGGACAAACTCCATGGTCTGCATGTCTCCCAGAGTCTGGCCCGATAAGTTTATAGCGCAGTGATATTCACTCAACTCTCCGTTTGCCAATGCCAAGAGTGTATTCCGCACCACCCATAAATCGATCGAAGACATCATATTGTAACGCTCGGCTGATGCGATAAATACTGATGGCAGAATCAACTCCCCGTTATCGTCTGTCATGCGAATAAGAATTTCGCATTTTTTCTCATAGGGTCCGTCTAGCGCAATGATAGGCTGGTAATGCAAAACAAATTTATTTCCTTCAAGCGCTTGCTGGATCTTGTGAGTCCAGTTCATTTCACTGGCCCGCTTGGCTAGTGCTGCATTATCAGGGGTATGTATACAAATCTGATTCCGTCCATGATCTTTGGCCAGATAACAGGCGGAATCCGCTGCGCTCAATAGCTGGGCTGCGGTGCCGCTATCTCTGGTAATAGGAACCAAGCCAAAACTGGCACCAATAGAAAAGACTTTATCTTCCCAGGTAAAACGAAAATCTGAAACAATGCCACGGATCACTTTTACCAGTTCTTCCGCTTTGGCCAAATCGCAACCGAACATCAATAGGCCGAACTCATCACCACCAAGACGCCCGAAAATATCACTGCCTCTAAGCTTGTCTTTAATAACAAGCGCGAGTTGCTTGAGTAACTCGTCACCGGCTATATGGCCACAGGTATCATTGACCACTTTGAATTGGTCAAGATCCATATAACAGAAAGCATGTTGTTTATCGTCATAATAGGCTGAACTGATTGCCTGATCCAACAGCTTGTCAAATTCATGGCGATTGATTAATCCCGTTAATGCATCGTGACCCGCACGATAAGCAATTTCCTTTGTCAGATCATGCATACTGGTGATATCCCAGAAGTAAACCCGAATAACATTTATCTCCGGGATAAAAGAAATATTCTGCTCGTAAACATACCCGTCAATAACGATATCGCAAATCAGCGGTGTTTCAAGTTTCTTTAATTCCTCGACCTGACTTTCCAGACCTTTTAGTACCGGGTGGCTAAACCCCTGCTCTCTCAGGTCTGGAAACAACTGCATCGCCATAGGATTAACAAAAGTCACCTGGCCGGCGGGTGTAATTTCCACAACCGGTACAGGACTCAACTCCGGGAAAGACGCCAGTCGCTGCAATTCACGCTCCGCCTCCTTGCGCGCAGTAATATCCCGGACAATCGCGGTAATCAGGAAATCATCTTCGCTTTGCAGCGGGCTAAGACTGATTTCCACATGAAACTGTTCACCGTTGCGCCGTTGAGCAACCAGCTCACGGCCCACACCCATGGCATTGGATCCCGGATTCACAGCAAACCCTTTTCGAAGCGAAGCATGTCTATCGTAAAGTTCGGGCGGGATAAGAATTTCCACTTCCTCCCCAATAAGCTCCTCTCGCTTAAATCCGAACACGCGCTCGCACTGGGCGTTCACCAGTACTATCTTTCCGTGACGGTCACAAATAATCATGGCATCTGGCGCCGATTCCAGCAGGCCGCTGAATTTTTCCTGTGCACGTTGCAGCTCGCGCTCGCGCTCGCGTACCTGGGAAAGATTGCGCTTACGTTGCAGAACCCCCGTAGGCTTTCCCATATAGTCTCGAACGATCCTGATTGTCGTTTCCATAGGAAAGCCCATTTCATTGGCAGGATCATCCGCTTCCATTACCACGATTTCGTCTTTCAATTCCTCGCAGGCCTTTCTGACATGGCAATGTCCTGATGTGCCGCCGGGATGGAAATATTTGTGGACATGCTTGCCAACAACTTCTTTTGGCGTTTTGTTAATCATTCTGTAAAACGCCTTATTGGCACGAATAAGTTTGCCTTCCAGATCTTCAAGAAAAATAACATCGTCCAGCGAGTCCATGGCATAAATCCATTCGGCCTGGGTTTCCTCAAGATGTCGCTCAATGGATCGGGCGCGCCCTCGCAGTTGAACGACATAGGCCGCAATATAGGGAATCATCAGGGCTACGATTACCAGCACCCACCAATAACGCTTCATCAGCGAGACCAGGCTTTTCAACTGGTAATCCTTGTAGGGACCCACTGACAAAGTCTTCATTAAAAAATGTATTGCCTGATAGTCCAGCGGGACTGTCCACCCGTGACTTCTGGCCGCTACCGCTGCCGGGCTGTTTTTGGGCATGCTCAACAATGCGACGCCAACCTTCCCGGCTAACGCCGATTCGACTCCCTTGCGCTGGGCAAATGGCCATTCGGGATAGAGATCCGTGCTGTAGAGAAAGGGGAAATCCGGATGGTTCCGGGCGCTTTCGAAAGGCATAACATGATCGTGAGGAATTACGAACAGATTCTTGAGTTGTATTTTGCCTTCGGCTGCCATGCGCTCCAGGGTACCGGTACGCACTGTGCCTGCGTCGACTTCCCCTCTCAATACTGCTTCCACAACCTTGTCCTGAGGGAAGCCGCTAAACTCCAGCCGGGAAAAGTCAGAAAATGGATCGATATCTTTTTGTACAAACTCCATCCATGCCATTTGGAACCCGCCAAACGCGGATTCCTTGACTGCCATAAAAGACTTGCCTTTTAAGTCACTCAGTCTCTTGATATCCATGCGATCGGCACGTGTAAAAATAACGGCGCCAAATCGGGTTGTGGGCTGACCCTGCTCCAAAGTGACCAATGTTGCCATGCGGGTAATACCGTACTTTGCCTCCAGGGTGACATAATCACCGCTATTGGTAATAATAAAATCAACCTCGGACGCAGCCACAGCGGCTTCCATTTCCGGCAATGAAAGCGGACGAATACGAAATTGGTAATCGGGTAAGCGCTTGTTCAGATAATCCGCGGTAGGGGTCCAGGTATTATAGGCGTCATCAGCCCCCCATGGCGCGAGCACGCCAATCACAACCGGCGATTTCGCTGGCAGGGTTCCCGAAATAAACACCATTACGGCAAAAAATAAAAAACGACACAGAGTCGCTGTACTAACAGCCATTGTGTCTCCTGTTATTATTGGTTTTTAAAATCCAGTTGCGAAACCACCCGCTCTGGCAATCCTTGCAACACGACATCAATACATATTAGTAATAATCATAGACTACTCCCGAGCAGGCATTGTGGGAGTTTTTTATGTTTATAATCTGATAGTTAGCATTAATCTACATCAGGAAGAGGAGGCAATATGCACCGGAACAGAATATATCCCGATTAGATCTATTGATAACGGCCCCATAGAAACGGGACAAGCAACTGGACAAAAACAGAGGGGGGTTGTCTAGCGTTTCCGCGACCGAAGCTTGCCGGCGATACGCATGCGCAGGGCATTCAATTTAATAAAGCCACCGGCATCCGCCTGATTATAAGCGCCAGCATCGTCCTCAAATGTGGCGATTTCCGGGTCAAACAGGCTGTCACTGTCGGACTGGCGACCGACGACCACAACATTGCCCTTGTACAGCTTCAGTCGCACTTTGCCATTAACGCTTGCCTGTGAGGCATCAATCATTTGCTGCAGCAACTTCCTTTCCGGGCTCCACCAATAGCCGTTATAAATCAGGCTGGCGTAACGGGGCATTAACTCATCCTTCAGGTGTGCCGCTTCCCGATCCAGAGTCAAAGATTCAATGGCCCGATGCCCTTTTAACATAATTGTTCCAGCAGGCGTTTCATAACACCCACGGGATTTCATGCCCACGTAACGGTTCTCAACAATGTCAGCACGGCCAATACCATTCGCACCACCCAACATGTTCAGATGCTCCATCACACTGGCAGGGCTCATGGGTTGCCCATCAATAGCAACGATATCTCCTTTCTCATAAGTCAGCTCGATATAGGTCGGGCTATCGGGCGCTTCCTCTGGCGACACAGACCAGCGCCACATGGATTCTTCCGGCTCGGACCAGGGATCTTCCAGCAAATCGCCTTCATAAGAGATATGCAGCAGATTGGCGTCCATGGAGTACGGTGATTTTTTTCCACGCTTCATTTCGACCGCGATGCCGTGCTTGTCGGCGTAATCCAGCAGCTTCTGTCTCGAAGTTAGATCCCATTCACGCCAGGGAGCGATGACATGGATGTCCGGCTTTAGGGCATAAAACCCCAATTCAAACCGAACCTGATCATTACCTTTGCCCGTTGCCCCATGTGACACAGCATCGGCACCGGTTTGATTGGCAATTTCAATCTGACGCTTGGCAATAAGCGGGCGGGCGATGGATGTACCCAGCAGATACTCACCTTCATAAATAGCATTTGCGCGAAACATGGGAAAAACAAAATCCCGGGCAAACTCCTCACGTAAGTCATCGATAAAAATCTCCTTAACGCCCATGGCCTTTGCCTTGGTGCGCGCACTTTCCACTTCCTCGCCCTGGCCAATATCTGCGGTAAATGTCACCACTTCGCAGTCATAGACTTCCTGCAACCACTTCAGGATGACGGAAGTATCCAAACCACCTGAATAGGCCAATACCACTTTTTTGACTTTAGCTGACGACATGAACGTGCTGCTCCCGGATTTGCCGACCCTGTATAGAATTGCAGACTTGGAATGTTTCACCACGCCGGAACCGCTCGATTTATAGAACGGTTCCGGTGCTTCGTTATACTATTTTTTCTTGCTGCGGCGCAATCGTGACAACAAGCGACGCGACATATCCCCAAACATTTCTGTCTGAGTGGGATGAGGATGAATTGCCTGCGCCACCTGCTCCAACGTCATATCACCCGCTACCATCATGACTGCTTCGCCAATCAACGTGTCCGCATGGTCTGCCAAAAAGTGGACGCCAATAATGCGATGGCTATCACGATCAGCGACGATCTTGATCATGCCATCGGTTTCATTAGTGATCATGGCCTTGGCATCAATACTCATGGGTGTTTTCACTTCAATAGCATCAATGCCTTTGCTTTTCGCCTGATCCACAGACAAGCCAACAAATGCTGCCTGAGGGCGGGTGAAAATAACACCGCAATCCTTGTCCTGGTTGTAAGCCATGGGCTCACCCAGCAACATACCCGCTGCTACCCGACCCTGTTGCCCGGCAGTATGTGCCAGCATCAACCCACCGATAACATCGCCAACAGCAAAAATATGCGGCACACTGGTTTGGCAGAATTTATCCGCTACCACCACGCCTTTATCCACGGCAACACCCGCCTTGTTTAGCTGCAAAGGCTCTAACACCGGACGCTTTCCCGTTGCCATAATGACATAATCGCACTTGAAGTTAGTGCTCTTGCCGTCGGCGTTTGCATACACCAGCGTCATATCGCCGGGTTTGCCTTTGATTTCTTTGGCCTTGGCCGAGGTTACCAGCGTCAGATTCTTTTCATTCTGTAATAGTCCGGCCAGTGTTTTGGCGATCTCCGGTTCAACTTCCGCAAGTGGCCGGTCCTGCGCCTCCAGTACGGTAACCTTGGCACCGAAGTCAGCAAAAATTTGCGCCATCTCCAGTCCAATAGCACCGGCACCAATAATACCTACACGCGCCGGCGCCTTCTTGAGACTCCATACCGTATCAGAAGTAAGAACGCCTTTGGAATCTGCTCCCGGAATAGGAGGAACGAAAGGCGGTGCACCGGTTGCTATCACCGCTGCACCAAAGGTAATGGTCTTGGTCTTTTTGCCTGCACCCGGTAACGCGCGTACATGCGGATCATCGCTATTGCCGGAGGCATCCACTTCCACGCTGTGATCGGAAGCGAATCGGGCAAACCCGTGGATGACATCAATCTTGACGCCCTTGTCGGTCTTCAAGGCCATATCGCCGCGAGTCTCCAGCACGGAGCGGCGGGTCTTTTCCAGCTTACTCCAGGACAGTGTCGGTTGGTTTGTACCCTGGATTCCTAAATGGCTGTCATGCTGACGGTCGCGTACGCGATCAGCGGCAGCACGCCATGCCTTGGAAGGAATGCAACCTCGCCACAAACACTCTCCTCCCGGAAATGGCGCATCGTTAATCATGGCCACTTTTTTACCATGACCGGCAAGATCCCGCGCACAATCCTCGCCACCGGGGCCGCCTCCGATCACAACGACATCGTAATCCCAATCACCTTTTGGAATTGTTACCGTCGGCGCATGAATGCCGGCGGGCACGGACTTGCTTACCGCCACCTGACCGACCGCAGCGCCCAACCACGCCGGATTCTCTACCAGTTCCTTAAAGGCATTAAGAAACTTGGCGGCGTCAGCGCCGTTAACAATACGATGGTCCGCCGTCACAGTCACCGGCATACCCTGTGGTCCGGTTGTCGCAATGGCAAAAATAGCTGAAGTACCAGGTGTCGGAATGGCATCGAAATGGGAAACACCCAACATACCCATGTTGGAAATGGTAAACGTGGGATTGGAATATTCCTCTGGTTTTAAACGGCGAATACGCGCCCGGTTAACCAGGTCTTTCCAGTTGGCGCTAAGCTCATCCATGCTTTTGTTAATCACATCACGCAGCACTGGCACCACCAACCCCATTCCCTCCGTTTCCACTGCCAAACCAACGTCCACTTGCTCGCGTTCGACAATGCGGTCTTCGTGTTGATATACCGCGTTAACTTTCGGGAACTGCTGTATTGCCAGCGCCGCCGCCTTGGCCAAGGCAACTGTCAGGGAATAACCCTTGGTCTTGGAAGCACTAATGAGATTCTGCGGCTGAATATTAATCGTTACCCTGAACAATGGCATGGACAGGGAATACTCCATATTGTGTGCCACTGCCTTTTCCATGGCATCCATCGGTCTACCCATGCCCGGCACCTGAAAGATACGCTTGGTCGAGGTCTTCTGGATATCGCTGTTTAAAACGTCCGCTGCCACGATGACGCCACCGATACCTGATCCGCTGATGCTGTTTAAATCAATACCATGGGCCCCCGCAAGTTGTCGGGCATAAGGCGTAGCCTTACCGGAGCGAGGGCGCGGCGCCGGCGTTGCGCCATGAGGCATCGCAGGAATTTTTGTTTTCGCCTTGGGCATTCCGTACGGTTCTGACTTGGGAATGCTCACAGGCGCAGCAGCGACCGACGGGTTCATGGCTGTTCTCTTGCTATCCATGACCTGGCTCTTTTCGGCAACCAGATAAGCAATTGCCTCACCTACCGGCACCACGCTGTCGACATCTGCCAATGGACCGGACAGATAACCTTCCCGGAACACTTCTGCATCCATCACTGCTTTATCGGTTTCAATGGTCGCCACGACCGTACCACGCTCAATAAAATCACCCAGGTTCTTTTCCCAGGACACCAGCGTGCCCTCCGTCATGGTGTCGGACAGCTGAGGCATTTTAATAGGTGTAGCGTTATCAGGAATGGTTTCAGCTGACGCTGATCCTTCTGCCGGCTTAGCAGCCTGCTCGCTGTTTCTTGCAGCCACAGCAGCTTTCGCCGGCGCGCCAGCACTATCACTGACTTGCTCCTTCGTAGCAACCAAGAATCCAATTGCCTCACCCACCGGCACCACGCTGTCTACACCGGCCAACGGGCCAGACAGATAACCCTCGCGGAACACTTCGACATCCATAATGGCTTTGTCGGTCTCAATCGTTGCCACCACAGTACCACGCTCAATAAAATCACCCAGGTTCTTTTCCCAGGACACCAGCGTGCCCTCCGTCATGGTGTCGGAAAGCTGAGGCATTTTAATAATGTAAGGATCGGCCATAGTTATTGATTCTATATTCTTGATATTGTCAGTTAGCGTGGCGGAAGAAGCTTTCCTGTTTCTTAATGTTCCCTGCCGTGAGCCCAAGGCAAAGAAGAAGCCATCATTTCCGTTCCACTATAGGAAAACGCTGCTATTGGATTCTCCTGATTGGTGTTAGATCTTACCCATTACCTTTAATGCACCCTGATAGACATCTTCTACATCAGGAATCGCTTCTTTCTCCAGGGTATAATTGTACGGTACAGGCACATCCGCCGCGTGAATTCGCACTGGTTGCGCGTCCAGCGCATAAAAACAATCTTCGGTAATTACGGCCATGATCTCGGCACCCACACCTACCGGTGCTTCATCTTCTTCCGCTACCAGTACACGATGGGTTTTTTCCACTGAGCGGCGAATGGTTTCTCTATCCAGCGGTTTCAGGGCTCGCAGATCCAGTACCTCGGCGCTAATGCCATCACTCTCAAGTCGCTTAGCGGCCTCAAGACATAAATAAACACTGAAGTTATAACCGATCAAAGTAATGTCAGTACCTTCACGCACAATTTCCGCTCCTTCAAGCGGCCGGAAGAATTCCTCATCCGGTACTTCTTCCTTGATGTTATACATACGCTCATGTTCAATAATAATAACCGGATCATTGCAGCGTACTGCCGACTTCAACATGCCACAGGCATCCAGCGGACCACGAGGTGTTACGACACGCAATCCTGACGTGCTCATAAACATGCGCGCCAACCTGGCAGAATGTTGTGCTGCCAACTGATGCGCCGTACCTCCTGGCGTACGCATTACAATAGGGCACGAGACACGGCCACCTGACATGTAGCGAATCTTGGCAGCTGCATTAATCAAGGTATCCAGCGCCAGCAAGGCAAAGTTGATAGACATGATTTCGATGATCGGCCGCACACCCACCATGGACGCACCGATACCGATGCCAGTGTAGGAGTTCTCGGAGATCGGCGTATCGATAATCCGGCTCTCACCATACTTATCGTATAACCCCGATGTTGCTTTGTATGTTCCGCCCGCGACACCAATGTCTTCACCCATGGCAATCACCAATGGATCATTGGCCATTTCCTCGTCATGGGCACGGCGAATTGCTTCCCAATATGCTATTTCAGCCATAGCTTACCTCGTTATTTATTCTGTAATGGCCCAATCCAGCGCGGATCCGGGTTATCGTCAAGCACATATTTGTATAGATCTTCCACCCTGGGTTCCGGGCTTTCCTCTGCAAACTTGATGATATCGTTTTCGATCTCATCATCGATTTCCTTTTCCATTGCCTTGATATCGGCATCCGTAATCACTTTGGCTTTTTTCAGCTTGGCAGCATAGATAGTGATCGGGTCACGCTTCTCCCATTGCTTTTCTTCTTCCTTGGAACGATAACCTTTGGAATCAGACATGGAGTGTCCACGATACCGGTAAGTCATAAATTCAATAAAGTAAGGTCCCTTGCCGCTGCGCACAAAATCAATGGCGGTCTTGGCGGCCTCCATCACTGTATCGATGTCCTGGCCGTCGTGCTGGCTGGCTTTCATGTCATAACCGCAAACGCGTTTGTACTGATCCGTTACGGCAGTGGACCGCTCAATCCGTGTGCCGATAGCGTACATATTATTTTCGCATACAAACAAAACGGGCAGTTTCCAGACTGATGCCATATTCATGGTCTCATGGAAGGTGCCCTGGTTGTTGGCGCCATCACCAAGAAAACAAATGGCAATCTGGTCGGTGGCCTTGAGTTTCGCTCCCATTGCCAACCCGGCTGCCAACGGAAATGGTTGACCTACCAGCGCATAACCACCCATGAAATTCACTGTCGGGTCAAAAATGTGCATGGACCCGCCGCGGCCGCGGGAAGAACCGGTTTCCTTGCCATATAACTCTGCCATCACTTCACGCGCGGGCGCGCCTGATTTTATGGCATGAACATGATCGCGATATCCCGTGATCACGTAGTCATGACCTGTTTTGGCCATTTCCAGTACACCTGTCGCAACCGCTTCCTGACCTGAATAGAGGTGCAGAAACCCACCCATTTTTCTTTCCATGTAGGCTTCGAAGCAACGGTCCTCAAAGCGGCGAAAAAAGATCATCTCACGCAATAAGCGTTTTTGGTCATCAGCTTTCATGAATCTCCTGTCTAGAGGTAGGCTATCTAAAGAGATAAGTTATTGAACCCAAAACCGCTCTGCCCAATTTTTGGCAGATACAGTCACTTCTTCTCCGGGTCCCCAAAATGCGGTCGGTATGATCGTTTTTTTGGGGAAACAGGTCAAGGTGTGCATTGGTTAATAAGATCCGGCGGCAAAACACTTTTTTTGACCTAAGTGTATATATAAGTAATCTCTAATATTTTGGGAAGCATAACAGAAGATCGATACAAATCAACCTGGCTTGACCGGAGATCAAAGCAGTTAATCGATTATTTGCAAACCTACCTCACGGGGCGGCCATTTCCTGATTTTTAATGTAGGTCGATACATCTCGCCGACAAAAATAAAGTCAGAGCTGGTATGGCTATTGGCTTCCCTTACTTTTACCCTTCCCTTGAATTCTTTCCAAATCTCCCTTAGGCTTTGCGCCCGACTGGAGCACTCAGGTATTATCTGGATGACCCAAGTAAAGTCTTTTAAATCAATAATGTAGAAACAGAGGAAGCGCAATGAAAAATCCATTGGACTCAATCACCGGCACTATCATTTCAGGATTCGTTTTGACAATTATCCTGTACTTCGTAGTAAAGAATTTTCTGGTAGCGGCGGCCGGCTAATCCCGCTGACACGTAATCAAACAACTCACCAATAACGATTTCTGGAGATATTTATGGATTTACTCGTGCTCGATCGCTGGCTGCATGTGATGGCCGGCATAACCTGGATCGGTTTACTTTATTATTTCAACTTTGTTCAAGTTCCTGCGATGGGACAAGCCAAGGCAGATGGTACTGCCGCCGGCATTACCAAGCATATCGCGCCACGCGCCTTATTGTGGTTCCGCTGGGCAGCCCTGGTCACATGGCTGACGGGTTCTTATTACCTGGGCAAATTGGGCATCTGGGGTGACGCCTTCATGCTAAAAGGTGCCGCCGCCCCTATTGGTATGGGTGCCTGGCTGGGAACCATCATGTTGTTTAATGTGTGGGTACTCATTTGGCCCAATCAGAAAAAAGTTCTGGGAATAGTCCAGGCTTCTGATGAAGAAAAGGCCAAATCCGGCCGTATTGCCCTACTGGCCTCACGCACCAACACAATGCTGTCCATCCCCATGGCATTTTTCATGGTGGCAGGACCACATGGCGCGGCCATGTTTTCCTGATCACGTCTGACCTGAATCGCCGAAAGCCCGGTCAATCCGGGCTTTTTATTGCCGAAGATCTTGGCAGCGCGGCAATTAGTCGATAGAATTTTGATCCGAATAACAGTTTTAGTGGCGCCCTGCTCGGGCGCCTTTGTATTTTATGGCACAAGAGACTGCTTTGATGACCACGTACGGAAGACTGCCGGTGACCTTTGTCCGCGGCGAGGGTGCGTGGCTGTGGGACACCAATAATAAAAAATACCTGGATGCGTTGTCAGGTGTGGCGGTATGCAGCCTGGGTCACAGCCATCCAAGCATCTCGGAAGCGATCTGCCAACAGGCGGCCCAGCTGATTCATACCTCCAACTGGTATGGCATTGCCCATCAGGAATCACTGGGGAAAATCCTGTGCGAAAAGGCAGGCATGGAAACCGCTTTTTTTTCCAACTCCGGCGCCGAAGCCAACGAAGCCGCTATTAAGCTAGCCCGTCTTTACGGGCATCAACAAAATATTTCCGGACCTGCCATTATTGTTACCGAAGGCAGTTTTCACGGCCGCACCATGGCGACCCTTACCGCTACGGGTAACCGCAAGGTACAAGCCGGCTTTGAGCCACTGGTACCCGGATTCAATCGAGTGCCGTACAACGACCTGGAAGCGATCCGACAAGTGGGCGCAAACAACAACAATGTTGTTGCGATACTGGTGGAGCCCATTACCGGTGAAGGCGGTGTCGTCATTCCCGACAAAGACTATCTGAAAGGTCTACGCGAAATATGTGACGCCAAGGGCTGGCTGTTGATGCTCGATGAAATCCAGACCGGCATGTGCCGGACCGGCAAATGGTTTGCCTATCAACATGATGATCTGGCGCCGGATGTCATGACGGTTGCCAAAGCTCTGGGCAATGGTATTCCTATTGGCGCCTGCCTGGCACGGGGTAAGGCAGCCCAGGTACTTAAACCAGGTTCTCATGGTTCAACCTTTGGCGGTAACCCCCTGGCATGCAAAACTGCGCTAACCGTGATCGATATTATGGAGAAACAGAAACTGCATCTGCGGGCAGCGGAACTGGGTGAACGTATATTATCGGGGCTGAAAAAATCATTAGAGAACCAGCAGGGCGTTGTATCCGTCCGCGGAAAAGGACTGATGCTGGCGGTTGAGCTTGACCGGCCTTGTACCGAGTTGTTGCACAAAGCACTGGAAGCCGGTTTGCTGATTAACATCACCACCGAAAAAGTAATCCGGTTGCTGCCACCCCTGATTCTGACTGACGATGAGGCAGACATGATTACCGACAAAGTATCCGCGCTTGTGTTTTCATTTCTGGCTGGCTAAACGGCGAACAGGAAAACTGCTATGGCGTCAAAACACTTTCTGTCACTTCTGGATTTAACCGGCGATGAGTTTGAACAGCTCATCGCCAGGGCCATTGAACTCAAATCTCTGCAAAAGAAACATATACTGCATCAACCGCTGCAAGGGAAAATGCTGGCCATGGTGTTTGACAAATCTTCCACCCGCACCCGGGTTTCCTTTGAGACCGGCATGACCCAGTTGGGCGGCAACAGCATGTTTCTGTCACCCAGAGATACACAATTAGGTCGAGGTGAACCAATTGAAGATACCGCCCGCGTTCTCTCACGCATGGTGGATGTGGTGGTGATCCGCACTGATAAACACCGTACCGTGGAAACCTTCGCAGAATACTCCAGCGTACCTGTCATCAATGCTCTGACCGACCGGTTTCACCCGTGCCAACTGCTGGCGGATATACAAACCTACCAGGAGCATCGGGGAAGCATTGTCGGCAAGAGAGTTGCCTGGGTTGGCGACGGTAATAACGTCTGCCACTCGTGGATGAACGCCGCCAAGCTGCTTGGATTTCAACTGGCGATTGCCACGCCCAAAGGGTACGAGCCGGACAACGATATGGTCAGCGCAACGAAGCAGCATATTGAGATGACAACAGACCCCAAAGCGGCGGTAAAAGATGCCGATATTGTTGTCACTGATACCTGGGCCAGCATGGGCCAGGAACAGGAAAAGAGCCAACGGGAGCAGGCCTTTGCAGGATACCAGGTGACCACCGCACTGATGCAACTGGCAAAGCCTGATGCACTGTTTATGCACTGTTTACCGGCATACCGAGGCTACGAGGTGTCCGCCGATGTCATTGATGGCCCCCAAAGCGTGGTTTGGGATGAGGCCGAAAATCGCCTGCATGCCCAGAAGGCCCTGCTGGAATTTCTGCTCCTGGCCAAATAAGGTTTGGATTGCCATCGTACAACCCGCCCAAAATCCCGCATTTTCCCAGTTGCCGAGGGGTGAATAAGGTATCTCTGGCCATCAGAAAACCGGGCGCGCAGTCTGATTTTGCGAAAGTACCGTAGCCCCTGCTTTTGTCCTACACTTGAACCGTGGAAAAAAAATCTCCCGATAAGCGCATCCTGAGACTACTGATCGTCGACGATTCCCCCGACGACACCGACTTATTGGCCAAAAATCTGCGTATCGCGCGCTTTATGTTAAAGACGGACCGGGTTACCGATGCCGCCGGTCTTCAACATGCACTGGACAAAGGCAAATGGGACCTGGTGGTAACGGAGGACAAGCTCAAAAATTTCACAGGACGACTGGCCCTTGAAACCGTCAAACGTCTTAATCCAACACTGCCGGTGATTGTCTACGCCAATGAGATAGATGACGCCAGCATGGTAGCTATCATGCACGCGGGCGCCCGTGATGTCGTTATTAAATCGAGGAATGCCAGAATCATCCCGGCAATTGAGCGTGAACTGGATGTCGCCGCCGCAAGGAAAGAATATCGAAACATGATGGATATGGCCAAGGAGATGGAGGACAAGCACAAAGCGATGGTGGCAGGGGCCAAGGATGCCATGTGTTATATCCACGACGGCGTTCACCTTGATGCCAATCAATTGTATCTGAATCTTTTCGGTTACAGCACTTTGCAGGATCTGGAAGCTATTCCGGTACTGGAGCTGATCGATAAAGAAGACCATGAACGCTTCAAGACACTGCTTCGAAAAGCAGCCAACAATAAGCCATTTGACGGTTCCACGGAGTTTACCTGCAAGAAGAATGACGGTACCGCGGTGTATATTGATATTTCTGTCGCCAATGTCAGCCATAAAGGTGAAAACTGCCAACAACTGACGGTTAAAGATATTACCAAGCGTAAGGCTGCCGAGAACCGGCTAAAGTATCTCAGTCAGCGTGATCCTCTGACCGGTCTTTACAATCGCCATCATTTCACAAAACTTCTTTCTGATGTTATCGAGAAGCTTAAGACAGATAAAATTCCGACCGCACTCATATACATAGACCTGTATGACCTGAAAGATATCAATGCCGAACTGGGATATACCACCGGCGACCGCATCCTGCTAAAAATAACCAAGATGTTCCGGGAGTCTCTTGCCGAGAAAGCAACTATCGCCCGTGTCGGAGGTGATGAATTTGCCATCTTGCTTGAAGACAGCACTCTTAAAGATGCAAAGAAAACGGCTGACATACTGAAGCAGCAGTTACAAAAAACACTTTTGATCGACAAGGGCCAGAAACACTCCTGCAATTGTGCTACCAGCATAACCCTGATTGATGATGCATCCCTCAACGCCCAGGATATTATGGCCAGGGCAGTTGCAGAATGCGGCGACGAAACACCGGAACCCAAAGCCGCTACACCTGCGCCAAACCAGAAACCCGTGGTCAACCAGCAGGCTGCAACAGACAAACCAAAACCTGCGCAACCCGCACAGGCATCTAAAGTCACGACACCCCAACAACCCAGGCCAGCGCCGCAGGCAAAGCCGTCAACACCTGCGCCCAAACCTGCAGCAGAGATGCCGAAACCGGCAGCCGCCAGGCCACAACCTGCCGTCGCGCAAGCGTCTCCCTGGAAACAGCGCATTCAGCAGGCGTTGAAGGAAAACCGTTTCAAACTGGTTTACCAACCTATTATTAATTTACATGGCGATGCCGATGAGTTTTTCGAAGTTCTGGTGCGCATGATAGGGGATAACGGGCACCTGATCCCGCCGGGTGAATTCTTTGCTGAAGCCGAGCGATCAGGTCTCATGAAGGATATTGATTTCTGGGTAACAGAACATGCCGTTGAGGCCCTGGGATCACTGCATTCCGATGGCCGGAAGGCAACATTCTTTATAAACCTGTCCCTGGCAACCTGCAAAGACAAGAATTTCATGGCCTGGGTAAAAGAATCTCTGGAATCCGCCCGAGTCCATGGCAGTCATCTGGTTTTTGAACTGGAAGAATCGGATATCGCAAGCGGTAACGAAGACACCAACAAAGAGCTTATGGAAAAGCTCACCTCTCTGGGTAGCGTCATTTCCATTGACAACTGCGGTCTAACGTTGGACACCATACTTAATCTTCCGAGACAATGCGTAGGCTATATGAAGATTAACCGAGCCCAGGTATCGGTGGCTGCCGGCAATGTCGACAAGAGGGATTCGCTGACAGCCATGCTGGCCATGGCTACCAAGCTGGAAGTGAAATCCGTTGCCAAGGGCATTGAAGATGCCCATAGCCTGACAGATTTATGGACCTTCGGCTTCCAGTATGTGCAGGGAAATTACTTCCAGCACGCCGACAGCGAAATCAGTTATGACTTCACCCCGGAAGACGAGACCGAGCTGTCATCGGACGCCATGCCTTCTTCATGGTCGCGATAACCCCGATTGCCGATACCGGGAAATACACACCCGCCTCCCTATCGTTTTAATCCCGCAGCAATTACCGGCATACTGCCTCGTTGAATCCGACGCGCTTGTGTACAATGCTGGCTTGATCACCTGAAATTCCGAAGAAGGTAATTCATTGCGCTTTCAACACTACGGCAAGCCGCCGACAAACCGAAATGACTGGAAAACAATTCGCAGCCTGCTTCCCTATGTCTGGGAATTTCGTTTAAGAATCCTGCTGGCACTGTCATTCCTGATGGTCGCTAAAGTGGCTAATGTGGGAGTACCGCTGGTGCTCAAAGACATTGTCGACTCCTTCGAAAAACAGGATACGGTGCTGGTACTACCCATCGCATTACTACTGGGTTATGGTGCGCTCCGCTTCGCCCATTCCCTGTTCTCTGAACTGCGGGATATTGTTTTCGCCAAAGTCACACAAAACACCATACGCCGGGTGACCATCAGGATTTTCCGGCACCTGCACAGCCTGTCTCTGCGTTTTCATTTGGACCGCCAGACCGGCGGTATGTCCAGAGACCTGGAACGCGGCGCGGCAGGCATTCGCTTCTTGCTCAACTTCATGGTCTTTAACATTCTTCCGACTTTTTTCGAGATTGGTCTCGTTGCAGTAATCCTGTTTGCCAAATACAAATTTCATTTTGTTGCCACCGTATTGGGTACACTGGTTGCATATGTTGTATTCACGCTGATTGTTACAGAATGGCGCATGTATTTCCGCCGCAACATGAACGAAATGGATTCAAAGGCAAACACCAACGCTATCGACAGCCTGATTAATTACGAGACTGTTAAATACTTTAATAACGAAGAATACGAGGCAAACCGCTACAACAACGTCATGACCCTATGGCAGAAGGCGGCGATTCGCAATCAGACATCGCTGTCTGCCTTAAACGGCGGGCAAAATACCATTATTGCAATTGGCGTCACGCTGCTGATGATTCTGGCCAGCCAGGGAGTGGTCGATGGCACTATGACCATTGGTGATCTGGTTTTGGTGAATGCTTTTCTGCTTCAGTTGTATCAGCCACTTCATTTTCTTGGTTTCGTCTACAGGGAGATTCGTCACTCGCTCGCCGACATGGAACGCATGTTTGACATTGCTAATACGACCCCGGAGATCCGCAATAAACCCGATGCGTCGGAACTGGATCGCACAGACACTACCATCCGCTTCGAGCAGGTGGATTTTTCCTACGAGCCAAAACGCCAGATCCTGTTTGGAGTAGACTTTGAAATTCCTGCCGGCCATAAAGTGGCAGTAGTGGGTCACAGCGGCTCCGGCAAATCGACCCTTTCGCGCCTGTTGTTCCGTTTTTATGATGTCACCGGCGGGCGTGTACTGATCGGCGGACAGGACGTGCGGGACGTAACACAGGAAAGTCTTCGTGCAGCCATCGGCATCGTGCCCCAGGATACCGTTTTGTTTAATGACTCTATTTTCTACAACATCGCCTACGGTAATACCGAGGCAAATGAGGAGGAAGTCATTCGTGCCGCCAAGCAGGCGCATATCCACGAATTCATCAGTTCCCTGCCTGATGGCTACAAGACAATTGTCGGTGAACGCGGTCTTAAGCTTTCCGGCGGCGAAAAACAACGCGTCGCCATTGCCCGAACGCTGTTAAAGAATCCACCTATCCTGATTTTTGATGAGGCCACATCAGCACTGGATTCCAAAACCGAAAAGGGCATTCAGCGGGAACTGGAAAACATCGCGGTGAATCATACTACTCTAGTTATCGCCCACCGCCTGTCCACAGTCATGAATGCCGATCAGATACTGGTACTGGATAACGGCCGCATCGTCGAACGAGGCACGCATCAGGAATTGTTAAAAAAGAATGGTGCTTACGCCCACATGTGGGCCTTACAACAACAGCAGCAAAATAAGGAGCCGGTGGCGGCTGTAGAGCATGACGGTTAATAATAGCGGCTAATTATTGATTAGCGATTTTGGCCCAGGTATCCCGCAGAGTAACCGTACGATTGAATACAGGCTTATTGCCGGGCAGGTGCAAAGGATCGAGACAAAAATAGCCTTCCCGTTCAAACTGAAACCTGTCACCTGCCTGGGCATCGACCAGAGACTGTTCCAGATAGCAATGCGTTAACGTCAACAGGGAATCGGGGTTGATATAGTCTTTATAATCTTTTCCTTCTCTGGCCGC
The DNA here is from genome assembly GCA_029880755.1 of Gammaproteobacteria bacterium. Classification (GTDB taxonomy): domain Bacteria; phylum Pseudomonadota; class Gammaproteobacteria; order Acidiferrobacterales; family SZUA-150; genus JAOUNW01. The sequence goes on from JAOUNW010000003.1 coordinate 28,158, forward strand.
ATCGGGTGTCGGGTGACTGAACAGGCGGTCATACAATCGCACCTCCGCTTCAAGCGCATGACTGGCAGACACCCAGTGAATCACTCCTTTTACCTTTCGCCCTTCCGGATTTTTACCCAGAGTCTCCGGATCATAACTGCATCGCAATTCAATAATATTTCCATGACCGTCTTTAATCACTTCGTCGCATTTTATGACGTAGGCATTACGCAAGCGTACTTCGCCCCCCGCCACCAAACGCTTGAACTGCTTCGGCGCCTGTTCCATAAAATCACTTTGATCGATATAGAGATCACCGCTGAAAGTGACTTCCCGGGTTCCCATGGTCTCGTCCTGCGGATGATTGGAAGCAATAAGCTGTTCCGTTTTGCCATCCGGATAATTGGTTAATGTCACTTTCAATGGATGCAATACCGCCATCCGGCGCGGGGCGCGGTCGTTGAGATCGGAACGTATGCAATCCTCCAGCATGGCCATTTCCACCATATTATCTGCCTTGGACACACCAATGCGATGGCAAAATTCGCGTATGGATTCCGGCGTATAACCCCGGCGGCGCAAACCAGCAATGGTTGGCAGACGCGGATCATTCCAGCCTTCCACATGACCTTGATCCACCAGCTCCGTAAGCTTGCGTTTGCTCATCACCGTGTATTCCAGATTCAGCCGGGAAAACTCGATTTGCTGCGGGTGACAGGGCACATCAAGCTGATCCAGAAACCAGTCATACAAGGGCCGATGATCTTCGAATTCGAGTGTACAAATAGAGTGCGTAATCGATTCCAGAGAATCCGACAGGCAGTGAGTAAAATCGTACATAGGATAAATGACCCACTCTTCGCCGGTCTGGTGATGTATCACCCCGTGTCGAATACGATAAATCGCGGGATCGCGCATGTTGATGTTTGGTGAGGCCATGTCAATTTTGGCCCGCAGCACTTTTTCCCCGTCATTGAAATCGCCGGCACGCATGCGTGCAAACAACTCAAGATTTTCCTCAACGGTACGACTCCGGTGAGGACTGTTCCTGCCCGGCTCTGTTAACGTACCCCGGTACTCACGAATCTGTTCGGCACTGAGGTCATCCACATAGGCCAGCCCCTTTTTAATCAACTCAACGGCATAATCATGCAGCTTTTCAAAATAGTCCGAGGCATAAAACAGACGATTGCCCCAGTCATAACCCAGCCAACGCACATCATTTTGTATGGCCTCAACGAACTCGATATTTTCTGCATGGGGGTTGGTGTCATCGAAACGCAGATTACAGGTGCCACCGTAATCGCGCGCCAATCCGAAATTCAGCACAATGGATTTGGCATGACCGATATGCAGATAACCATTTGGCTCAGGGGGGAACCGGGTCGCTACCCGGCCTTGGTTTTTTCCTGCCTTCAGGTCTTCATCAATAATATGGCGAATGAAATTGCTGGGGGCTTTGGTCTCAATATGACTCATTAATTTTCTTGACTGGCTTTTTGGGGAACGGCTGTTTAATTCCGCGGGATTCTACTCTATTCGGCCAACGGAACAAAAGACGATGTAACCGACCCCAAACCACCCGCGGTTTTACCGTATTAACGAATAAGTCATCCCTAAGACAGCGCAGGCGGCAATCACGGTAACGATACCCAGCTTAAACCGGAACAAGGCGATAAATGCGGCAATGCCGATTAACGCCGGGAACCATTCGAAACTTCCCTGAAATCCCTCAGGCCAGAGTACATGATAGGCAAAAAATACGGCCAGATTTAGTACAACACCGACAACAGCGGCTGTAATACCTGTCAGCGGTGCCGTAAACCTGAGCTCGTGTCGGGTTGCCTCAACAAGAGGACCTCCCACAAGAATAAACAGAAATGAAGGTAAAAAAGTAAACAAGGTCGCCACGCTGGCGCCCGCGACGCCCGCCATGGGCAGCAACTCCGGCCCAAATAACTCCTTGGTCCAGCCGCCCACAAAACCTACAAACGCCACCACCATGATTAATGGTCCTGGCGTGGTTTCGCCCAGGGCCAGACCGTCGATCATTTGAACCCCCGTTAGCCAGCCATGGTGTTCCACACCGCCCTGATATACATAGGGCAATACCGCATACGCGCCACCGAAGGTCACAAGCGCAGCCTTGGTAAAAAACCAACTCATTTGGGTTAAGACGCCATCCCATCCGTATCGTGCCGACAATAGCGCCATGACCCCGCCCCACATCAGTACGCCAACCAAGGCGATGACCAGCAACCGGCTCCACTTGAATAGCGCATGATTGGGTACAGGGGAATGATCATCAATTAACGCCGGTCCGTAGGATTTGCCGGGGCCGGCATGATGACCGCCGGCCTTGAATTTCTCCGGCATCCATCGGGAACCCACGTAGCCCACCACCCCTGCCGCCAAAACGATATAAGGAAAAGGAACCCCACCGGCGAAAATTGCCACAAAGGCCAGCAACGCCATGCCCCGGAGAACATTGTTCTTGAGTGCACGCGAACCGATACGATAGGCGGCAAATACAACGATAGCGGTCACTGCCGGCTTGATACCATATAGAATACCGGCGACCAACGAGGCATTACCGTAAACAAGGTAAACCCACGTTAACGTTATTAAGATAACCAGGGAAGGCAGAACAAATAACACACCAGCCACAATGCCGCCGGGCACGCCATGCATTAACCAGCCGATATAAGTCGCCAGCTGCTGCGCCTCCGGTCCAGGTAATACCATGGTGTAATTCAGAGCATGCAGAAACCGATGTTCCGAAATCCAGCGCCGCCGTTCCACCAATTCCTGGTGCATCATGCTGATCTGACCGGCGGGTCCACCGAAACTAATAAAACCCAATTTGAGCCAATACGCTAATGCCTGCCAGAACGTTACTGACTCTGGTGGCTGCGTCACGTCTTCGGCTACAACTGACATAATAGGTAACCCTCCATGAAATATTTCAGGCTAACGCTGAAGGCGCTAGTGTGACACGCCAATGCAAACCACGAAAACAACTTTCGGCAACGACTAACACAACAATAGATACACTTTTAGCGCGCCTACATTCACGAAACGCCTGCATAAAAATCGAAGAACCGGTTTTCTGTAACCAGTCACCCAAAACAGCAGCAACGCCTGCATTGTTATTAATTTATAAAGGAAATCATTACTGGTTTATTAGTACATTAGCGAATAACGATATACTAACTTTTTTTCCATAGACTAAGTTGTGTAAAAGCACCAGCTAGCTAAACGAACCTATTTATTAATTAATTGTTTACTAATAGGAATAAAGTGCGAAAATAGGTTGTCTTTAGTAGGAGTATCGCTTGATATTTATGGAGTCAAAATAACAATATTGAACACTATCATTAAAATAACCACACAACCCTAAGGAGACGACAACCATGGTGTATACCAAAAAATCCCCTGCGTTGTTCATTATAGGGCTCATTATGCTGGCAATCTGGTACATGGCGGATAGCGGTATGATGGCAGGCTATATTGAACATCTCGCGAACGGAAAAAAATACAAGTATGGTTCTGAACTAACTTCCATCCCAATGTACTTCGGTATTGTTGCGGCTGCCATTGGCGCCTGGCAGTGGTTCGGTTCCCATAAGGAAGGCCATTGGGACTACTACTCTTCAACCATCGCCGGCGGCATGTTCATTCTGCTAATCGCCATGTTGGTTCGCTGGTTTGTAGCACCTGAAATCGAAGTGGTGAGCACAGCAATGGGCGAGGTAGGTCAAACAGGATCCCACATCCATAAGTTGCTCGGTCTCAACTATGTTGTCATTGGCATCGTCACCGGCATGGTCATTGTCAACGTCTTCAGCATACCCGAGTGGGCACAGAACGGCGTACGCCTGTCTCGTCTGGGACTCAAAACCGGTGTAATTCTATTAGGCACATTGTATAGCGCGGCAGAATTAAAGAATCTGGGCGGCCTGTCCATTGTCATGATTGGTTTCTTTGTGTTGGGTTCCGTGGGTATGGTGCTGTGGATCGGTGGTAAACGCAAAATCCCTAACTCCATGGGCGGTGTATTGTCCGCCGGCATGGGCGTATGCGGCGTGTCAGCAACAGTGGCTGCGGCCCCCGTGGTTCAGGCCAAGTCCGTGGAAATCGCCTATACCATTGGCACCATCCTGATCTGGGGCGTGGGCTGTATGTTTGTGTTCCCGATTATTGGTCAGTTGCTGGGAATGTCCTATGTGCAATTCGGCGCCTGGGCGGGAACCGGTATTCTGAATTCGGCTCAGGTGGCAGGTGCCGCACTGGCCTTCCAGCCGGACGGCATTGAGACCCTAAAGGTAGCGGAAATCTTTAACATTACCCGCGTACTGGTGCTGCCCATTATCGTATTGTGGCTGGCTGTCTGGTATGTCAAACGTGAAGAGAGTGCAACGCAGGTCAACGTAGGTCAGGTCATTTTTGCCAAGTTCCCTGTGTTTGTTCTGGGCTTCATTTTGATGTTCGCTCTTTCCAGCACAGGCATCTTTGCCCCGGCAGAACACTACAAGGGCAAATATTTCGGGAATACAGCGGAGTCAGGCTTTAAAGACGATAAGCTTCTCAAAGATGCAGATGTCGCCACACTGCGTTCTGAATTTGGCAAGATTGAGCGTACCGACCGCAAGGACGCGCTACAACGACTGGTTGAGAATAGAAAAATTATGTCTCCGGATGACGATGACGTCCTGCGCGGCCTGGTAAATTCCAAGGCTCTATCAAAGGATGCCAACAAAATCCTGAAAGGCGCCCATAAAGCTGTGCGACATACCGCCAAAAAGATCAAGGCATTCCGTAACTGGATAACCTGGTTATTCGCTTTTGGTCTGGTGGGTCTTGGTATGCAGATTACCATCGGCTCCATGAAACAGGCGGGCGGCCAACCAGCCGTAATCGGCGGCATTGTCGGTTTTGTCAAAGCGGCGTTATCACTGGTCGTAGTGATGATGCTTATCAGCGAAAAAATTTAACGTGAGGACCTGAAGATGAGCGAAAATAAATTTGATCGTGGTTCGGCGCTGTCAATTTTCGGCAGTGATCGCAAAGAAGACTTCATGGCACTGGTATTCGCATTAGTGATTGCCTTTGCTGTGTTCCTTACCTACTAAAATTTATCAGCAAGACAAGACCGGTGTCCGCGTTTCGCGGGCACCGGTCTTTTTCTGATTAAACGAATAAGCAATGACAACAGTTAACCGTATACTACTGGCAAGCCACGGCACCGAGGGAGCGTTAGCGGCGGAACAGACCGCCATTAACCTGTGCAACAAAGGCGCGCATATCCATCACCTGATTGTTGTGCCTACCTTCTGGCAGGGTATGACCGGCGATGACTGGCTTAACAATGGTTCAACGCGTGATACCTTCCGTCGTTATCTGGAGACCGAGCTTGGCAAAGAGGCCGATGAACATTTTGAGCGCGTGAGTCAGGCAGCAACAGAACACGAATTAACTTATACCAAGGCATTGGTCGTGGGTGAACCGGACGAATGCCTGCTTGCGGCAAGCAAGGAACAAAACTTTGATCTGGTGGTCATGGGATCCCCCCGGCCCAAAGGTAAACCCGGGCTGCGCTCGCGCATGATTACAGACCCTCTGACAAAAGGCCTTAAGACGCCCTTATTGGTAGTCCCCTATCCCGATGAGTGATTCACACGGGGAACACAGCCAGGACATTGCCTGGGCCTCACTAACTACCCCATTATCAACCGAAGACCTGAACCAGTTCTGTCAGGATATCGAACGCCTGTTTCGCATTAATCCGTACCTGGAATTTAACCAGTGGCAGGCTGTTTCGGACAGACGTTATCGCTTCAGTGGCCGTAATCTCAGCCAGGAGCAACCGTTTGAATTTGATTACGAACTGACGGTGCATCCCTCCGACAAGGGTTTGCGCATCGACTACAACTCGGGTATCAAGTCGAACACGGAAATCAAAATAGAGCCGGAAGGGCAAGGATCAAAACTTACCATCACTGACCGTTACGAGCGTCTTCCGGAAAACGAAAGGGAAGCTTATTTACATGAAGTGGACAAAAGCCTGGTCGCCTGGGCCAACTATATGCGGACATACCTGACAAGTTGGCGGCGCTGGTCCTGGTTCGGGCCGTGGCGCTGGTACATGCGCAGAATCTGGCAACCCATGAAACCCACAGCGCGGCGTATTACCTATGTCCTGTTGTGGATTACCGTGTTCGAGATCGCACTAATCGCACTGGGTGTGGCGATATATTTTATAGAGTACCGCTGATCCGATTATTCCTGGGTAGAGTCTCTCGGCACCTAGACATACTGGGCTGCTGCATAAGCAGACGACCAGGCCCACTGAAAATTAAAGCCGCCCAGATGCCCGGTCACATCCACCACTTCGCCGATAAAATAGAGGCCCGGCTGCACTGTACTCTCCATGGTCTTGGAGGATAGCTGCCGGGTATCAATACCGCCCAGTGTCACTTCCGCCGTCCGGTAGCCTTCTGTGCCCGATGGTTTGAGTTGCCAAGCCTGCAAACCACTGGACAATGTTTTTAATGTCTCATCTGGGATTTCCGCTAACGGTATTTCGGCCCACGCTTGCCAGAACAGTGTTTGTAATTCAGCGACCAGATTCTTCGACAGGCATTGCGCCAACAAGCTTCGTAACAGGCTTTTTGGATGGGTGCGTTTTTGTGTAAGAAGCCATTTCTCCAGGGACTCGCCGGGAAACAAATCAAGCGCGATACTCTCCCCTGATTGCCAGTAACTGGAAAGCTGCAGTGCCGCCGGGCCACTCATCCCGCGATGGGTAAACAGAATGCTTTCCGTAAAACACGTTCCCGGTGCACAAAGCTGCGCTTGCTCCACCGATACGCCGGACAACCGATCACAGGTTTCCTTAAACCGGCCGCTAAAGGTAAACGGCACCAGTCCGGCCCGAACAGCCAACACCGCCAGACCAAACTGGCGGGCGACATCATAACCGTAACCGCTGCCGCCCAGCGTTGGAATGGATAGCCCTCCAGTTGCGATGACCAACGACCGCGCCGTCAGCAGGCCACGGTCTGTGTGCAACCGAAACCGGGCGCTACTGCCTTCTCCCTGATCGATGGTTTCAATCTTCCCGGTTTCGCACCGGGTATAAATCCTGACGCCCGCACGTTCACACTCGTTCAACAGCATTGCCAAAATATCTTTGGCGGAGTCATCACAAAACAACTGTCCAGATTTTTTCTCGTGATACCGGATGCCGTGCTGTTCCACCAGGGCGATAAAATCCGTGGGCGTGTAGCGCTTTAATGCTGACTTGCAAAAATGCGGGTTGGCGGAAATATAATTGTCGGCGCTAATATCGAGATTGGTAAAATTACAGCGCCCGCCACCGGACATGAGGATTTTCTTTCCCGGTTTATTGCTGCGCTCCAGAACCAGCACCTTGCGCCCGCGCTGACCGGCGTGGAACGCGCAGAATAGCCCGGCCGCACCGGCACCCAAAACAATGACATCAAATTCACTCAATCTGCTGTGCTCGTAGTGCTGGCAATCATGTCCAGGGCCAGGGCCTCCGCAACTTTAATGCCGTCTACTGCCGCCGACAGAATCCCGCCGGCATAACCGGCGCCCTCGCCCGCCGGATAAAGTCCCTGCGTATTCACGCTCTGATAATCATCCTTGCGTTTAACACGCACCGGCGATGATGTGCGGGTCTCGACACCGGTGAGTACAGCATCACTCATGGCGAAACCCTTTATCTGTTTATCAAAGGCAGGCAAGGCCTCGCGAATCGCATCAATAGCGTACTCCGGCAAACAAGTGCTCAAATCACCCAAATGCACCGCAGGCGTGTAGGATGGCTGCACTTGCCCAAACCGGGTCGATGGCCGCTTTGCCAGAAAGTCGCCCACCAGTTGCCCCGGCGCATCATAATTACCGCCGCCCAACTCAAACGCACGTTCTTCCCAGTGTCGTTGAAACTCGATACCTGCCAACGGACCATCCGGATAATCCTCCGGTGTAATGCCGACAACGATAGCGCTATTGGCATTACGTTCATTGCGCGAATACTGGCTCATGCCATTGGTCACGACTCGCCCCGGTTCCGAAGCCGCCGCCACTACCGTACCCCCCGGACACATACAAAAACTGTAAACTGATCTGCCGTTTTTGCAGTGGTGCACCAGTTTGTAATCCGCCGCCCCCAATAACGGATGGCCCGCCTGGGGACCAAAACGGCAACGGTCAACTAATGACTGCGGATGTTCAATGCGCAAACCAATGGAAAACGGTTTGGCTTCCACATAAACGCCTTGGTCATACAGCATCTGGAACGTGTCGCGGGCACTGTGACCCACCGCCAATACCACGTGACGAGTGTCAATCACCTCGCCATCCGCCAGTGTCACAGCACGCACCTCGCCCTGTTCTACATTGATTTGGTGCACCCGGCTCTGAAAACGGATTTCACCGCCCAGGGACTGAATAGTATTGCGCATATTCTCTACCATACCCACCAGCCGGAATGTGCCGATGTGAGGTTTGCTGACATAGAGAATCTCTTCCGGCGCCCCGGCTTTGACGAATTCGGTCAAGACCTTGCGGCCGCGATAATGAGGATCTTTTATCTGGCTGTGAAGTTTGCCGTCAGAAAAGGTGCCGGCACCCCCTTCACCAAACTGGACATTGGACTCCGGATTCAGCACCCGTTTACGCCAGAGGCCGAAAGTGTCAACCGTGCGCTCACGCACCGCCTTGCCGCGCTCCAGAATGATAGGGCGGAATCCCATTTGCGCCAGAACCAGACCGGCGAATAACCCGCATGGCCCCAGGCCGATCACTACCGGCCGTTCCGTCAGATTTGGCGGTGCCTGTGCGACAAAGTGATAAGTCATGTCCGGCGCCGATTTGACGCTGTTGTCTTTTTGAAAACGCCTGAGAACCTGATCGTCACAGGTAGTCTGTACATCCAGGCTATAAATGAATGTGATCGCGCCACGCTTACGGGCGTCATAGCCGCGCCGAACCACGGCATACCCAAGCAGCTGTTCAGCCGTTATGTTCAGCTTCCCGAGTATTGCCTCGCGCAGGGCTGACTCCGGGTGATCCAGAGGGAGTTTTATTTCGGTCAAGCGCAACATCTTCGGATATCCGGCATGGTCAGTTTTTCTGGGCCACGGTCGTAAGACATTCATATAGGCAAGGCATGGGTTTTGGAGTATAAATCGCCACGATTTGGAATAGAAAGAGGAATATTTGCTTGAACGCACTCCCCAGGGCGCAAGGGCCCTACGACGGTGACATCTATACGCGCATTATTCAGTCCCTGCGCGATCAAGGCTATTGTGTCGTTTCAGACTTTCTACCCACCGACCTGATCCAGTCACTGTTTATTGACATCAAAAAACTGGACAACAGCCATTTCAAAACGGCGGCCATCGGACGTCACGACAATGTCCTGGTTAACCGTTTTGTACGCGGCGATCGTATTTGCTGGGTAGATGAAGACAACACAAGCGTGAAAAGCTACCTCGACTGGATTGAGTCCTTGAGACTGAGAATAAACCGGGAGCTTTATCTCGGTCTGTTTGATTTTGAGTGTATGTATGCTCACTACCCTGAAGGCGCATTCTATAAAAAGCATTACGATGCCTTTCAGGGCGAGTCCAATCGCAAGCTCTCGGTCATTCTTTATCTTAACCCGGCCTGGCAACATCATGACGGCGGCGAGCTGGTTGTCTATGACAAACATGACAATATTATTGAGAAGGTGACGCCGACCTTCGGGAAAATGGTTATCTTCTTGAGCGAAGAGTTTCCTCATGAAGTGTTGGCTACCCACAGGTCACGTTATAGCCTGACAGGCTGGTTTCGTATCAACAATACTTCAGGTATTACGCTGGACCCTCCCGCGTAGGTTTCGGATTCACCCAGGCAGCAATCACATTGTTTCATCCGGCGGATTCGCTCGCGCTTAATCCGCCCTACGCAATCTACGTTATCCACGTCATTGTCTGCGTAGGGCGCAATGGCATTTTTATTGCGCCGCAGGGGTGTGAGATTAATATTGCATGACGATACCCTACGGCAATTACATTCCTGAGAAAGCATTTGACGATTTTTCGTCCGGCGGATTCGCTCACGCTTAATCCGCCCTACGTTATCCACGTCATTGTCTGCGTAGGGCGCAATGGCTTTTTTATTGCGCCGCAGGGGTTTGAGATTAATATTGCATGACGATACCCTACGGCGGATTCGCTCACGCTTAATCCGCCCTACGCGATCTGCTGTTCAATAGAGTACAAACACCACTGCAATAATTACTAACAGCCAGATCAAAACAATCGCGACCGCGCCAGCGGTGCTTGGCGGTGCGCTATCCACTGATTTTTCTGCCTGCGCCTGACACTCCAGCCACACATCACGAGGCACTAAACGCAACGCCAGCCAAATTGCCAACGGCAATAACAATAAATCATCCAGATAACCAATCACGGGAATAAAATCGGGAATGAGGTCTATGGGGCTCAAGGCATAAGCCAGTACCAGGACAATGATCCACTTCGCCGGCAGCGGCACGCGCGCATCCCGCGATGCCAGATAAAGCGCACCGATATGGCGCTTAAGGGACCTGGCCCATTGTTTTAATGATGACGATTTCATAGCCAATTTATAGTTAATGTAGCGACACGAATATTCGACTGAACCAACTCTTTGGTGCCTGTCACGCACAGCAATATTAGTTATTGCTGATATTTCTATTCTCACCGCCTCCACAAATTTTGATTTCCTGACATTATCGACGCACGACAAAATCAGGCAATCCTTTGAACACTAAGCGATAAACCGATAATCAGTGTCATATTTGTTATGGCGCGCCCGCTACGGTACACTTGCCGTTCTAGATGGTATTTCAGCAGGCGAATCCGGCTCTCTGCCTGATTCAGACTTGCTCATCATTCAGGGATTGGCACAGCCATCCTGCCATAGTTGTAGTCCGCGTACTACACGTCATTGCCTCCGGGCAGCTTGAACACAATCTGAAATGACTACGACGGCCCGTCGTTAACCGGCACAAGGTGGATTCTGTTCACCCGTTATTTTTCATTACCAAACTAATGGGAGAGACATATTGAGTAAGGCAAATCACGCCCAATCTTTCGGCGAAGACCCAACCTCCGTCCGAGATACCAGTCACTACAAAGAAGAGTACGTCAAAAGTTTCGTGGAGAAATGGGATGAACTCATCGACTGGGAACGACGCTGGAAAAGTGAGGGTGAGTTTTTTATTGAACAACTGAGAAGCTATGGCGTAAAACGCGTACTTGATGTGGCAACGGGAACCGGCTTCCATTCTGTGCGACTGTTGAGCGCGGGCTTTGATGTGGTCAGCGCCGACGGCAGTCCGGAAATGCTGGCAAGGGCATTTCAAAATGCCCGCAACCGCGGCTACATTCTGCGTGCAGTTCAAGCGGACTGGCGCTGGTTAAATCGTACCATTCATGAACAATTTGATGCTGTCATTTGCCTGGGTAATTCCTTTACCCATTTATTCAAGGAACATGACCGGCGCAAGGCCCTGGCGGAGTATTACGCCACATTGAATCATGACGGCATTTTGATTCTCGATCAGCGTAATTACGACTCCATACTGGACGAGGGATTCAGCACTAAACACAAATTCTATTATTGTGGCGAGGATGTAGTGGCTGAACCGGAACATGTCGATGAAGGCCTGGCCCGTTTTCGGTATTCCTTTCCTGACGGATCCGCATACCACCTCAATATGTTTCCATTGCGCAAGAAATACACCCGGCGCCTGATGCACGAAGTGGGTTTTCAGCATGTTGAAACCTATGGCGACTTTCAAGAGACATTCAAGGCGAATGATCCGGACTTTCTGGTACACATAGCGGAAAAAACCTATCAGGAAACAGATGACCCGGAGAGCTAATCACTATGGGAAACAATTATTCTGAAGCGGTCAATACGGCCCGCGATTACTACAACAGCGAAGACGCCGATAACTTCTACGCCAACATTTGGGGCGGCGAAGACATCCATATCGGTTTATATAATAGTCCGGAAGAGTCCATCACCAGTGCCAGCCGCCGTACTGTACGGCACATGGCGGCAATGGTGCCACTCAAAACCGAGAATCGCGTGCTCGACATCGGTTCCGGCTATGGCGGCGCTGCGCGCTACCTGGCTTCGACTTTCGGCTGCTCCGTCATGGCGCTCAACCTGAGCGAGAAGGAAAATGAGCGCGCCCGAAGCTACAACAAGGAGCGTGGCCTAAGCCATAAAATCATGGTGGTGGACGGCAGCTTTGAAAATATTCCGGCGCATGAAGAAGAATTTGATATGGTCTGGTCACAGGACGCCATTTTACATAGCGGTCACAGAGAGAGGGTTATTCAAGAGGTATCCCGAGTATTAAAACTGGGCGGCCGATTCATTTTTACCGACCCAATGCAGTCCGATGACTGCCCCGATGGCGTACTGCAACCCATCCTCGACCGGATTCATCTCACCTCCCTTGGCTCTCCCCGCTTTTATCGCGAACAGACTAAAAAATACGGCATGGTGGAAATTGACTTCGAAGAACATACCGACCAGCTCATCAAACACTACAGCCGGGTCAGGGAAGAAACAGAAAAGAAACAGACTGATCTAACCAAGGTGGTGGAAACCGAGTACGTGGAGCGCATGAAGAAGGGTCTGGGGCACTGGATAGACGGCGGCGAACGCGGCTATCTGACCTGGGGAATTTTTGTGTTCCAAAAACAGATCTGATCACAAAAACAAGAAACACCGAACGTGAAAAACTGGACCTATACCAGGAACCAGAAGTTACTGCTGGACTTTAATCCCTGGGTTTCTCTTATCTCTATCACCCTGATAGCGGGCTTTGTCATAGCCAGTTTCGTTTTCCTCAGGCAATTGGCCGATGTCTTCAGCCATACCCAGGCATGGATCGCCAACCAGAGTGGCTGGTTTTTTGTGTTGCTGACCAATTTGATTCTCGCCTTCATGATCTACCTGGCCATAGGCCGTTTTGGCGGCGTACGCCTGGGCGGCGCCAACACCAAACCGGAGTTCAGCCGCATCGCCTGGTTCGCCATGTTGTTCAGCGCCGGCATGGGCATCGGCCTGCTGTTTTACAGCGTCGCCGAACCCATGTATCACCTGGTAACACCGCCCCATGGGGCCGAACCGCGTACTGCGGCCGCCGCCGAAGATGCCATGATAACAACCTTCCTGCACTGGGGTTTGCATGCCTGGGGCATCTATACCCTGGTGGGTCTGGCGCTGGCCTATTTTGCCTTTAACCGCAAACAACCGTTGAGTATTCGTGCCGTCTTTGAACCGGTCCTGGGAGAACGTATTCACGGCGGCTGGGGACATGCCATCGACATTCTGGCGACCGTCGCCACCTTGTTTGGTGTCGCCACGTCACTGGGCCTAGGAGTCAGTCAGGTGAATGCCGGGTTACATCATGTGTTTGATATCCCGCAAACAACGTCGATAAAAATAATACTGATAGTCTGCATCACCTTCGTCGCAACCCTGTCTGTTGTGTCCGGACTGGACCGCGGCATCAAGCGATTGTCAGAAATCAATATGATTGCTGCTGCCGTACTGTTGTTATTCGTATTACTGGCAGGACCCACCCTGTTTATTCTGAATGGCTTTGTGGAGAATCTGGGACAGTATCTCAATTCGTTCTTCTATCTCGGCTTCTGGAATGAAACCTATACCGGCGGCAGTTGGCAAAACGGCTGGACGGTTTTTTATTGGGGCTGGTGGATTGCCTGGTCTCCGTTCGTGGGCATGTTTATCGCCCGTATCTCCAAGGGGCGCACCATCCGCGAATTCATCACCGGGGTATTGCTGGTACCGACACTGCTCACCTTTTTCTGGCTGAGCGTATTCGGTGATAGCGCCCTGTACATTGAGTTATTTACCGACAGCAATATGGCACAGGCCGTCAACGACAACCTGGCCCGCTCCCTGTTTTTCTTTTTTGATCATCTACCGAGTGCAGCAGGTACCGACCTTCCCGGGTTTCTGATAACGGCGGCCAGCCTGCTGGCGACGCTGGTGGTGATTACCTTCTTCGTGACATCATCGGATTCAGGCTCTTTAGTGATCGACATCATCAGTGCCGGCGGCAAGCCCAATCCACCGGTGATTCAACGCATATTCTGGGCCAGCACGGAAGGGGTGGTCGCCGCGGCATTGCTCATTGGCGGCGGCTTAACCGCACTGCAAACCGCCGCCATTGCCACCGGCCTGCCCTTCGCCCTGGTGTTACTGGTCATGATTTTCAGTCTCTACCGGGGGCTATCTCACGACCATCCGGAAACAAACGTCTAATCAATAAAAGAGCAGCAATAGTCGGTCACGCCGTTCGACTTAATCTGAAACGAGGCATTGGCCGCCACCTCAAAGGTGTCACCCGCCCCAAAGCGGCGCCACGTGCTCTCTCCGGGCAATAATACCTCCACTTCTCCCGACTGAATTTCCATCAGTTCCTTCTTGCCGGTATCAAAGGTGTATTCACCCGGCAGCATGATACCGAGTGTTTTCTTTTCGCCATTAACAAACTGGATGGTGCGGCTGGTGACGCCGCCGTCGAAATAGATATTGGCCTTTTTAACGACGGTCACATTATTAAACTCACTCATTATTGTCTTCTCACGTTATTAACAGAAATTAGTACATTGTGAAATACAGCATCCACTATCCCTTCCTTATCGCTTTGCCAATGTCTTCCAATGGCCCCTACTACTCTATTCTCAGCGTCAGGTTTACATTGGAAATATAGGTCAGTTCGCCAAAGCTCTGTCCGGCGCCACCCATGGAGTCTTCCATCTCGTAACTGGCGGACATGGCTTTTAGCTTGGCTTCGCGCAAGCGGTGCTGTGGCGCAGCCTGTATCACCTGCTCCGACAAATTCACCAGCTTCAGACGAATGTTGAGTGTCTTTTCATAGACCGCCTTTTTGGCATTAGCGTTTTCTATGGCCTTTTGCAGGGCGCTGTTTTCGTATTTCTGCTTGTCCGATTGTTCAAAGCGAGTGCTCACTAACGATACGCTGGCATACTCATCCACCAGACTGGATGCGGCTTCCAGTTCCTCGCCGGTATGAATCTCGATAGACACGATATTATTCACTTTGTAATTGTTGGGCTTGTCGCCAAAGAATCCGTACTCCGGCGTGGAGGAAAACTTGGAGTCTTTAATGTATTCGGGCTTGATACCCTTCTGCTTCAGCACGTTCCGGATGGTGTTACGCACTTCTTTATTCTTTTTAATCGCGCCACTGAGCTTGCTGTCTTCCGTCTTAACCACCAATGTAATCACGGCCTTATCGGCATTTGCCTTGATCTCGCCATAGCCCGAAATAAACACCTTCTCCGGTACCCCGGAAAGATAACTGCTTAGCTCGCCCGGGGTGCCTTTTAGCTCCGGCTCGGCAACACTGGCAGCGCTGTAAGCCGCCAGAAAAATGAGAAATAAACGGTGCTTCATGATTGTGCTTGCCCTCTATGAATAAACATTCGTTAGCGGCCTACTTTACTGTCCGCCGGTGGCGGTTACCAGCCGGTATCACCCAGGCCAGACAAAACCCCTCTGTTTACAGGTTATGTTAATTAAGTATTTCGTTACATTCTTATGTACCAATATAGAAAAGTTCTATCACGGTAGCCTTAAAACCGATTACGCCTCGACTACACTTGGATCAAGTGGCACAAAACGCCAATTAATATGAGGTAAGAATCATGAAACTACATCAATCATTCGACATGGTCACAGGCATGCTCCACGGCATTGTAGGCCTTGGTATGAGCCTGGCAGTCACCTTCCTGGTCGTTGACCTGTTGTTCCCCGGCACCACCAACATTGTTAACAATGTGGCCGCCATGGTGAACAGCTTTATTGGTCATGGGTTGGTCGGCATGATCGCATTGCTGGTGTTCATTTCTCTTTACCGCGACAAATAATTTCTCGCTAACTTAATAGTCAAAAAAGAGAAAGGAGACACTCAAATGGCCAAAGCAACCGAAAAGCTATCCTTCAAGGATACGCTTAACCAGGTCACTGACTGGCTGCGTTATCTAACGGAGTTTGGCTTTGCACTGATCCTTGCTTTCGTAATGATCGACATCCTGTTCCCGGGCGCCACCGGCGTGGTCAAAAATCTCGGGGTGGTAGTTGGTCAGTTCTCGAAAGAAGGACTGTCGGGCCTGATCGCCCTGCTGCTGTTCCTGGTCTTGTTCCGCAGCAAGCAATTACCCAAGTGACTGTAATTGACTGGCGAAAGCCAATAAAAACGGGCCCAAACGGGCCCGTTTTCTTTTGGGATTGATCCTAACCCATGGGCTGGTTTTATTACGCCAATACGCGGCATCTCCAACCAGTCGTTTGTAATAATTGAGACCATTCTATCTATCACAATAAGCATTTACTTATACAGTTATCACTTTTCCCTTAAAAATAAGGACATCGAGGTGTAATATTTGAGACTGGTCACAAACAAATGCAGACCGTTCTATATAATCAACTGTTGCAGCCGACGAACGAACCAAAAGAATATTCTTAATGCAATTGAAAGAAGTTGATAAAAAATGAAATCGATGATACTAA
>JAOUNW010000134.1 GCA_029880755.1 Gammaproteobacteria bacterium
ACTATTGATCCTAGTCTGATGGAAGATGATAAGGAGGTTCTGGAAGACCTGATTGCTGCTGCGGTGAACGATGCCGTACGCAAAGTGGAAACCACCACCCAGGATAAGATGTCGGCAGTCACTGCCGGACTGAATATTCCCGGGCTCAACTTGCCGTTCTAAAAGCCAATGCTTGAGTCCAGGGCTATCGGCCGTCTTATCGAGGCCTTGCGCCGATTGCCAGGTGTTGGACCGAAAAGTGCCCGGCGCATGGCATATCACATGCTGGAACGTGACCGTGACGGCGGTCGTGAATTATCCAAGGCGCTGGTCGATGCCATGGAGGTGGTGGGGCATTGCAAGTCTTGCCACAATCTAACGGAAGATGAAATTTGCAGTATTTGTGCCTCCACACGCCGCGATCATTCCTTGTTATGCATTGTTGAATCTCCCACTGATTTACAATCGCTGGAACAGTCTGGTATTTATAACGGCCGTTACTTCGTACTGATGGGCCATCTTTCTCCGTTAGATGGAATCGGCCCGGAGCAGTTGGGGATAGACCGGCTTGAGTCGCTTCTGGATACCGGGGAGATCGCCGAAGTCGTGTTGGCAACCAATCTCACCGTAGAAGGTGAAGCGACGGCACACTATGTGGGAGAGCTGGTGCGCAGCCGGGGCATAAAGGCAACACGCATTGCTTACGGCGTGCCGGTGGGGGGAGAGCTGGAGTATATTGATAAAAACACACTTACCCGGGCATTCACCGGAAGACAGGAAGTATAAATTTATTCACTAATAATAATTGTTCGAGGCGCGACTAATGGAATCTCAATCGGGAGCTGATGTATTTTTTGTATTAATGGGGGCAGCCATGGTGCTCGCCATGCATTCCGGCTTTGCCTTTCTTGAAGTGGGCACAGTGCGAAAGAAAAATCAGGTCAATGCACTAGTGAAAATTATTACTGATTTCTCGGTATCGACCGTTGCTTATTTTTGTATTGGCTATAGTGTTGCTTACGGCGTCGATTTTTTTGTGGGATCGGATCAGTTAATGGAAAAAAACGGTTTTGCTCTGGTGAAGTTTTTCTTTCTGTTGACGTTTGCGGCCGCCATTCCGGCAATTATCTCAGGAGGCATTGCTGAGCGCGCCAGGTTCTGGCCGCAAGTTGTCGCCTCAACGTTGTTTGTTGCGTTGGTGTATCCGTTTTTTGAAGGCATTGTCTGGGCGGAAAATTACGGGATTCAGGAAAAAATTGCTTCGATGTTCGGCGCCAAGTTTCATGACTTTGCCGGATCTATTGTGGTGCATGCCATGGGTGGATGGTTGGGATTAACAGCGGTGATTACTCTGGGAGCACGTTTGGGTAGATACGATAAACATGGCAGGGTACATGCTATTCCGCCATCCAACATTCCGTTTCTGGCCTTAGGGTCCTGGATTCTGGTAGTAGGTTGGTTTGGCTTTAACGTTATGAGCGCGCAAAGCGTACAGGGTATCAGCGGAATCGTGGCAGTGAACTCCTTAATGGCCATGGTAGGAGGGGTCCTGGGCGCGCTTGTTGCAGGCAAGAACGACCCCGGTTTCGTGCATAACGGGGCGCTGGCAGGTCTGGTGGCAGTGTGTGCAGGTTCCGATGTGATGCATCCTGTTGGATCGTTCGGGGTTGGCGCAGCCGCCGGTGTCTTGTTCGTTTACGCATTTACCCTGTGCCAGAATAAATGGAAGATAGACGATGTCCTGGGTGTGTGGCCGTTGCATGGTTTATGTGGTGCCTGGGGCGGAATTGCCTGCGGTATATTCGGACAGAAAGCGTTGGGTGGTATAGGCGGTGTCAGCTTTATGGCGCAACTGGTGGGTACGCTTGGAGGCATCATTATTGCACTGATAGGCGGTTTTTTAATTTACATGATATTAAAGAGTACCGTGGGTATTCGTTTGTCGCACGAGGAAGAATACCAGGGCGCGGATTTGTCCATTCATAAAATCGGTGCCAACCCGGAAGAAGAGGCAGGTCGCTTGTAACCTGTTATTTGGTGCAATAGAAAAGCTATTGCACCCTGCGATGCCGCAGGAATAGATGAGCATGGTGGATCAGCATGAGCAGATCCACCGTTTGTTTTAATTAGGCAGTAAGAGGTTGATTTTGGCAGCGCAAATAAAATCATTGGCGGACAAACCTTTTATTGCATGCGTGCTATAGCGGACATGACAACTACCGTATCCCACCTCCAGATCCGGGTGATGGTCTTCGGTATGAGCAATCCATGCCAAGGCATTGACGAACGCCATGGTTTCATAAAAGTTCTTGAACTTGAAGGTTCGACTTATTTCGGTGCCGGGTTCATTCAATTCCCAGCCCTCTACCTGTGACATCTTTGTCAGCGCTTCTGCTTTTTCGATAGGCCTGACACCGGCTTCGCAGGGCAGGCAGCGTTGGTTGGACAGATCAGACATACCTTCTACCCTCACTCGAACTTGTAAAAAGATTCATTTAAATAGCTGGTAATATCGTCCAGCGTATCTTTATCCAGATTCATCTTTAACTGACCGTTACACATCTTGACCCGGGCAACCAGGCCTTCTACTGATTTTACCTGGCGGTTGTTGTGAGTAAACACATCAGTTCCATGGCATTTGGTGCAATGGGTGTTATAGGATTCCTTACCTTTTTTGGCATCGCCTAATAACAGGGCCGCATTGACCGTGTTTGTCGACATAAGCAGTAGTATGAATAACAATTTTCCGTATTTCATGGGCGAATATCCTTTGGAGCGTTAACGGGTTTGTAAATGCGCCACCCTGACCGGTGCCGGAGGGTGGGAGTCGTAAAAAATGGAATGCAACGGATCGGGTGTCAGGGTTGCCGCGTTTTCCTCATACATTTTTACCAGGGCATTGATAAGCTGTTGTGCATCGGTATGTTGCGCCGCGAAGTCGTCCGCTTCAAACTCGTGCTTGCGTGAAGCCCAGGCAAACAGTGGATGCAGGAAGAAGCTGAACACCGGACCCACCAGCATAAACAGCATCAACGCGCCGTAGGTGGACTGGTGGTTCATGCCGAGGCCGGTATAGAACCAGCCCTGATTAATTAACCAGCCCAATAACGCCAACCCGGCAAGAGAAAGCGAGAACGTCAGTATCATGCGTTTGGTGACATGTTTGCGTTTAAAATGTCCCAGCTCGTGAGCGAGCACGGCTTCAATTTCCGTATCAGCGAGACTCTCCAGCAAGGTATCAAAGAAGACAATACGTTTGTTTTTACCGAAGCCAGTGAAATACGCGTTACCATGAGCTGATCGGCGCGAGCCGTCCATGACAAAAATCCCACGGCTTCGAAAACCGGTACGGTCAAGCAGTGACTGGATGCGGTCACGCACAGACTCCTGTTCCAGAGGTCGAAATTTGTTAAACAGTGGGGCAATAAAAACCGGGTAGGCCCAGAGCATGAACAGGCTGAATCCAGTCCATAACAGCCAGACATACAGCCACCAGTTTTTGCCCATGGATTCCATTAACCACAGTACTGCCAGCAATAGAGGCGTACCCAGTAATAAGGCGAGCGCGGCCTGTTTGGCTAAATCTGTAAAAAATACCCTGGCCGTTGTCTTGTTAAAACCAAAACGCTCTTCCAGCACAAAGGTGCTATACAGCGAAGATGGAAGATCAATAATTGCCATAACAAAAAATGCGCTGAGCATGAATGCGGTGCCCGTGGCAATGGGTCCCCAGTCCATTTGGCGCCATCCCGAGTCCAGTAGATTCAGTCCTCCGGCAACGGTCCATAAAATGAGAAATAGCGCACTGAGGGTATCTTCGATCATGCCAAAGCGGGCCTTCGCAGTAGAATAGGCGGCCGCCTTCTGGTGTGCTTCAAGGGAAATTTTTCCAGCGAAGGCCTCTGGGACCTTGTTCCGGTGGGCCAGGATATGTCTTATATGGCGGCGGGAAAGCCAGAGCTGAGTTGCCAGTGCGGCGGTCAGCAGAGATAAAAAGATAACAGAGAAGCTATTCATGGTCATTCAATGGTAAACTTGAAAAAATATATCTTAACCTAAAGTCGAGGACATAGCATGCCCCAGGATCCCAACGCGCTCATCTGGATAGACCTAGAAATGACAGGGCTTAATCCCGATTCGGATCGCGTTATTGAAGTGGCTACCATTGTCACAGATGCCAATCTCAATGTGATCGCAGAAGGGCCGGTTCTGGCTGTGTATCAACCGGATTCTGTGCTTAACGGCATGGATGAGTGGAATACCCGCACCCACACCAGTACCGGTCTGGTGGAGAGAATCAAGGCATCGGGTTTGAGTGAGGCTGATGTGGAAAAAGATACGCTTAAGTTTCTTAAGCAGCATGTGGGCAAGAATAAATCACCCATGTGTGGCAACACTATTTGCCAGGACAGGCGTTTTCTGGCTCGGCACATGCCGGAGCTGGAAGCATGGTTTCATTATCGCAATATAGACGTCAGCTCGATTAAAGAATTGGTACGGCGCTGGAAGCCGGATATGCTGAACGGCTATGAAAAGAAGAACACGCACAAGGCCATTGATGATATACGAGAGTCTATTGAAGAATTACGCTTCTATCGGGAAAAGTTTTTTAATTTTGATAAAACCGATACCTGATAACATGGCAGATTGCTGATATCGATCGCATTACCTGGCTAGCCGAACCTGTTGCTGCTTTATGGCCCAAAGAATATGTTCAGCCACCATCGGTGGTGCGTTGTTAAGGCGGGACGATAAAGCCTGAATTATCTTGTCACTTGCCGGCGCATTACCTAATGCCACAGCCAGATTTCTCGTCCAGCAATCATAACCGATACGGCGAATCGCTGAACCCTCGGTTTTCCCCAAAAACTCTTGCTCTGTCCAACTCCAAAGGGAAAGCAAACTCTCTGAATCCAGATTGTGCCTGGCAAGAAAATCCCCCTCAGCTGTTTTTTGACTGAATTTGTTCCAGGGGCAAACCAGCTGACAATCGTCACAACCGTAGATACGGTTTCCCAATAACGGTCTTAGCTCTTCAGGAATGGCGTCTCGGAGCTCAATAGTAAGATAAGAAATACAGCGGCGCGCATCCAGTTGATAAGGGCCAATAATGGCAGCGGTAGGGCAGACATCGATGCAGGCACTGCAGCTGCCGCAATGATTCTGTGCAGGACTGTCTATGGGTAATGG